>CAZVYC010000040.1:11488-27710 GCA_964631425.1 uncultured Rhodospirillales bacterium
GTTGCGCCGCTGCCAATCCTCTTCTTCCGGCGTCAGTGGGTCGGCCTCGGTGATCGTGGGGTTGAAGCCCACGATGTTGAGATGGATCGCTTTAAGACGTTCGGGATGGTCGAGCGCCAGCCAGGAAGTGACGATGCCTCCCCAATCCCCGCCCTGCGCCACGTAACGGTCGCAGCCGAGCACGCCCACCATCAGGTCGCGCCAGAGCGGCGCGATCGCCCGCGGCGGGATCGGCGCATCGGGCGGGTCGGAGAAGCCATAGCCGGGCAGGCTCGGTACGACAACCGTGAAGGCGTCGCTGGCGTCGCCGCCGAACCGCTCCGGATGTGCCAATGGCTCGATCACGTCCAGGAACTCGACCACCGACCCGGGCCAGCCATGGGTCAGGATGATCGGCAACGGGTCGGGGCCCGAGCCGCGCTCCAGGATGAAATGGATCTGCTTGCCGCCGACCGTCGCCTTGTAGTTCGGGAAGCCGTTGAGCGCGGCCTCCGACCGTCGCCAGTCGTACTGGTCGCGCCAGTACTCCACGATGCCCCGCATGTAGGCAAGACTGGTGCCATAGCGCCACGGCGGCGCCTTGGCCTCGATCGGCCAACGGGTACGCGCGAGCCGTTCCTTCAGGTCGACCAGGACTGAGTCGGGGATGGAGATGCGGAATGGTTCAGCGTTGATGGTATCGCGCATCCGTTTTCACTTCCTGGTTTGTCATTCTCGAAAGAAAGTGAACCGCAAAGACGCAAAGGCGCCAAGGAAAACAATAATTTCTTACTTGGCGCCTTTGCGTCTTTGCGGTTCAACTCTTTTCAGGCCGCCATTTCGCCCATATGCAATTCCCCTGCTCCCCATCGGGGCGAGGGAGTCACGACCGGCACAGGAACGGCGTTCCCTCCACCTCGTCTCTCCCGCGTCTCACTCCGCGTTGACGATCTCGTTCATCCGCTCGCTCGTTTCCGCGAACTCGACCAGGATATCGTAGATCACCTGCTTGACGGTATTCTCTTCCTTCATGTCGCCGACGATCTGGCCGACGGGGCAGGTGAGGAATTCCTTGTTGCGGGCCCGCTCGATGCGGAGCCGGGGCTCGGTGTTGACCATGGTCTGCCACGGCATGCCGAGGAACTTGGGCGCGCCGGGCTTCTCCCAGGCTTCGGTCAGCTTGCTCTTCAACAGCCGGGCCGGCTTGCCGGTGCGGCTGCGGCTCTGCACCGCCTCGTCGGCCTTGGCGGCGTAGAGCCGTTCCTTCATTTCCGGCAAGAGGTCGCTCTGCTTGGTGCCGAGCCAGATCGAGCCGCACCAGATACCCTCGCAGCCCAAGGCCAGCGCCGCGGCCATCTGGCGTCCCCGGCCGATGCCGCCGGCGCCCAGCACGGGGGTCGGCGCCACCGCGTCGACCACCTGCGGCCACAGAATCATCGAGGAAATGACGCCGGTGTGGCCGCCTGCTTCCGATCCTTGTGCGACGATCAGGTCGACCCCGGCTGCCTTCTGCGCGAGCGCGTGTTCGACCTTGCCGACCAGCGAGCCGACCTTGATCCCAACCCCATGCACGCGCTCGACCATCTCCTTGGGCGGTGTGCCGAGCGCGTTCACCACCAGCTTGATCGGGTGCGTGAGCGCTGTTTCCAGGCATGCCAGGCTTTCCGCCTTGGTCATGGTGATCCGGGAGATTTCTTCCTGCAGGACAGTATCGCCCGCCGGCAGCCGCGGGATGCCGGCGTCATCCAGCAGCTTGCGCAGGAACTGCACCTGCTCTTGGGGCAAGTCATCGGCCGAAACCTTGCGGCTGTGCGCCTCATCGTCGGCGTTGTTCGGCATCAGCAGGTCGACGCCATACGGCTTGCCGCCGATATGTTCGTCGATCCATTTCAGCTCCATCTCCAGCTGCTCGGCGGTGTAGTAGCCGACGCCCAGCACGCCCAGACCGCCGGCCTTGGAGACCTCGACCACCACGTCGCGACAATGGGAGAACGCGAAGATCGGCGTCTCGATACCGAACATTTCGCACAGGCTGGTCTTCATCGATCCTCTTCCCCTTGCCGGCCTTCGGGATGGCGCGGCTGCGTGTTTTGCTCAAGGGCGTTCTATCGAGTGCGGCTCAAAATTGCCAGCGCCCGCCGACATTGCGCAAGTGGGGCGCGTCTCCTAGAGTCAGACGTCTGCAGGCAGGTTCTAGGTTAAGGATATGGTACGCTCAGCGATCTCGGTTTCCGCGCGCCCGGTCCGGCGCGCCGCCCGGCCCTCGGTTGAGCGCGGCCCCACCGAGCTGCAGCGGCTGCAGAAGCAGACCAGCCATGAGAAGCTGCTGGAAGCGGCCTATCTCTCCTTCGCCGAGCTCAGCTATGCCGGAACCACGATCGATCACATCGTGCGCCGCGCCGAGGTCAACCGCAGCACCTTCTACCGCCATTTCGACAGCAAGTTCGCCATCGCCAAGGCGCTCTTCGCCGAGTTCTGGCCGCGCCTCTTCGCCGAGTTCGATCGGCTGGAGTCGGCCGACCCGACAGAGGCCGAGATCGAAGAGTGGATCACGAGCCTCATCATCTTCTACCGCGCCAACAAGCCGTTCTATATGACGCTCGGCCAAATCCCGGCACTCGAGCCGGAAGGCGCGAGCTGGGAGGAGAACGTCCGGCAAGAGATCGTGTCGCGCCTGGGGCAGCGGATCCCGGCGTTCCGGCGCGCTGCGTCACCCACCGAATCGACCCCGCAGTTGCGCGTCCGGGTGCACATGATGATGACCCAGTTTGAGATGGGCGTGTTCTACCTGGCGTTCCGCGACCAGGGCGCGGACCGCCAGGCGCTGATGGATTTCACCGTCCGCGAGTTCCGCCAATTCATCCGCGAAGAGGCGTCCTGAGTGGTATAGCTTCTCGGTCCGCGCCGTCACCCCACCCGACCCTTCCCTTGATGGTAGGGCAACCGCATATGGGTTTGCACGACGAAAGAAAGTGAACCGCAAAGACGCAAGGGCGCCAAGGAAAACAATAACTTCTTACTTGGCGCCTTTGCGTCTTTGCGGTTCAATTCTTTTCAGGCCGCCATTTCGCCCATATGCGATCACGCTGCCCTCGAGGGGGGAGGCTTGGGTGGGGGGGATGGCGGGCGGAAGCGCGGTAAAGAAAAGCTTCCTACTCGTCGACCATTACCTGCCCGTACATCCACGGGAACGCCTTCGACGCATAGGTCCAGGACCCCGGTTTATCGAACTTCACGGTCGCGCTCGCGCCGGGTGCGATCGGTCCCGTGGTCCACGAGCCGTCTACCGCAGTCGCATCGTGCGCTTCCTTGCCCTTGTTGGTCCAGGTGATGCTGTCACCGGCCTTGATCCGGACGCGCATCGGCAGGGTCGAATACTCGTCGGGCGATTCGCGCACCTTGTCGACCAGCCCGCCGTCGCCGATCGGGCCGCCTAAGGTCACCGCGTTGGCCTTGACCAGCCGTCCGCCGAAGGTGGTCTCGGTCTGCGGCGGGGGTGGGGCTGCTGCCTGCTCGGCCTTGCCGCCCAGCGCGAACGTCCACAGCGTGTTGGTCGCGATTACCGAGACATATTCCTTGCCGTCCAGCTCGAAGATCGCGGCCGGCCCGGTCTCGTTCGCACCCGTCTGGAACTGCCAGAGAATGTCGCCGGTCTTGGCGTCCAGCGCCTGCAAATTGCCGTCCGGGTCGCCGTGGAGCAGCACGCCGCCCGCGGTCGCGGTGAAGCCCGCGCCGTTCTGCATTTCATAGGGCGTGTTCTTCTGCCAGACGATCTTGTCGGTCGTCGCGTCGATCGCAGCCATGATGCCCGAGGTCTTGATTCCCGGCAGGCCGCCATTGCCGCCGACGAAGAAGCGCGGGTCCTCGAACCGGTGCAGCCAGAGCGGCCAAGCCGGTGACCCGGCCACATAGAAGTATTTGGTCTGCGGGTCATAGGCCATCGGCGAAGACCGCGCGGTCAGCACCGGGTACATCGCGTTCGGCGTCGTGTAGTCGATCGGCTGGAAATGGCAGAAGCCTTTGAAACCGGCCGGGATCTTGTCTTGCGTCACGCAGTCGGGCCCGACCTCGTCGGCGCCGACGGGGAACGGTTGGGTGGCCGCGGTCTTGAGCCGCGCATCCTGCGGTTCCGGCTTCTCCTCGACCGGGTGGATGGGCTTGCCGCTCGCGCGGTCGAGCTCGAACAGGTAGCCATCGGTCCGCATCGCCGCCACCGCTTTCACCGGCTTGCCGCCGACCGTGGCCTCATAGAGCACGAGCGGCGTGCCGATATCGTCTTCCCAGATATCGTGATGCACGGTCTGGTAGTGCCATTTGTACTTGCCGGTCTTCAGGTCGACCGCGACCACTGAATCAGTGAACAGATTGTCGCCGGCGCGGAGCTCGCCCCCCCATTGCGGCACCGGGTTCCCAGTGCCGAAGATGACGAGCCCCAGCTCGCGATCGACCACCGGCGTGTTCCACACGCCGCCGCCGCCGCGCTTCCACTCGTCATTGTCCGCCGGCCAGGTGTCGTGGCCGACCTCGCCCGGGCCGGGAATGGCATAGAAGGTCCAGACCTCCTTGCCGGTCTTTGAATCGAGCGCCACAACTCGGCCGCGCACGCCGAAATCGCCGTTCGACAAGCCGGTGATCACCAGATGGGCGGCGAAGGTCGGCGCGCCCGACACGTACTGGCCGGTGAGGGTCAGCGCGGCGGCCGGGCTGTCTTTGCGGACCGGCATCTCGTCGCCGATCAGGTGGCTCCAGACCTGCTGTCCGGTCTTGGCGTCCAGCGCCACAATATGCGCGTCGGCCGTGCCGTAGAACACCAGCCCGTCGCCGAGCGTGATGCCCTTGAACTGGAACGACGGCGCCACGTCGCAATCGTGCGTCCAGATCACATCGCCGGTCCTGGGATTGAAGGCGTAGATCTTGTTGCCGGCGGTTACATACATCACGCCGTCGACCACGACCGGCGTGCCGCGCGACACGCCATCGAATTTGTGGTTCCAGACCCCGCCCAGTTCCTTGATGGTCTTGGTGTTGATCTGCGAGAGCGTGGAAAACCGGGAATTGCCCAGATCGCCCTCGACCATCGGCCAGTTCTTGGACGCGGCCTGGTCGCCGGTGGCACCATGAGCCACAAGCGGAGCCGTCAGAGAGGTCGCCGCCAGGAGGACGGCCGGCAGCAAGCGTGCCCTCAACAAGCGTAAATGAGCCATCCCGATTTCCCCTTTATGGCGCGACGCGCATTGGCGTGATGAAAGTGGGGCAAACTACTGCGGCCGAAGCGGCGATGCAACAGTGTGTTGCGTGGTCGCAGGTCAGTTCGGCGTCGATCGCCAGGGCCGACGATCCACATCGTCACTTCAGCAGCGCCAGCATCTCCGCCGCGCCTTCCAGCGTCTCCTTGAGGCCGAGATAGTTCGAGGCCTGATTGGTCGGTGCGAGGTTGCAACTCACACCTCGAAAACCCAACGCCAGAAGGCTGCGGACCTGCTCGGCGCACTGCTCGGGCGTACCAACCACCGCAAAAGCGCGGGCGAGCGCGTCATCGACGAGCTCCAGCAACGCGGGCGGATCATATCGTGCCAGATCAAAGTACCAGCCGCGCGCCTCCTTGAGTGCGTGGCTGATGGCGGCGCGCCGCGCGGGATCGACCGGGGGCCCGCGCTCGCCCAGGATATCGAGATAGTGGGCGGCATAGCGCTTGACGCTGGTAATGGCCAACGCCTCGTCGTGCGAGACGCATAGCGTGATCCGCGGCATGACCTCGATCGCGTCCGGGGACCGGCCGGCGCGGGCCGCGCCCTCCGCCAGCCATCCGCGATATTGCGCGACGATGTCGGGCGTGAGGTGGCGCGCGCCGACCAGCGCGATGTCGGCCAGTTCGCCGGTCAGGCGCATCACCTGTTCGCTGCGCGTCCCGATGGCGATCGGCACCTTGTGGGCCGGCGGCCGCAGAAGGCACGCGCCATCCAGCATCAGGGTCTGGCCCTGCATGGAGACTGTTTCACCCGCCAGCAGGCGCGTGATCGCCGTCACGCTTTCGCGCAGCGTGCGGACCGGCTGCTTGTAGTGGATGCCGAGGGCCTCGAGGCCAGCGCCCACGCCCATCCCGCAGAACGCGCGCCCGTCTGAGAGCTCGTCCAGGGTGGCGAGCGCGGCAGCGTGGACCGCGGCGTGGCGCGTATAGGGATTGGTCACCATGCTGCCGATGCCGATGCGGCTTGTATTCGCCGCGACCAGCGCCTGCAGCTGGTAGGTGTCCGGCCACAATGCGACGCACGAAATGCCCAGGCGATGGAAGCCTCCATCCTCGGCGAGCTGTGCCAGCCCCACGACCTCACGCGGCGCCATGCCAGGGCTGATTTCGGCCTCGAAAGTGTACGTCATGCGGTTCGGTGCTTTCCCACTATCGTGAGGATCAGCGGCGAATGGCGCGCATTGTCCAGGCCGCCCTGAAGAAGGTCGGCAAGCTACTGCGGGGTGCTGTGTGGTGCAACGGAGCGCGCAGCGCCTGACTCTTGGGTTTCTCCGCAGGCGCGACTAAAAGACCTCCGTCAAATCCGCGAGTGCGGGGGAAGTACATGAATTTGCATGACACGCAGATCGTCACCGCCGATCCGGCGACGGCCGCGGACTACCGCGCCAACGGCTGGTGGAGCGATATCCGCCACGCCGACCGCATCCGCAAGCTCGCGGCCGAGCGTCCGCACGACGCGGCCTACGTCACCGAGGCCGGCCGCTTCACTTGGCGCGACTACGACCAGGCTTCCGAACGTATCGCCGCCGCGCTGGTCTTCCTCGGCCTGACGCGCGGTGACCGGGTGGCGGTCGTGCTGCCTGATGGCCCCGCGGTTCACGCGGCGCTGGTCGGCGTCGAGAAAGCCGGCCTCGTTGCCGTCGGCATCGGCGCGCGGGCGGGGGATCGCGAGATATCCCACCTCATCAACCGCACCGCGGCGCGCGCGCTTATCACCCACGAAATCCAGCGCGGGCGGCCCGCGTCCGCCCTCAAGGCCGCCCTGGTCGAACAAGGCGCCCAGCTGGAGCACCTGATTCTGGT
This sequence comes from uncultured Rhodospirillales bacterium, assembly GCA_964631425.1. Lineage (GTDB taxonomy): Bacteria > Pseudomonadota > Alphaproteobacteria > BOG-932 > Roseiterribacteraceae > BOG-932. The sequence goes on from CAZVYC010000040.1 coordinate 18,519, forward strand.
GCCGGATTTCGTTTCGGGCGACCAGCCGATCCTGGTCGACGGCATTCCGAGCGACGCGTCCGGCCCGGTCCCGGTCGATCTCGGCATCGAGCCCGACGAGCTGTTCCTGCTCAACTCCACCTCCGGCACCACGGGCTTGCCCAAATGCGTGATGCACACGCCCAACCGCTGGTACTATTTCCACAAGCTGGCGGAGGAGGCGGGTGGTTTCCGCGCGGACGAGGTGTTCATGGGCGCGGTGCCGGCGCCCTTCGGCTTCGGGATGTGGACCGCCCATTTCTCGCCCACCATCCTCGGCTGCCCGACCGTGGTGATGGAGAAGTTCGACGCCCATGCAGCGCTCGACCTGATCGAGCGGGAGCGAGTGACGGTGCTATGCTGCGTCTCGACCCAGTTCATCATGCTGCTGAACGCCCAGGCAGAGCGGCCGCGCGACCTCGGTTCTCTCCGTTCCATGTTCACCGGCGGCGAAGCCGTGCCCTATGAGCGCGCCGCCGAGTTCGAGCAGGTGACCGGCGCCGCCGTGCTGCAATTCTACGGCTCGAACGAGACCGGTGCCTTGAGCCGCACGACAGCCGACGACACGCGCGAGCGGCGCCTGCGCACCGCCGGCCGGCTGATCCCCGAAATGAACACACGCCTGTTCGACCCCGAAACCGGCGAGGACATCACCGGCAGGAGCTCCACCGGCCAGCCCGGCTGCAAGGGTCCGGCCACCTGCCTCGGCTATTGGAGCGACCCGGCCGGCAACGCCAAGCTCTACACGCCGGACGGCTGGATGCTGATGGGCGACATCGTCGAGATCGACGAGGAAGGATATCTGAAGGTCGTCGGCCGCACCTCCGACTTCATCATCCGCGGCGGCAAGAACATCAGCGCCCCCGCGGTGGAGGAAGAGGTCGGCACCCACCCCGCCGTGGCGCTGGTCGCCGCCGTCGCCGCTCCCGACAAGGTATTCGGCGAGCGGGTCGCCATCTATGTCGTTCCGCGCCCCGGCGCCACCGTGACCCTCGAGAGCATCGGCCAGCACCTCTCAGCCCGCGGCGTCTCCAAGGAATGGTTCCCCGAACATCTGATCCTGATGGACGAGCTGCCGACCTCCTCCGGCGGCAAGGTCGCCAAAGGCGCGCTCAAGGCGGATATCAGGGAGCGCTTCGCGGACCAGGTGCGATAGCGGAGGGGTAGGTCGGATAAGCTCCACCGGTATCGGCGGCTCGCTCCACTTTGTGGAGTTTGCTACCTAATACCGCGCTTTGCTTATCCGACCTACGCCGGCACCGCGCGGCTCATGTCAGTCCGAGCCGGGCGGCGTCCAGCGACATATCCAGGTCGAAGCCGGTCCGCTCGTAGCCCTTGCGGAAGTCGTTCATGTGCCTGAGCATCCAGGCACGGGCTCCCTCCGCATCGCGGGCGACCAGGCATTCGTGAATATAGCGGTGAGCGTCCAGCACCCGGCGATAGGTCTTGAGCCGGGGCAGAATGATGCGGCCCGCCGGGATGAACAGCTTGGTTACCGGCTCGTGCGACAGGATCAGCACGCGGTTCCCAGAGCCCTGTGCCAGGATCTCATGAAATTCGCGATCAAGCCCGACGAAATCGTCGACATCGAAAACTTCGTGCGACTCGATCTGCAGGATCATCGCCTCCATCTCGGCGATGTTGACGCGGAGCCGTTCCAGGTCGCCGCCGCTTATATTGGCGGCGGCGATCTCAGCCATCATCGGCTCGACCAGGACCGACGCCTCCCACAGCTCGCGGAAGGTGATCGAAGCCAGGATCAGCGCCCGGCTGGCCGATGATGCGAGTTCCAGGTAATGCGGCACCGAAATCCGCGGACGTTTGCCGCCCTCGCGTTCGACCAGCCCGCTCTGCTCCAGCAGGCGGATGCCCTCGCGCACGGTCGAGCGGTTAACCCCGAACTGCTCGGCCAACGCCTGCTCGGCCGGCAGCGGATCCCCGACGCGCAGCCGCCCCGCAAAGATTTCGCGCTCGATCGCGTCATGGACGAGCTTGTAGGCCGGCGCCCGTTCGATCCGAGCGAAATCGCGAGTCTGCATGCCGTTACCTTAGCTGTGTTTTCTCCGTCATTGCAGCCATCCCTTGATAGCACCACATCCCGGTGCTACTGTCCAGAATTGTCCGACAACCCGACAGGATTCAAGGCGCGCCATGTCCGATCAGGGCTACCGGAATATCAAGGTGGAGTGGGAGGGGCGCGCGGCGCGCATCACGCTCGATCGCGCCGATAAGCTGAACCCGCTCGACTGGGCGACGATCAAGGAGCTGCGCGCCGGCATTGCGGAGATCGAGGCGAGCGACTGCCTGGCCGTCATCGTCACCGGCAGCGGCCGCAGTTTTTCGGCCGGCGGCGATCTGGAAGGCTACATCAAGCTGTATGCGGATCCGGCCGCGTTCGCCCAATTCCTCGACGATTTCTTCCGCATGCTGGATGAGATCGAGCGCTCGGAGAAAATCTACATCGCAGCGGTCAACGGCGTGACCGTGGCCGGCGGGCTGGAGCTGCTGCTCGCCTGCGATCTCGCCATCGCCGCCGATACTGCGAAGATCGGCGACGGGCACCTGAATTTCGGCCAGCTGCCCGGCGCCGGCGGTTCGCAGCGCCTGCCGCGCGCCATCGGCCTCTTGCGCGCCAAGCACCTGATGCTGTCGGGAAGGCTGCTCACCGCCGCCGAGGCCGAGCGCATCGGGCTGGTCGGCGAGGTCGTGCCGGCGGCTGATCTCGATGCGACCGCCCGGCGCTATGTTGCAGAAATGGCGGAAAAAAGCCCGGTCGGCGTCCGCGGCATGAAGCATCTCGCCAACAAGGCGCTGACGCTGCCGCTGGGCGAGGGCCTCGCCTACGAGATGGGCTATGTCCACCATTATGCCACCACCGTGCCGGATGCGACCGAGGGACTGATCGCCTTCAGGGACAAGCGCAAACCGGTTTTCTCACGCTAAAGACACGAGGAAGCACCATGTTCGCCGTCAGGGACAAATATGCCATCGCCGGGATCGGCTGGACCGAGTTCTCCAAGAACTCGGGGCGCACCGTGCGCAGCCTCGCCTCGGAAGCCTGCCTCAAGGCCACCCAAGATGCCGGCCTTACGGTCAAGGACATCGACGGTTTCGTCAGCTTCAACTTCAACGATTCGGTGCCCGCGATCGCGGTGGCGACCGAGATCGGCGTTCCGCAGGCCGGCTACGCCGTCGATTTCCTGTCAGGCGGCAACGCGGCCAACCTCATCATCCTGACCGCCGTCGCGGCGATCGAGGCCGGACTCGCCAAGAACGTGCTGTGCTACCGCGCGATGAACGGCCGCTCGGGTTTCCGGCTGGGCGGCGGGCGTGACCTCGCGGCTTACAATATCACCCAGTACACCGCACCGTTCGGCTGGATCACCTATCCCCAGGCGATGGCGATGTGGTGCCGCCGCCACATGATCGAATACGGCACCAGCCACGCCCAGCTGGGGGAGATCGCCGTGACCTTCCGCGCCAATGCCGCCAGGAACGAGCGTGCGATGCAGCGCACGCCGATCACGCTGGACGATTACCATAATTCCCGCATGATCGTGGACCCGTTCCACATGCTGGACATCTGCCTGGAGACCGACGGCGCCTGCGCGGTGCTGGTCACCAGCGCCGAGCGCGCCCGAGACATGAAGCACAAGCCGATCCGCATCATGGGCGGCGCCTATGGCGGCGGCCCGAACCAAGGTGAAGACCTGTTCGACGCGATGCGCTGGCCCAACCATTCGCACAACTACGCCAAGTACATCGCCGACGATCTGTGGAAGAGCGCCGGCATCGGCCCCAAGGACATCGACATCGCCCAGATCTACGACTGCTTCACCTATTCCATCATCATGCAGCTGGAGGGGCTGGGCTTTTGCAAGGAAGGCGAGGGCGGCCCGTTCGTCATGGGCGGCCGCATCGGTCCCACCGGCGAGCTGCCGCTCAACACCGCCGGCGGGCTGTTGTCCGAGGGCTATATCCACGGCCTCAATCACGTGGTCGAGGCGGTGCAGCAGCTGCGCGGCGACGCCGGCGTGCGCCAGATTCCCGATCTCGAAACCTGCCTGACCACTGCCGGCGCCATGACCTGCGGCAGCGCGCTCGTGCTGAGGAACTAAAATCATGTCATATATGAAGCCGCTGCCGGTGTTGGACCCGGAAAGCACGCCGTTCTGGGAAGGCGCGCGCGCGCATACGCTCAAGATCGTGCGCTGCACGAACTGCGGCAGGCATCGCTTTCCGCCAACCAGCTTCTGTCCCAACTGCCAGTCGCCCGACCACGAATGGGTCGAGGCCAGCGGCAAAGCCAGGGTTTTCAGCTGGATAGTCGTGCGCCATCCGGTGCCTAAGGACGTCTATGCCGGCGACGTGCCTTACGTGGTGGCGCTGGTCACCTTGGAGGAAGGTCCGCGCATGCCGACCAACATCGTCGGCTGCGCACCGGAGGATGTCACTGCCGACATGCCGGTAACCGTGCAGTTCCGCGACGTCACGCCGGAGATCAGCCTGCCGGTGTTTGCTCCGAGTGTTCCCTCGCCCCAGTGGGGCGAGGGCTTTTCGGCGCGCACCGTGCAATGACCAACGCGTCTCCCTTCGCGGCCTCGCCGCTGCTCGCCCATATCGCAGACCTCAGTCGTGCGGAACTGGAAGCGCTGCAATTCGCGAAGCTCAAGCGCCAGCTTGCCCGCCTTTACCGGGACAGCCCCTATTATCGACTCCGCATGGAGGCCGCCGAGCTTGCGCCCGACAACGTCACCTCGCTGGCCGCGTTTCGGGAAAAGTTCCCCGTCTCGACCAAGGCCGACTTCCTCGCCGATCAGATCGAGCACCCGCCTTTCGGCACGCGGCTGTCGATCCCGCGCGAGCAGGTGGCGATGGTCAACATGACCGGAGGCACGTCGGGGCAAGGCCAGGAGATCTATGGCCGCAGCCAGCGCGACGTCCACATGCAGGGCTATCTCCATGCCCTGCCGTGGTTCCTGGCGGGCTTGCGTCCCGGTCACATGGTAGTCAACTGCGTCCCGGCCGGCGGCGTCACCACCGGCGGCTGGGGACCGGGCGAGGGCATCCGGGTCATCGGCGCCACCGGCTTCCATGTCGGGGGCACGCTCTCGACCGACGCCAAGATCGACCTGATGCTCCGCATCGGCGAGGTCAATTTCATCTACGCCTCGACCAATTATCTCCACACCCTGACCGACGCGCTGGGCCGCCGGGGCATCGACCCCAAGGAAGCCTTTCCGCGCATGGCCGGATTGTTCATCGCGGCCGAAGGTTATCCGGTCGAGTGGGCCCAGAAGATCGAGGCGCTGTGGGGCTGCAGGCTGCAGGAGGGTTACGGCAGCACCCAATGCGCCGGTTTCGGCGGCTCGACCTGCGACCAAGGCGTGGTGACGGCCGACGGTCAGCGCGGTCTCATCCACCTGTTCGAATGGGAAACCCTGTTCGAGGTCGTCGATCCGGATACCGGCGCGCCCACCCCGCCCGGCGAATTGGGCGAGATGGTGGTGACCAACTTGTCGATCGAGGGCTCGCCGGTGGTGCGCTTCCGCACGGGTGACGCCGGGCGCTTTGTTCCCGCAGGCGAAACCGGGTCGCCCTGGTGCTGGAACGCGATCGAGTGCGGCACCATCGGTCGCTTTGACGACATGATGAAGATCCGCGGCAACAATATCTGGCCGTCTGCGATCGACACCGCCGTGTTCGCCCACCCCGAAATCGCGGAATATGCTGGCCGGGTCTACACCACCGGCGAGGGAAAGACCGAAATCGAGGTCAAGCTTGCACTGGCTGAGCCCGCAGTTCTCAAATACTCGCCCGAGCAGCGCCGGCAGTTGTTCAACTCCGTGAAAAGCGCCATCAAGGAACGCTGCAACATCTGGGTCACGCTTGTCGAATGCAGCCGCGCCGAGCTTCCGGAGTTCGCCTATAAGGCGCGGCGATGGAAAGACGAGCGGCAGACGGGGTACCGGCTATGAGCGAGCTCCCCGAGGACGACCTCATCCTCGCCCGCATGGCGGCCGACGCCGAGCGGCTCTGCGCCTCGGCCGACGAACTAATGGTCGGGCAGTACCGCCATCTGCTCGATCGCATCCGCGCGCTGATCGAGATCCGGTCCTGCTTCACGCTGCCTCGGGAGGACGAGGCGTGACCCGCTTCCGCCTGGAGGGTCAGGTCGCCGTCGTCACCGGCGCCTCGGGCGGTATCGGTTCGGGCGGCGCAGTGGCGCTGGCCGAAGCAGGCGCCGACGTGGCCCTGCTCGGCCGCAACCGCGCCAAGCTTGAGGAAACCGCCCGCCTGGTCGAGGCACTCGGGCGCCGCGCCGCGGTCGTCGAGGCCGAAGTCACCGACGAGGCGGCGGTCGAGGCGGCCGTCTCCACGGTGCATCAAGCGCTGGGCCCGACCGACATCCTGTTCAACAATGCCGGGATCACCTCGCCCAAGCTGATGTCCGACCTGCCCCTTGAGGAATGGCAGCGGGTCATCGACGTCAACCTGACCGGCGCCTTCCTCTGCACCCGCGCCTTCTCGGCCGGCATGATCGAGCGCAAGCGCGGTCGCATCATCAATATGGGCTCGGTCCTGTCCGGCCGCGGCATGGCCTCGCGCACTGTCTATTCCGCGAGCAAAGCCGGCCTGGCCAATTTGGGCGCCGCGCTCTGCTTCGAACTGGGGCCCTTTGGCATTACCGTGAACACGATCGGCGCCACGGTGATCGTGACCGACCTTAACCGCGAGCTCGTCCGCACCCAGCCCGAACTGTACGGCCAGGTCTTGCGCCGCACGGCGCTCGGCCGTCTGGGCGAGGTCGACGACGTGACCGGCCTGCTGGTCTTCCTGGCCTCCCCCGCTGCCGGGTTCATCACCGGCCAGACGATCTACGTCGACGGGGGCTACACGGCGGGTTGATCAAGATTACTGCGCGGCGGTCGTCGGCGGCGGGACGACCGGCGTGAATTCGCCCAGCAGGCAAGGTTGCCCCGTTCGGTTGAGATGGATCGTCGCCCGGGCGCAGAGTTCACGGGTCTCCGGAACTGTCACGGTATAGGTGAAGCCGCCGGGGTCGATCGCAAGGCCGACGCACTTGCTGGTCAGCGTGTTCTGCCAGACCTTGTGGTCGCGCATGAAGAACAGCACCGTCTGGTCGTTGGGCACCGCGGTGTGGTCGATCTTGTCCGAGGGAATGCAGTCGGAAACCGCCCAGGCCGGCGTGCTGCCCAACAGGGAAATGCCGACAATGGTACCGGCGAACGCCCGCGCCGGACCGGGACCAATCTTCATAACGTGCTTCATGTCATCCTCACTCCCGGCCCGCTGGCAGCCGGACTGTTTTCCTATGGCGCCTTCGGCGCCGGCTCGGCCGGCTCGAATTTGCCCAAGAGGCAAACCTGGCCGGTATCATTCAGCCTGATCGTCACCAGGTTGTCGCAAATCTCGTCGCTGCCGGGATCGGTCGGCGCGTAGGTGAAGCCCCGTGTATTGATTCTGAGGCCGACGCAGTCATTGACGAGCGTATTCTTCCACAGCTTATGGTTGCGCATGTAGAACAGGATCGTGCGGTCGTTCGGCACCTCCGTATGATCGATCTGGTAGGACGGCAGGCAGACCGGCTTGGCGAGCGCGGGCACCGCGCCGATCAGCGTGGTCGCCGCCGCGGCCAGCCGGATATATGTCCAGATTATCCTATGCTCCATCGCTTCCCTCCTGCCGAGCCGCTCAGCTGCCGCCACACCCTTGGCCAACGCGCAACAAAGCTCGCCGGCTCCCGATATCAGGATAACGGCGCGGCACTGTAGTTACCTGCGTGGACACACCAGAAGCGGCCACGAGCCCTCAGAGAGGATCTGAGTACCGCCGGGGGGGCCTTCAATCGGACAAGGCTCTAGATCGTGTAAATAAAATAACATTTAATGGTGCCCGCTCCATCCGCTAATGGTGCCTCCCCATCAGCCGCCCGCGAAACGGTAATCTGATCTTAACATTCTGCTGCGCATACTCCGCCAGGCAGGACCTCAGACAAGGTGAACTCTATGTGGTGGCGTAGGGATATGGGGGCGCATATGGCGCTCAACAAAGGAGCCAGCTTTCGGCGGGTCGGCCCTCCGGGCACCGTGGAGACCGCCACGGTCATCGCTGTCGTATCCGACGGCGCGGGCATCTCGCACGTCCAGTTCAGCCTCGAATTTCCGGAGTTTGGCGAGGGCGCGGTCGAACGCCGGACCCTTTCTATGGATCGCTTCTGCGCGCTTTACGGTGAACCGGCGGCGGCTTGAGGACGGTGGCACTTCCGCCGCCGCTACCCCCTAAACCCGTCTCAAATCCAGCGTCATCGGGAAGTCCGGGTTGACGCCCGGATCGCGCGGCTCGAACAGTCCGGTGGTATGGCCGAACGGCTCGAAACGGGCGAGCCGCCGTCCTTCGGCTTCGTGCGCGTTCACCGGCAGGGTCTGGAAGTTGCGCCCGCCCGGATGGCTCACATGATAGGTGCAGCCGCCGATCGAGCGACCCGACCAGCTGTCGAACAGATCGAACACTAGCGGGCCGTGCGCCGGGATTGTCGGGTGCAGCCCCGAGGGCGGACTCCAGGCGCGGAAGCGCACGCCCGCGACGTATTCGCCTTCAACGCCCGTAGCATGGAGGGGCAGCCGCCAGCCGTTGCACGACACGGCGTGCCGCTCGCCGGTCATACCGGTCACGCGTACCTGCAGCCGCTCGACCGAGCTGTCGACGAACCGCACCGTGCCCCCCATGCCGGCCTCCTCGCCCAGCACATGCCAGGGCTCGAGCGCATGGCGAACCTCTAGTTCGATGCCCCGCTGCGCGACCTTCCCGTTGATCGGGAAGCGGAAATTCATATGCGGCGCGAACCAGGCCGGGTCGAACGGGAAGCCGGCCAGAGACAGATCCTCCAGCACGCCGCGCAAATCCTGCTCCACGAAATAGGGCAGCATGAACCGGTCGTGCAGGTCGGTGCCCCACCGCACCAGCCGGGTCGCATAGGGCCGGTTCCAGAACCAGGCGATCAGCGCGCGAACCAGCAGCTGCTGGACCAGGCTCATCTCCGCGTGCGGCGGCATCTCGAAGCCCCGGAGCTCGAGCAGCCCCAGACGGCCCGCGGGCCCATCCGGCGAGTAGAGCTTGTCGATGCAGAACTCGGCGCGATGGGTATTGCCC
>CAZVYC010000041.1:0-27352 GCA_964631425.1 uncultured Rhodospirillales bacterium
AGGCCGCCAATGATAAACAGCACAATCTCGTGCTTGGTGATGACGCTGATGGCGCCGAGCGCGCCGCCGACCGACAACGAGCCGGTGTCGCCCATGAACACCGCTGCCGGCGGAGCGTTGAACCAGAGGAAGCCGAGGCTGGCCCCCACCATCGCGCCGCAGAATACGGTGAGCTCGCCGGTGCCGGCGACATGCTGCAGCTGCAGGTAATTGGAGAAGACGACGTTGCCGACCAGATAGGCGATGAGTCCGAAGCAGGCGCTGGCGATCATCACCGGAACGATGGCGAGCCCGTCGAGCCCGTCGGTCAGGTTAACTGCGTTCGAGGTGCCGACCATGACCACGATCGCGAAGATCGGAAAGAACCAGCCGAAATTGATGACCACGTCCTTGAGGAACGGGATGGCGAGCTCGGTTCCGAGCGGCAGGCGGGTGACGAGCGCAATCAGAATCGCGGCAACCGCGGAGATGGCAATCTGCCAGACGAGCTTCAGCCGGCCTGGCAAGCCCTTCGAATTGCGCTTGGTCAGCTTCAGATAGTCGTCGCCGAAGCCGATGGCGCCGAAGCCCACAGTCACGAGGAGCACAATCCAGGTGTATGGGTTGGTGAGGTCTTCCCACAGCAGGGTCGACAGGATGACGGCGAGCAGGATCATGACGCCGCCCATGGTCGGGGTACCCTGCTTCTTAAGGTGCGTCTCGGGACCATCGGTGCGGATCGGCTGGCCGGCGCCCTGGCGCGACTTGAGCCAGCGGATGATGCCGGGTCCGAACACGAAGCAGATGAAGAGCGCCGTTATCACTGCGCCGCCGGTGCGGAAGGTCTCGTACCGCAGCAGGTTGGCCAGCACGTACTTGCCGGCATAGGGAAGCGTCAGGTCATACAGCATCGCGAACCCTCGGAGCCCCGGCCTCAAGCTCGCGGAGCGCCACGACCACCGTTCCCATGCGGGACGCGGCTGAACCCTTGACCAGGACGATGTCGCCGGGCCGCGCGGCGGCGGCCACGATCGGGGCCAGGGCCGCCGATTGTCCGGCATGGGCGCCACGGAGCGCGGCCGGCAGGGCGTCATGCAGATGGCGCATCAGCGGGCCAGCGGTGAACACCTGGTCCACACCTGCGGCGACGAGGTCGGCCGCGAGTCCGGCGTGATCGGCTTCGGCGCGGATGCCCAGCTCCAGCATGTCGCCCAGCGCCACCAGCTTGCGGCCCCCGGGACCTGGGGCCGTCATCGCGAGCACGGCGAAGGCGGCGCGCATCGCGGCCGGGCTGGCGTTGTAGCTTTCATCGACCAGGCGAAGGGTGCCGCCGGCGATCGTGATGTCTTCGGTGACGCCGCGCCCCTTGACCGGTTTAAGGTCAGTCAGCGAAGCCGCGGCCTCGGCGACGTCAGCCTCAAGCGCGGCAACGCCCAGCAGGACCGCCAGCGCGTTCAGCACCTGGTGCCGGCCGGGGATATTGAGGCGGAACCGCACCCGCCGGCCCAGCACAACGGCCTCGGCCGTGGAGCCGGTTGCATCCACCTCAGCCGAGACCAGCCGCGCGCCCGTTTCGGCAGCTTCGCCGAAGCTCCAGATGCGGCCGATGCCGCGCGAAGTGGCCGCTGCGGCGAGCCGCGCAAAATGCGCATTGTCGCGATTGAGGATGGCGACGCCGTCGGCATCGAGACCGGCGAAGATTTCAGCCTTGGCGTCGGCAATCGCCTCGACACTGGAGAAATATTCCAGGTGGACCCCCTCGACGTTCGTGATGATTGCTGCTTGCGGACGGAGCATCGCCGACAGAGGCGCGATCTCGCCGGCGTGGTTCATGCCGATCTCGAACACGCCGAAGCGCGACGCCGCCGGCATGCGGGCGAGCGAGAGCGGCATGCCGATCTGGTTGTTGAGGTTGCCGGCGCTGGCATGGGTGGCGCCCTGCCGGGCCAGCAGGCTCCACAGTGCCTCCTTGGTGCCGGTCTTGCCGACTGAGCCGGTGACGGCGACGATCTTCGCAGCCGTACGCGCCCTGGCCGCGCGTGCGAGCGCTTCAAGTCCCGCTTGCGTGTCGGGGACCGCGAGCAGCCGGGCCGGGTCGACGTTTTCCGGACGCCGATCGACCATGGCTGCGGCAGCGCCGTGGTCGAGCGCAGCGGCGACAAAATCATGCCCATCGAAGCGCGGGCCCTTGAGCGCGACGAACAAGTCGCTCTGTGCAATGGCACGTGTGTCGATCGACACGCCCTGGGCGGTCCATAATGCGCCCGGGACGATCTCGCCGCCGGTTGCTTCAGCGGTCTCGCGCGCGGTCCAGAGCGGGGTCATGAGAACAGCTCCGCCACGGCGGCGCGCGCCACCGACGCGTCATCGAACGGGATCACCGTGCCGCCGACGATCTGGCCCTGTTCGTGCCCCTTGCCGGCGATGACGAAGATGTCGCCGGGGCCGAGCGCCCGGATGCCGGCGCGGATCGCCTCGGTGCGGTCGCCGATCTCCACAGCGCCCGACGCGGCGGCGAGGATCGCCCGGCGGATCAGGGCGGGGTTTTCGCTGCGCGGATTGTCGTCGGTAATGATGACCATATCGGCCCGCCGGGTGGCGATCTCGCCCATCAACGGGCGCTTGCCGGGGTCGCGGTCGCCGCCGCAGCCGAAGGCTACCAACAGCTTTCCCGTTACGTGTGGTCGAAGCGCGTCCAGCACCGCGACCAGCGCATCCGGCTTATGGGCATAGTCGACATAGACCGAGGCCCCGTTAGGCAGAGTGGCGACCAGCTCCAGCCGGCCGCGGACGCCCTGAAGCTGGCCCAACGCGGCGATCAGCCGGCCGAATCTCGGGTCGCGCGCAAACGCGGGCAGATCGTCGATCTCGGCGGCGACGACGAGGCCGAGCGCACAGAGGGCGTTCATGACCTGGAAGCCGCCGGCGAGCGGCAGGGTGAATTCGCCGGTACCCGCGGGCGTCTCGAGCAGCACGCGCTGACCATGGGGTACGGCTTCGTGGCGGGCGACGCGCAGATCGCAGCCCTGGCGGCCGTAGGAGAGGACGTTGCGTCCGGCCGCCTTGGCAGCGGCCGCGAGCCGGTCGAATTCCGGGATGTCGGCGTTGAGCACTGCGACACCGTCCGGCTGCAGCACCTCGGTGAACAGGCGGAGCTTGGCGGCGAAATAGGTGTCGACGGTGGGATGGTAGTCGAGATGGTCGCGACCGAAGCTGGTAAAGCCGGCGGCGCGGAGGCGCACGCCGTCGAGCCGGTACTGGTCAAGACCGTGCGAGGAGGCTTCCATTGCGGCGCGGGTAACGCCTGCCTCGGCCAGGACGGCCAAGTCGGCATGAAGCTGGACCGGATCGGCGGTGGTGAGCGCGCCATAGCGGGTGATCGGGTCGGAGTCGATGCCGAGCGTGCCGAGGCTGGCGGAGCTGAGGCCGAGCTGGCGCCAAAGCTGGCGGGCGAAGGCGACTGTCGAGCTTTTGCCGCTCGTGCCGGTGACGGCGACAACGACGTCCGGCTGGCGCTCATGGAAGGCGGCGGCCATCCGCGCAAAGCGCAGCCGCGGCAGCCTGTCCTCAATGACCGGCAGCGACAAGCCCAGAGGCAGTCGCGTTCCTTCGGGCGCAAGTACAGCCACGGCGCCACGGCTCGCCGCCTCGGCGATAAAATCCGTGCCTGCAAGCTTCGCGCCGGGCAGCGCCGCGAAGAGGAAACCCGGCTTGACCGCGCGCGAGTCCGCTGTCAGGCCGGCGACCTCGATTTGCGTGAAATCGGGGGGCGCGGCGAGGCCGGCGGGCGCGAATGGCGGTTCGCCGAGTGTGAGGGAACGGTTCATGAGGTCAATTAGGCGCAATGCGGCGGCCGATCGGGTTCACGTCGATTTCCATCTTCGCCTGGACGATCGGCGAATCAGCATCGACGGGCGGAATACCAAGCAATGGCCCCATTGACGAGATCACCCGCGCCACCGCCGGCGCCGCGACCCAGCCACCAGTCTCAAATCCAGCGCTCTTCTTGTTGCCGTGCGGCTCGTCGATCGTGACGAATACCGCATAGCGCGGGCCGGTCATCGGGAAGACGCCGACGAAGGAAGAGAGGTTCGCGTGCTTCTTGGCATAGGCGCCGTTCAGCATGATCTTCTCCGCGGTGCCGGTCTTGCCGCCGACGAGATAGCCCGGAACGTTGCCGAACTGTTTGGCGGTGCCCCCGGTCACGACCAACCGCATCAGCCGGCGCATCGTGTCTGAGGTTTCCTCCGAGATGATCCGCACGCCCCTGGGTACGTCGCCGTCCGGCCGCTTGATCAGGGTGGCGGGCCGCAGAATGCCGCCATTGGCGATCGCCGAGATGCCGCTGACGAGCTGAACCGGGGTCACCGAGATGCCGTGGCCGAACGCGATCGTCAGCATATTGATCGGCCGCCAGGGATGCGGGATCTCCGGGGTGCCGATCTCGGGCACCTCGAGCGACATCTTCCGGGTCAGGCCCAACTGGTCCATGAAGCGCTCCTGCGCCTCGGGTCCCACCTGCTTCACCATCTGCGCCGAACCGTTATTCGAGGATATCTCGAATATCTTGGCAACGGACGAATATCCAGGCAGTTCGTCGCCCTTGAAATCGTGGATAGTGAAGCGACCGATATGGATCGGATGCCACGCATCGAAATAGTCGGTGACCTTGACCTTGCCGCTGTCAAGACAAAGCGCCGTGTTGAAGACTTTGAAAATCGAGCCCATCTCGTAGACGCCGAGCGTCATCCGGTTGAAATGCGGGTCGGGCTCGCCGGGCGGCGGCTTCGGATCTGCCTCGGGCTGTTCAGGATCGAAATCGGGCAGCGACACCATGGCCAGAATCTCGCCGGTTTCGGTGTCCATAATAAGGCCGCCGCCGCCCATCGCATGAAATTCATCGATCTGCGCCGCCACCTCCCGATGCAGGATGTGCTGGAGACGGATGTCGATCGAGAGGGTGAGCGGCGAGGTGCCCTTGCCGAGATAGCCGTCGAAATATTGCTCGATGCCGGCGATGCCATGGCTGTCGACGTCGGTATAGCCGATGACCTGCGCGACCTCGCTGCCTTCAGGATAGAGGCGGCGCTCGTCGGGCTGGAAGCCGACGCCGGGAATGCCGAGTTGGTTCACCTGGTATTGCTGCTTCGGCGTCAGGTGGCGTTTCAGCCAGACGAACCTGCCTTTACCCTGCAGCTTCTGCAGGAACTCGCCGTAGCTGACCTCGGGAAACAGCTTCGTCAGCTGGCCCGCCGCGTCCGACGCATCGATGATCTTGGATGGATCGGCGAACAGCGAGGCGGTGGCGATCGAGGTGGCCAGAACGCGGCCGTTGCGGTCGAGAATATCGGCGCGCACGAGCTGGTCCGGCGGCGGCGCCAGCCGTGCCTGCATCGGCGAAGCGCCGCCCCGTGACAGGGCGAGGACCGTGAGCTGTCCCCCGACAACCAGCAGCGCCATTGCGAACAGCGCGCCGACAACCAGAAGCCGCGTGCGCGCCTGTTCAAGCGCCTGGCGCTGGGCGCCGTCAACGGTGACTATGGTTGATGCCGGCTGGGCCAGGCTTTCGGGCAAGGCGGGCCCGGACCGGTCCCTGCCGATCACCCCCTCGAGCGGAACGACATTCGAGCGCGCCTTCATTCGTGCCGCTCGACTCGGGCCAGGATGAGGCCGACGCCATCCACCGCCGGTATGCCGCCGGCCCTGGTCATAAGCTCAGGTTTGCGATCGGTGGGCCGCGCTGAGGCCGGCTTGCCGGGCTGGGCGGTCTCGAGCTTGGCCAGGGCCTGGGCGGACGGCTTCATAGGAATGTCGTCAAGGGTGACGACGCGCTGAACCGGCGTAGGCGCCAAGGAAAGATAGCGCTTGGACAAGCCGTCGATCCGCTGCGGATCGTTCAGCGTATCCCATTCCGCGCCCAGGATGCGGATCGCCTCCTGCTCCTGCCGCATGTCGCGCTGAAGCTCGGCGATGTGCCGTTCCACGTGTCGAACCTTGTAGCTGACATTCATGACCGTGCCTCCGGCCACAGCCAGGAGCGCAACCCAAAGCAGCGTGGTAATGCGGATCATGCGGCTTCTCCCAGTGCAAGGTCGCGAGGCCACGGCGGCGCCGAGGTTCGCTCGGCAGCGCGAAGCTTGGCCGAACGGGCCCGGGGGTTCCGGGCGATCTCGGCCGCGTCGGCCTCAATTGGTTTATTGGCAAGCAGGCGAAATGATGGCGCGCGATGGGCGGTTGTGGTGGGAAGATGGCGCGACCCGCCCGGCATCCTGCCGGCGCGCTGCTGCAGGAAGAGCTTGACCGGGCGATCCTCCAGAGAGTGGAACGTCACCACAGCCAGCCGGCCGCCGGGCGCCAGCAGCCGCTCGGCCGCGCCAAGGCCGCGGGCGAGCGCCCCCAGCTCGTCATTGACGGCGATGCGCAGCGCCTGGAAGGTGCGGGTCGCCGGATCGATCGTGTCGCCCTTGCGAGGAACCGCCTTGCGGACGATTTCCGCCAGCGCGCCGGTCCGGCTGAGCGGCCGGGCCCGGACGATGGCGGCGGCGATGCGGCGGGCGAACCGCTCTTCGCCGAATTCGTGGATGATCCGCGCGAGCTCCGCCTCGGGCAGCGTGTTGATCAGGTCGGCGGCGCTCTGCCCTTGTCCACTCATCCGCATGTCGAGCGGCCCGTCGCTTCTGAAGGAGAAGCCGCGCTCCGGCCGGTCTATCTGCATCGATGAAATACCGAGATCCAGCGCCACGCCGTCGACGGCGGCGACGCCGCGATCGGCGAGCAGACGGTCCATGTCACCGAAATTGCCTTCGATCAGATCAAGCCGGCCGGGGAACCGCGCCGCCAGCGCGTCACCGAGCGCCAGTGCACCGGGGTCGCGATCGATACCCCAAACATGGCAATCCGCACCGGCGAGCAAGGCTTCGCTGTAGCCGCCGGCGCCGAAGGTGCCGTCGACATAGCGGCCGCCATCCTTGAGCGCCAGCGCACGCACGACCGCGTCGCGCAGCACCGGAATGTGCGGCGCCGTGGTCACAGCACACCCGCCGGCAGCGTGGGGAACGAGATCGCACCGGTCTTGAGCGCTTGAACCGCTTCGGCAGCGCGGGCGCCCAGGACCGCGGGGTCCCAGATCTGGAAGGTGGCGCCGCGCCCGAGGAAAGCCACCTCGTTGCCGATCCCGACCTCGTCGAGCAGCGTGCGCGGCAGGGAGCAACGCCCCTCGCCGTCGATCTGCAGTGCCTGGGCGGTTCCAAAGATGGCCGTCTCGAAGAACGCCCGCTCGGGCGCGAACGGGGAGAGGCTTTCGAGCGCGCCGCTCATATGCAGCATCCGCTCGGCGGTGATGCCCTCGATCGCTTGGTCGGCGGGGGAACGGAAGATCACTGCGCCGGCGGATTCGCGAGCGGTCAAGGCGGCGCGAAAGGGTGCCGGGAACACGACTCGGCCTTTCCCATCGATCCGAGTCACATGGGTCGCGAAGAACAGTTTCGTGTTCAGGCCCGCCGACATTGCCAGTGCGTCCAGCCCACCTTTGCCCGGTTGCCCCCGGACGCCTCCTCCAGCGCGCATGCGTCCCGGGTTTTCCCAACACCTGGGAAAGCATGGGTGTAACATGGGCAAAATTGGGATACAACGGGAAACGGGCAATTTTTCCCGTTCTTTTACCCGTTACTTGCGAGTGTTCGCAGTAGTCTGCTGGTCCTTCATGTCTCCTCAAGACACCTTCCAGGTCGTCTAAAATTGCCGCGATATAAAGTTCCGTATTTGTTCCTTGAACTCAAGAATTGACGAAGTTGGCGTCAGGCGGCCTGTAAGCCG
Source organism: uncultured Rhodospirillales bacterium (assembly GCA_964631425.1). GTDB lineage: Bacteria > Pseudomonadota > Alphaproteobacteria > BOG-932 > Roseiterribacteraceae > BOG-932. The sequence continues at coordinate 7,795 of CAZVYC010000041.1, forward strand.
GGTTCTGTCCCCGGTCGAAACCGGGGGATGATCATTCCTCTGGGACGTCCGTTACCGGACGCCTCGCGCGATCCACCCGGGCGGCAGCGCGGAATCGCCTGGCGGTCAAACCGCCGTGCCGCCCCTATTCGATCTTGCTCCCGGTGGGGTTTGCCGTGCCGCCCTCGTTACCGAGGGCGCGGTGCGCTCTTACCGCGCCGTTTCACCCTTGCCTTCCGTGTGAGCACGGAATCGGCGGTCTGTTCTCTGTGGCACTGTCCCTGGGGTCGCCCCCGCCGGGTATTACCCGGCACCGTCTTTCCGTGGAGCCCGGACTTTCCTCCAGCGGCTTCGGCTTGAAAGCCTTGGCCGCCAGCGATCATCCGGCCGCCTGACGCGGAGAGAGGTTACGCCAAACCGGCCCGATCCAGCAAATCGGCCAGGCGGGCCAGGGTTTCGGCGTCAGCGATCCCGGTCACTGCGCGCGGTCGGAAATGAAGCTGGAACGCAGCGATCGCGTCCGGTGAGGCATCTTCATAGCCGAAGCGGCGCATCAGGGGCCTGGGATCGGCAGCGTCCGGCGCCCGATCGGCGGCGGCATCCGACCAGAGGCCAACGCCGGCGCGGGCCAATCGCGGCCAGTCGAATAGCTCCCCGGGATCGATCTTGCGGCCGGGTGCCACGTCCGAATGGCCAAGCACGCGATGGGACGGAATGGGATGGCGTGCGAGGACGTCGCGGCAAAGCATCTCCAACGCTGCCATCTGCGGCTCAGGATAGCGGTGATAATCGGGCCCGTGGCCGGGATTGGCCAGCTCGATGCCGATCGAACGGCTGTTGACGTCGCGCTCGCCGGCCCAGGAAGCGAGGCCGGCGTGCCACGCCCGCCGTCCCTCCGGCACCAGCCGCCAGACCGTCCCGCCTTCGTCGACGAGATAATGTGCGCTGACCTCGGCGGCCGGGTCACACAGGCGGCTGAGCGCGCTTTCGGTGTCGGCCATGCCGGTGTAATGGAGAATCAGCATATCGATGGCGCCACCGCCGCGGCGCGGGCCATGATTGGGGGATGGGCGGTCCCGCCAGCCGGCTCCGGCGCCAATTGGGGCGAGCATCAGGCGACGCTGGCCGCCGGCTTCGGCAGCGGACGCGGCCGCCACAGCACGATCAGCGCGACGCCCGCCAAAGTGAGCACGCCCCCCGCCAGCATGTCGGCGGTCAACCGGTCGCCGTTGAGCGCGATGCCGCCCAGGATCGCGAACAGCGGAATCGTCAGCATGAAGGGCAGCGTCCGGCCGACCGGGTAGCGGTTCACCAGATATGCCCACAGGCCGTAGGCAATGACGGTCGACACGATCGCGGTGTAGGACACGCCGATCCAGCCTCGCCAGCTGGCATGCGCGACCGTGGCGAGCGGCGACCCGTCGAGCACGGCGCTCAGGATCCAGAGCTCGATGGCGATAAAGAGGCCAAGCCAGCCGTTCAGCGTCAGCGGATCGATCGGGCCGATCTTCTTGAGCTGGACGGTCGAGAGCCCCCAGCCGAAGGCGGCGGCGATGAGGAAGGCGAGGCCCAGATGGCTGCCGCCCAGCCGTGGCGCGCCGGCGATAAGCGCGACTCCGAGGAAGGCGATGACCATGCCGACCCAGTCCTTCCAGCGGAGCCGCTCACCGATCAAGAGCGCGGCGAGAAGCACGCCGAACGGCACCTGCAGCTGCAGCACGACTGCGGAAGTCGATGCGTCGAGCAGACGCAACCCGCAAAAGACCATTGGAAAATGGAGCAGCCCCAATGTTAGTCCTAGAGCGGCGATGGACCGAGGGCGGATAAGCCGTGGGCGGGCTGGAATCAGGATCGCGGCGACGAGCGTGAAGCGCAGCGCAGCCAGCAGAATCGGCGGAAACTCGCCGAGCGCAATCTTGGCCACGGCGAAGTTCAAGCCCCACAGGCTCATGGCGAACAGCGCCAGCACGACATCACGGACTCGCATGCTGCCTGCGTAGACGAAAGCGATATGGATTGGAACCCTTGGGCCACCAGGCGATATTGCTTCTATGAGGGGATTTATTCCCGACGATGGGCGCAGGCTCCCAGGGGTCGTCCCGCTCCTAAAGAATTTTGTTTATGCTTCCCTTTTGCCGTCACGATCCCATGTGAGGGAAGGATGAACGGTTCACCAGAGCACCCCTTTGTCGAGCCACGCCCCTTGAAGAGCACGCATGATCGAAAGCAAGCAGAGCGCTGGTCGCGACCGCGGCGAAGGAGCCCCGACTCACCATCCCGAGTCGTCGGCGGATCAGGGGTTCCGCCGGGACCTGGTCGGCCATCTGCCGCATTTGCGCGCGGTCGCCCGTGCGCTGACCGGCCATCGCGACCGCGCTGACGACCTGGTCAATGATACCATCCTCAAGGCCCTGGCAGCGGAAGAGCAGTTCCAGCCGGGTACGAACCTGAAGGCTTGGCTGATGACGATCCTGCGTAATCACTACATCAACGGGCTTCGCCGCAACCGCATCGAGGTCGAGACGATCGGCGAAATCCCGGAAGGGGCTCTGCCGGCAGCGCCCAATCAGGAGAACGTGGTCGAGGTCAACGAGGTGGGCGCGGCACTGCAGCAGATGTCGGCCGAGCATCGTGAAATCCTGGTGCTGGTATCGGCAGCCGGGCTGAGCTACGAAGAAGCGGCAGATGTCTGCGGCTGCGCCGTCGGCACCATCAAATCCCGGCTCAATCGCGCCCGCGGCGAACTGAAGCGCGTGCTGGCACAGGCCGGCGAGAAGAGACACGAAACAAATCGCGCGGCAGAAACGTTGCGTCGCGCGGTGGGATAGTCAAAAAAGACTTTCGGTGTTCACACCGCGCATATGCCATACTTCGGCGTGGGACATTCAAGGATCACCATTCATGGCACCGGCGGCACGATGCCGACGGAGCGGAAAGAGGGCCGCAGAGTCGCGCGCGACGGACGCAGACGGCCAGGGAAATTGAAGTGAGGTCGTATTGATGAGCGTCTCGCACGATATTGTTCGCCTTCTGCCCTATTTGAGACGGTACGCGCGGGCGCTGACAGGGTCGCAGGAAACCGGCGATCAGTATGTCCGGCTTTGCCTCGAAGCCATCCTGGCGGAGCCGGAACGGATCAAGGCCGCCGGCGATCTCAGGGTGGAGCTTTTCGCGGTATTCCATGATGCCTGGGACATCGTCGATAGCGCGATTCCGAAGGCGGACGCCCCGGAGGGCGCCGCGGAGGAAAGCCTGCATCAGCAGTTGGCTGCCCTGCCCTCCATAGAGCGCCAGGTTCTGCTGCTGATCGCGCTCGAGCGGTTCTCGACAGCCGAGGCCGCCCGGATCCTGGATCTCGATGAAGCCGACGTCGTGCGGAAGCTCGATGCCGCCAGGCAGGAGCTGCGCCGCCAAGCGACGACGCGCGTGCTGATCATCGAAGACGAACCCGTCATCGCGATGGATATCGCCGGCATCGTCGAATCGCTGGGCCACGAGGTGGTGGGCGTCGCGGCCCGCCAAGCCGAGGCGGTCGAACTTGCCCGCAAGCACCGGCCGGGCTTGGTCCTGGCCGACGTCCAGCTGCAGGAGGGCGACAGCGGGATCGTCGCGGTGCAGGAGATCATGCGGTCCATGGATTCGCCGGTCATTTTTGTCACCGGCTTCCCCGAGCGGCTCCTGACGGGCGACCGTGTGGAACCCGCCTTCATCGTGACCAAGCCGTTCGACCCGGAAACGCTTAAAGTGGCAATCGTGCAGGCGCTGTCCTTCTCCGCCCCGCAAGCGGCGAAGCCTGCCGCGACGGTTTAGGGCATCAGCGCTGACATAACCGAAGTTGACCGACCAAGCCGGTCACCGCGCCGCCAGTCAAATCCAAAGCCGATGTCCCGACGAAAGTCGGGATCCACTTATCGGCTTTCGCGACGGCTGAAAATTGGGACCCGACTTCCGTCGGGACGTCGGCTCAGGATCATGGACGCACATTCATCAGCATAAGTTTGCGCCTATGCGCTTGCGCGGGAATAACGACCAACGAGAGATGGCCGGACTCCAGGCTGCTAATCCTTCAGCTTTTGCGAGATCAGGCGAATCAGATCGTCCGGAATCGGCTCGTCGAGCACCGAGCTATAGGCCGTCTTCAGTTTGTTCTCCAGCCAGCTATCAAACGTCGTATCGAGTGCGCCGCGCTCTGGCGCGGACGTCCGCATCTGGCGCGTGGCGCGCGCCTCCTTTCGCTGGGAACTCTGCTTCTTTTCCACAACCCCTCCGACTCTACTCGATGGCCCGCATGCGCACCCCCAGCCGGGCGGCATACGCGACAGTACTTGGAAAACAGGTGATCGCCACGATCCGGCACAGGCTTGAACACGCGAGATGCCAAAATGTGTCCGCTTCATGGCGCGCCCGCGGCTGTCGAGGAACCATCGCCCGGCGGACGGGTTTGACAGCTGGACCCGATTGAAGCGCGTCAGCAGGGGATGTCAGCTTTCCATTTTTTTCAGCCATCTTGCATTCGTTTGTTATTTCGCCAAAACAGAAGCGGCGGGACGCTTGGTATGACACACTCATCCGGGCTACCACGTTCGGCGCCGTTCTGGCGCAGCATACCCATCCTTAGCCTCACACAAGGTTGAATCGAAGCCAAGATACGTAGAGTCGCTGGAAATCAAAACAGGTGTCGCTACGTGTTCGCGGGCGGCATCCCTTCGAAAGGTGGACAACATGACCACGCGCAATCTCGAAAGCGAGTTCGATACCGTGAAGACGGATCTGGCGAAATTGCGAGAGGATATTTCCAAGCTGAGCAACGCGCTCAGGGATGTGACCTCTGAAACCGTGCACGACCAGGTGGCGCAGCTGCGCGGCCGCTTCGACACGATCGCGGGCGACGCCAAGCAGCATGGGCGGCAGGCGCTGGACGATCTGACCGACCGCATCGAGGAGAGGCCTCTCGCCAGCATCCTGATCGCCTTCGGCGTCGGAGTTCTATTCGGCCGGATCCTCGATCGATGAACCGGGCGTCCTGCCCGGTTCGCCCCCGATGAAGGGATTGATCTCGCTTCTGCTGCGCGAACGAGTCGGCGCTTATGTCGGCCGCCATGTCCTGCGCCAGATGCTGAACCGGGTGATCGGGACCATCGTGTTCTATGCGGTGCTGGCCGTTCTGGCGCTGGCCGCGCTCGCGTTCTTGTACGTGTTGATTGACCGATGGCTCGCCGCGGAGTTCGACCAGGAGAGTGCCGCGGCAATCCTGGTCGGCGGCAACCTGGTGCTGATCGCGCTCGCCCTGCTCGGCCGCCGGCTAAGCCGCCCGGGCTCGGGGCGGTCGTCGGTGATTGGCCTGAGCAAGCCGGACTTAGACGCCGGTATTGCACTCGGCCAGAGGCTAGCCAAGGAGTTGCGGAAGGCGGCGCCCGGGATGGCGCTAGCCGCCGCCGTCATCGGCTTGGCGATCGGCGCCCGGCCGGAGGTGCTGCAGCTGTTGCGCCGCCGCCCGCGCGCAAGCAACGACCAGCGGCAGAGCAAAAAATGAGCTTTGCCGCTTCGTAGGCTTAACACACGGCAGATTGGCTTCCCGCTGCTTGAGCAAGCCAATCGCTCTGCGACTTACGCTCCGATCGGATACTAGAGGCGAGGCAGACCGCCGTGGGCGAGCTTGGGCGGCTCGAACTTGCTGACGAACTCGATGGTCACAATCGTGCCGGGCGGTCCACTGATCGTCAGCTTGCCGTCGACTTGGCGGGCGAACGCCTTGATCAGCGACATGCCGAGGCTCGCTTGCCCGCCTTGAGCGATCGCCTGCGCTTCGGAGAGGCCGACGCCGTTGTCCTCCACGCTGAAGCGGACCACGCCGTCGGGCAGGGATTTTAGCACGATGCGAATGACGCCCTGCCGGCCCTGCGGGAAAGCGTGCTTCAATGCATTGGTCATCGCCTCGGTCATGAAGAGGGCGAGCGGGACGGCGCGGTCGGAGAAATCCCATACGGAATCGGCCTCGACCTCTATTGCAACCTGATTCTGTGAAATGCCGTAGGAAAGCTGCAGGCTCGCCGCCAGCTCCTGCAGGAAAGCGCCGAGATTGACCGACTGCAGGTCGTCGCTCTCGTAGAGATAGCGATGGACGAGCGCCAGCGCACGCACGCGCGTCTGGATGTCGTTGAAGGCCCGCTGGGCGCTGTCGCCCTGCACCGCCTTGGCCTGCAGGTTGAGCAGACTGGTCACGATCTGCAGATTGTTTTTCACCCGATGGTGGATTTCGCGCAGCATCGCCTCCCGGGTTTCGATCGACTCTTGCAATTCCTGCTCCCGCTGCGCGATCCGTTCAGCCAGCGCAACAAAGCTCTCCGCCAGTGCCTGGATTTCGGCCGGGCCGCTCATTGCCGGCCGCACCGACAACTCCCCCTGTATGTAGGCATCCGCCACGGCGGTGAGCCGCCGGGCGGGCCGGTTGACCAGGAAATGGGTCGAGAGCGCGATACCGGCGACGGCGGCCACAAGCAGGATGGCGGGGCCGGCAACCAGCACCGTACGCGCCGTAGCGGAGTCGTCCGCGATCGACCAGCCGAGCACGGTCAGATAGGCAGCGATCGGAAGAAGCAGAATCGGAAGGGCTAGCGTCAGCCGGAACAGGATGCTTCGCGCGCTTTTCGCCGCCATGAGTTCAACGCCGCTCGATCGCGAGCCAAGTCAGACCGCCAGTCGGATCGGGCATCTTCTATGCACTCTGTTTGCGAAAGCGGCGGGCAGGCGCCCGCGCGATCATTTTACCCATTGCGCTGTGGACTATAGGACAGGTTTTTAGCGCAATTACCAGCGGGACACACAACGATGTTCACGGGTACGGGAGCCCCCGGGCGCGCGGCGTACGGATAACCTCGCTCAGCGCCGGAAAGGCCCGCTTTAACGCGTTGTGGCTGCGCCGACCGCCGCCCCGCCAACGCCCCCTACGGCGGCCCCGACCAATGGGTTAAATCCTGCAACCGCGCCCAGGGCGGCACCACCCCCCGCGCCGATCGCGCCGCCCGAAAGCGCACGCTCACCGGTCGTGTTGCCGCAGCCGCTCAACGCCATACTGGCCGTCAAGCAGAGCGCAATCGAAAGGGCCTTATACATGGGTTATCTCCAAGAGCCTTGACACTCGCATAACCCTGCATCGAGAGCGAAGTTCCGGAAATTGCCATGAGATCAGAAGCATGTAGCGGTGCAGTAAAAAAAAGAGCTTCCCGTCGCTGGGGGCGACGGAAAGCTCCAAGTCAGGACCTAACAGGATGAGGGATGTCACTACCTGTCGAAGGTAAGAACCACGAGACCAAAGAAAGGTTCCAAAAAATTCCAACCCGCTTCAGATTTTTCCAAAGGCGCATTCGGCGGGCGAAATTCGCCCGATTTCGCGGCCGTGATCGCCTTAGAGGGTCGGGGGCGGGCGCCGCCCTGCCACCAAGTGCCAGACCAGCGAGATCAGGAACAGGATGAGAAAAATGACGAAGAGGATTTGCGCGATGGCGACGGCGCTTCCGGCAATGCCGCCGAAGCCGAGCACGGCCGCGATGATTGCGATGACGAAAAACGTGATTGCCCAACCGAGCATTTTCGGAGCCTCCTTGCCACGAGGCGCCGGCAATGACCATGCCCGCGCGATCCGGTAACCCGGACCTGTCCAGGCCAGTTCCGAGCTTGGCGGGAATGACGGGCGGGGGAGACGACGGGCGACAGTCTGTCGCCCGTCCCTGCCCCATCAGACGTGGGCCAGCATCGACTCCGCGCTCGACACTTCGAACGCGCCGGGCTTTTCCACCTGCAGGTCCTTGACCACACCGTCCACGGTATAGAGTGCGAAGCGCTGCCCCCGCTTGCCGAGGCCGAAACCGGTACCGTCCATTTCCAGGCCGAGCGCGGCGGTAAACGCGCCGTTGCCGTCGGGCAGCATCTCGATTTTGCCATCGGCCTTGTTGTGGTCGCTCCATGCCTTCATGACGAACGGATCGTTGACTGCGAGGCAGACGATACGGTCGACGCCCTTGGCCGCGAACGCGTCTGCCTTGTCGATGAACCCCGGCAGGTGCTTCATCGAGCAAGTGGGGGTGAAAGCGCCCGGCACGGAGAAGAGCACGACCTTGCCCTTGAACAGCGCGTCGGTCGAAACCTCCTCCATGCCCGAAGGGCCGATGCGCTTCAGCGTCATCGATGGGATCTTGTCGCCAACTTTGATCATCCGAGTCTCCTCTGATTGAACGGGCCTGATGAACGGGACTCCACCCGCGCCTGCTGCTTAAGCGGCCGGGCAGCGCTTGTCGAGCCATGCCTTAGAACCAATGTTGCTCTAAGGCTTGCCGCACCGGTTCAACCGGTGTTGACTATAGGTTTGAACTGTTGCCCGTTTGCTAGAGCCGCAAAGCCTCGATGCCCCACCGCCGCGCCCCACACTGCGAGACCCCGACCTGGCTCAACGGCCAGCTGCTGATCGCCATGCCGGGAATGCAGGATCCGCGGTTCGGCCGCACCGTACTCTATATCTGCTCACATTCGCCCGAAGGAGCCATGGGGCTGATCATCAACCGCACGTACGACGAGATCCGGTTCGCCGACCTGATGAACCAGCTGGGCATCGCGGGCACGCCCAAGCAGGATCGCCCGGTGCATTTCGGCGGTCCGGTCGATTCGAGCCGCGGCTTCGTGCTCCATTCCGCCGACTTCCAGGCGGAGCAGACGCTGGTGGTGGACGATAACGTGGCGCTGACCGCGACCAAGGACATTCTGCAGGCGATCGTCGAGGGCACCGGGCCGGACGCGGCAATCTTCGCCCTGGGCTATGCGAGGTGGTCCCCGGGACAGCTCGATTCGGAGATCCAAGCCAATGAGTGGCTGACAGCTCCCGCGGACCGGGATCTGATCTTCGACCGCGACCTGGACACTAAGTGGGAGCGCGCGATCGGCCGGCTGGGCATCGATCCGGCCATGCTGTCCGGGGAAGCCGGGCACGCGTGAGCGCATACGGTTCCGGCGGGCGTAGCCCAGATTTACGGGGCGCACGTCTCGTCTATGCCATGCTCGGCTGCGACCAGAGCCACTGGGTCATCTCATTCTTCCGGAGCGAGCACGAACTTCGCCGGATATCTCTGAGCAGTCCTGGGAATCCGGCGGAGCACTCAACCCAGCACCCCAGGGGCTACGCCTATCGATTTCTGTTCGGGACGCCGTCCCATCCCCGACATCGTCGGAAATTGCGTATTCGATGATCCGATGCGTTGCATACGCGTGCCGTCTTCCAGAGACGAGCGCGTCGTCAAAAAAAAGCCCACCCAGCAGCATCTCGACGTGGAACTCGTCGTCGACGAGAGGTAGGGCGATGCCGAATGCTTCCAGCGCTGAAAAGCGTCCGGGCACGTAAAGAAAGGCCGCAGGCCTGCATTCCCTAACTGCGCCTCTCAGAATCCGGGTCCACTGGGAAATGAGGGGTTCAACGAACTCCACCTCGTCAACCAGAGCGCCGGTTATGTCGCGATTACCCCGCGCCGTGATCTCGCTGCCGACCAAGCGGGCCTTGAATGTCTCGCCCACGACATCGAAGAGGAAAATCTTGGAAACAAGCTTCGGGATTTCGGTCAAAGGATCGAGGTCGGCGCGGGCCGGAGGTTTCCCGCCGACGTGTTTCTTACGCCAATAGAGCCACAGGTCGTGCCACGTCATTCCAGCGTCCAGCTCGTTGATGTGTTTGCGACACAGGTCGAGCGTGTTTGGTTACATGCCCTGGTTCACGATCCGCTGAGCGTTGTTAAATCTCCGTTATGAAACCGACATCGCGGTGGGCAAGCTGCTGATTTTCATGTTTGATTCTGGGGCACAGCCCTCGGCCGCCGCGGCATCGTCCAGTCAGCTTCTAGATCAGAACCCGCGGGTGGCGGCGCAATGCAGGCGCCCTTCCGCTCACTGGCCGTTGCCTGGCTCGCCGTCCGGATCATCTTGCAGCATTGCGAAAGTCAGGTGATCGCGCCAGTCACCGGCGATTCGCAGATATTGCCGGGCGTAACCCTCGCGGACGAAGCCGGATTTCTCCAGCACGCGGCGGCTCGGCAGGTTGTCCGGCAGGCAGGCCGCCTCGATTCGGTGGAGCTGGAGGGTACGGAAGGCGAAGCGGACGACGAGGCCGACCGCCTCCGTAGTGTAGCCGCGGCGCTCGTAGCGCTGGCCGATCCAGTACCCCAACGTTCCGGTCTGCGCCACACCCCTGCGCACTTGCGTCAGCCCGATGCCGCCGACCAATCGGCCGCGGACGCGCTCGAAGACGTGGAAGCTGTAGCCCTCGTCCGCTTTCCATTCGGTGACTAGGCGGCGGACGCGGCGCAGGTAGGCGCTTTCGGTAAGCGCGTCGGCGGGCCAGGTGGGCTCCCAAGGCTTGAGGTAGGCGCGGCTTTCGCGCCTGACCTCCGCCCAGGGCTCCCAATCCTCCGGCGCCGGCGGGCGCAGAAAGACGAGGTCGCCGTCGAGGCGGGCGAGCGAGGCGGGCGCTGGGCCGGACCGCGACAGCCGGATCATGGAGTTGGGGAGCCTCCCGCCCAAGCTCAATGCGAAAAGCGGGCGGCGATCCGCTCGAACGGCTCGAGCCTGCCCGTGGGGCCCAGCGCAGCCACGGTAGGCGTGACGCGGAAGAGGCTGGCAGCCGCGCGTTTCACCGAGCCCAGGTCGACCGCGTCGATCTTGGCGATGATCTCGGCTGTGGGGATCGGGCGGCCGAACAGCAGCAGATGCTGGCCCAGCTGCTCGGCGCGGGACATGGTGCTTTCCATCGACATCAGAAGGCCGGCCTTGATCTGAGCGCGGGCGCGGACGATCTCAGGCTCGGTTACGGTTTCGGCAAAAGCCTGGAGTTCATCGCAAACCACGGGGACGAGCTCGCTGATCTCGTCCGGGCCGGTGCCGGCATAGACACCGAAGATGCCGCCATCCTTATAGGCCGAGGCGAAGGAATAGATGGCGTAGACGAGGCCGCGCTTTTCCCGCACCTCCTGGAAGAGACGGGAAGACATACCGCCTCCAAGTGCGGTCGACAGCACCGACTGGACGTAATGGTCGGCGTCGCCGATCGCAGCACCCGGGAAGCCCAGGACGAAATGGAGCTGCTCCAGATCCTGGTCATCGCGGAAATCGCCGCCCGCATAGGCGATCGGCGGCGCGGCGGGCGGTCGGCCCTTGGGCAGCGAGTCGAAGACTGCGGAGGCCTGGTCGACCAAGCGGTCGTGATCGACGGCGCCGGAGGCGGTCAGCACCAGCTCGGAGGGTGAGTAGTGGGCGTAGAGATAGCCGGTCAGCGCGGCGCGCGACATTCCGGAGACGGTGCGCGGCGTGCCCAGCACGGGCCGGCCCATCGGCTGGTCCGGGAAGGCGGCCGCCTGGAAATAGTCGAAGATGATGTCGTCCGGCGTGTCGTGCGCCTGGCCGATCTCCTGGAGGACAACCGAACGCTCGCGGCCGAGCTCGACCTCGTCGAAGAGGGAGTGCTGCAGGAGGTCGGCGACGATGTCGACGGCGAGCGGCACGTCGTCCTTCAGCACACGGGCGTAGTAGGCGGTGTTCTCGCGCGCGGTATAGGCATTCATCTGGCCGCCGACTGCCTCGATCTCCTCAGCGATGCCTTGCGCGGAGCGGCGTTCGGTACCCTTGAACAGCATGTGCTCGAGCAGATGGGCGACGCCGTTCTCGGCGGCGGTCTCGTTGCGGGCACCGCAGCTGGTCCAGATGCCGACGGTAGCGCTTTCAACGCCCGGCATGGTGTCGGTGGCCACGCGAAGGCCGTTGGCCAAAGTGGTCACGCGGATGCTGGGGCTTTCGGCGGCGTCGCCGTGTGCGATGGGGCTTGATTTGTGCGCCCCACCGGCCAGGTCGTGATTGTCGTGATGTTCCATGGAGTAAGTATAAGCGCGCCGGGGGCAGTTTGCACCCCTTCACGCGCCCGGGCGCCAGCCCTCCAGGCGCCGGATCGCCTCGGCGATGTCGGCGGTAGCGCCGGCATAGCCAAGGCGGATGTGGCGCGGGCCGTCGACCGTGTCGAAATCGACGCCGGGGGTTACGGCGACGCCGAGCTGGTCGAGCCAGGTGCGGGCCAGGGTAATGCTGTCAGGCCACGCGTCGGGCAGATGGGCGTAGATGTAGAAGGCACCGGTGGGAATCGCCGGGACATCGAGGCCCAGGCGCGGCAGGGCGGCCAGCAGCAATTCACGGTTGGCGGCGTAGCGGGCGACGTTCTGTTCGAGTTCCCCGGTCGCGTCGAAGGCGGCGACGGCGGCGTGCTGTGAAAGCGAGGGCGGGGCGATGTAGAGGTTCTGGGCCAGGCACTCGACCTGCCGGATTCGAGTTCCCGGCGCGATCATCCAGCCCAGGCGCCAGCCGGTCATCGAGTAGTATTTTGAGAAGCCGTTGAGCACGATGGCGTCCGGCTCGATGCCGAGCATGGTCGTAGCGGGGCCGTCATAGGTGAGGCCGTGATAGACCTCGTCCGCCACTACCGGCACGCCGGCATCGCGGCACCAGCCGGCGATCTCGGCGAGACGGTCGCGTGGCAACACCACGCCCGTGGGGTTGGCCGGGCTGGCAATGAGCAACAGGTCGAGCGGGCAGTTCAGGCGATCGAGGGCGGCGGCGGTGGGCTGGAAGCCATCCGCGGGCGAGGTCGCGATCTCGACCGGCTCCATGCCCAATGCCAGAGCGATATTGCGGTAACAGGGGTAGGACGGGCGCGCCATGCCGATACGGCCGCCGGGGGCGGTCAGCGCCAGAAAGGCCATCATGAGGCCGGCCGAGCTGCCGGTCGTGGCGATGACGCGCTCGGGATCGATGTGGATGCCGTGCACCTCGCCATAGTGGCGGGCGATACGCTCGCGTAAGGGGCGATAACCGAGGGCCTCGGTGTAACCGAGTGTCTCCTCGGCGATCGCGCGGGTGGCTGCTTTGCGCACCAGACCGGGCGCACCGGTCGAAGGCTGGCCGGTTTCGAGGTGGATGATGGAGCGGCCGGCGGCGGCCAGGCGGTTGGCCTCGCGCATCATGTCCATCGCGACAAAGGACGGGATCACGGCCGGAGTTAACCTAACGGGCGGCGTTAGCTTGGAGGGGGCGGGTCGCGAAGGGGATGGCGCGGCTTTCGACATCGGCATGGAAATCACTTATGATCGGTTCGCGGAGGTGTCTCCGCGTTGGGTCTGTCACCAGCTTCGAGGCGAGCCTTGGCACTCTACCCCAGATTGCTCGGAACGGTCGCGGCCGTTGTTGCAACGCTGCCTTTCGTGACAGCGCCGGCGCTGGCGCAGGAGTTCCCCAAGATTTTCGCCGACACCGAGGTTGAGCAGGACATCCGCGCCTTCTGCACCCCGATCTGGGTGGCGGCCGGGCTGAAGCCGGACGACGTTCACCTCATCCTGGTGCAGGACGACGATCTCAACGCCTTCGTCGCCGGCGGCCAGAACATCTTCATCTTCACCGGCACGCTCGAGAAGTCGGACAACCCGCTGCAGATCGCAGGCGTGGTGGCGCACGAGACCGGCCACATCGCCGGCGGTCACCTGCTGCGCGCCGACGATGACATGGAGAACGCGTCCTATTCGATGCTGCTGGCGACCGTGTTGGGCGCCGCCGCCGCCGCCGCAACCCATTCCCCCGGCGCGATCGTACCGGCGCTCGGCCTCGGCGAGGATATTGGCATCCGCGACTATCTCGGCTTCAGCCGCACCAAGGAAGCATCGGCCGACGAGGCCGGCCTCTCGTTCCTGCAAAAGGCCGGGCTGTCTCCGCGCGGCATGCTGGAGTTCATGCAGAAGCTCGAAGGACTGCAAGGTACGCCGCTGCAAGGTGACCAGAGATTCATGATCGACCATCCGCCGACCCCAGACCGCGTCCAGGCGATCATCCAGAGGGTCGGGCAGTCACCCTATGCCGACGCGCCGGTGCCGGCCGGGTGGAACGACCTGTATGTGCGCATGAAGGCGAAGTTGATCGGCTATCTGCATCCGGATTATGCACTGAAAAAATATTCGCGCGCCGACACCTCCGTCGCCGGACGCTACGGCCGAGCGGTGGCGCTATGGCGGCTGGGTCGGCTGGACGAGGCGCTGCCGCTGATGGAGGGGCTGATCCAGGCCGAGCCGGATAACCCCTATTTCTACCAGGCCAAGGCACAGATGCTGTTTGAGAACGGGCGGGTGGCGGATTCGATCCCGGCGTTCAAGAAGGCCGCGGTGCTGGCGCCCAAGAACACGGACGAGATCCATACCGAATATGCCCAGGCGCTCTTGGAGCGCGAGGACGACCCGACCGTGCTGCCGACCGCGATCGACGAGCTGAAGATCGCAGTGAGGGCGGAGCCGCGCAACCCGGACACTCACCGGTTCCTGGCCATCGCCTATGGCCGCCAAGGGCGTGAGCCGTTGGCCAAGGTGGAGCTGGCCGAGGAGGCGATCCTGGAAGGCCGGGGCAAGGATGCACGGCGGATGGCGAGCGCGGCCATGCGGCAGCTGCCGGCCGGTTCGCCGGAATGGCTGCATGCCCAAGATCTGGTGGCCGCCAGCATGACCCGGAGCGGGCGCTCGGGCAGTGCAATCTCCGGCTTCCAGTCCGACGACGACCAGAAATCCGGCGACGATCAGAAGCCGGGGCTGCATTTCAGCGTCGGCCCGGCGACGAATACCCCGTTCGGGTCGGCCTCGGGGTTCGCCGTGCGGCCTTAAGTTATGCGTCAACGCTCCCACATCTTCGTCATTCCGCGCAGGCGGGAATCCAGCTTTGCGCGCGGCAGCGCGGAAAGACTCATGTCGCCGCGGACGCGGCTTTGACTGGATTCCCGCTTGCGCGGGAATGACGACCCACTTGAGATAATCAATTAGGAAATCCGCATGTCCGTGTTCTTCTCTCGCGCCGCGCTGGGGCTCGTCGTTGCCGGGGCCTTTCCGCTGACCGTCCTCGCAGCCGACGCTCCGCCCGTCAGCGACGCCGAGCGCGCCCGCGTCGAAAGCATTGTGCATGACTATTTGATGAAGCACCCCGAGGTGATCATCGATGCGGTCCAGGCCTATCAGGAGACTCTGCAGGCGGCGAAGGACAAGGCGGCAAAGGAGGAGCTGGCCAAGCGTTCGAGCGATCTGCTCAACGACCCCGAGACACAGGTTCTGGGCAACACCAAGAGCGACTGCACGATCGTGGAGTTCTTCGATAACCAGTGCCCCTATTGCCAGGCGAACGAGCCGGAGATCCAGAAGCTGCTGAAGCAGGACAACCGGGTGAAGCTGGTGCTGAAGGAGTTCCCGATTCTAGGCCCAACCTCGCTGGTAGCGGCCAAGGCGGCGCTGGCGTCGGTGAAACAGGGCAAATATGCCGAGTTCCACGAGGCGTTGCTGTCCCACAAGGGCCATTACGACAAGGCCCAGGTGGTGGACGACATCGCCAAGAGCGTCGGGCTGGACCTGGACAAGCTGCACAAGGACATGGAGTCGCCGGAGATCGCGGCCGAGATCGAGAAGAACCTGGATCTGGGCCGGGCGCTCAATATCGACGGCACGCCCGGCTTCGTGATCGGTGACCAGATCGTGGGCGGCGCCTCGTCGATGGACGAGCTGAAGAAATACGTGGCCGACGCCTGCAAGGATAAAGGGTGAGCCCAATAATCGACCATATCGGCTTTCCGGTCGGGGACATCGCGCGGAGCAAAGCGTTTTATGAGGCCGCGCTGGCGCCGCTCGGGATCGAGCTGATGGTCGAGGTGACGCCGGAGCAGACCGGGGGCGAGGCGCATCTCGGCTTCGGCGCCACCGGCAAGCCGTTCTTCTGGCTTGGCACCGGGCGCAAGATGACAGGAACGCTGCATGTGGCGTTCAGCACGGGTAGCCGCGCCCTGGTCGATGCGTTCCATGCCGCTGCCTTGAAGGCCGGGGGCAAGGACAATGGGGCGCCGGGGATCAGGCCGCATTACCATCCGAACTACTACGGCGCGTTCGTGCTGGATCCGGACGGACACAATGTGGAAGCGGTGTGCCACACGCCGGGTAGGTAGCGCCCGACGGACCACTAGCGGTGGTCTTTTCGGCGTAATTTCACGACATCTGCGGGCCGGTGGACCAGCGCGCCTACGACTCTGATCAATTCGTCGCCGCTGAACGGCTTTTTCAGGAATATCGCATCGCGAAATCCCTGTGGAAGCGCGGTGCGCTCGTAACCGGTCACGAATGAAAACGAAATGTCTCGCTCGGTCAATTTGGCCGCGAGTTCGTCGACTGCGTCCCCGGAAAGGTTCGCATCGAGCAGGGCTGCGTTACAGTCTGCCTGTTCGATGAGTGCTTTCGCTCTCTCGAATGTTGCAGCCGAACCGACGATTTCGCAACCGGCCGCGGCCAGGATTGCCTCCATATCCATCGACACGAGCGGTTCGTCCTCGATGATGATGATGCGCATGCCTTTCAGGCCCATCTGCTCATCGGAGGCCTTGGGTCGTTCGTAAGCGTCCTTGCCGGCCGCCGATCCTCCGACATTCCGCCGGAGATGGTCCGGCAGGGGCAATGTGATCTCGCATACCAGGCCTTCCGCCACGTAACGCACGGAGGCCGCGCCACCGTGCCCTCGCAACGTCTTCTCAATCAGCGTGCTGCCAAATCCACGCGCCCTTGGGGCATCGACCTTCGGCCCATTTCGTTCCACCCACTGCAAGGACAGGCTCCGCTGGCCGTTGGAGCGCACCTCCCACGCGATGGACAAGCATCCCTTCGGAGTGGACAAAGCGCCATATTTGCGGGCGTTGGTCGCAAGCTCATGCAGCACCAGGGCCATATGAACAGTCATTTGAGGATCGAGCAGGATTTTGGGACCGAGGCAGGTGATGCGCTCATCGCCCGCGCCGCCCAGCAGAACCTGTTCACGTATGAGCTCCGTCAACTCGGCACCCTGAAGTTCGGTCTGCATCAGCAGACCGTGTGCGCTCGCGAGCGCCCTCAGCCGGCCGCTGAAGGCGTCTACGAAGTCTTTCGAGTTTTTCGCATGACGCAACGACATGCTGGCAATCGACTGTATGATCGCCAGCGTGTTCTTGACGCGATGATTCAATTCATCGACCAGCAACCGCTGCAGCTCCTCAGCCTCCTTGCGTGAAGTAACGTCACGCGCGACTTTAGACGCGCCGATCACTTTCCCGAACTGGTCGCGTAAGGGCGATACGGTGAGCGAAACGTGCACGCGGCGGCCGTCTTTTGCCAGGCGTACGGTTTCGTAATGCTCCACGCGCTCGCCCATCCGGATGCGCGAAAAGATTTTCTTCTCCTCACCCTGCAGTTCCGGTGGAATAATTCGCGCGAGGGGCTGGCCGATGATTTCCCGCGCCTCGTAGCCGAAAATGCGCTCCGCTCCGCGGTTCCAGGTGACGATCTCGCCATCGAGAGACGCGCTGATGATGACGTCATCGGACGATTCCACGATTGACGCCAGCCGCGCGGATAACGCCTCCACCCGATACTTCTCAGTCATGTCCATGAGAAGGTTGATCGCTCCGATCGGTTGACCGGAGGTGTCGTACAATGGGGTCGGATAAGGGAGGAAACGGATGCGGGTGCCATCCGGTCGCTCAGCCACCGCCTCAATTCCGCGAATCGGCCGATGTTCCTTGAGCGCCACTGCCATCGGGCATTGATCGTGCGGCAGAGGGGTTCCGTCCAGGTTGTAGAGGCGCCAGGTGACGCACCATTTCTCCCCGATTTCCGGTCGCCGCCCGGCGAACGCAACCGCTGCTTCATTGAAGAATGTGATCCGTCCTTCCAGGTCGGTCGTGTAAAGTGGCGCCGGCAGCGCCGCGAGCAATTGCCTGTATCGGTGTTCGGTCTCCTGGCGGTATCGATCGTCTTCCTTGCGCTGTGTGATATCCCGCGTGATGGCGAGCTGGACGGTGATACCGCCAGGCATCCGAAGCGGGACCGCATGTGTCTCCATGTGGCGCCGCGTGCCTCCAAGTCCGATAAGGTCGAATTCCCAGTTCCGCTTTTCGCCCCGGCATACATGCTCATGGTGCGTTTTCCACATCTCGTGGAATTCCGGCGCGATGAAGCGGTAGATACTGCCGCCCTCAACAGTGTCGTCTGGGGCAGCTTCGATCATCTTCCGTCCGGCTGGATTCACCTGCAACAGCGTGCCATCCGGCGCGATGACTTTGATGCACTCGGGCGTAGTTTCGAAAATGGCTCGCAAGAACGAACTCTCGCCCGCCTCTACGTCTTCGATCTCGGCCATGATCCATTCCTAGCGGGACATACCTATCCGGCATCTTCAACGCGGCAAATGTATATGCGTTCCATTTTATAGCGATTCGCCAGATGTCACTTGTCAGAGGGCCGTGGCGCAGATTTGCAAGAGTTCGAGCATAGAGCCGGCCGGAGGCCGTCATTGGCCGGTCCGGCTGAAGCCAGCGTAGCGGATGGTGAGCTCCTCCCCGGCGGCGATGTCACGACCGGCCCGGAAGCGGTACTCTGCGTCGGCAACGACGTTGGCCGGCTCGCCTGGCCGGGGCTCGTTGAGGTACCAGCCGATGGTCATGCTGTTGAAGTTGACCGGGCAGCCATAGCGGTCGCCCTTGCGGATGGCGAACTCGTCATAAAGCCTCCTGAGCTCGGGCTCGGAGACGCTTTCGACGTCCGCCCTGTCGACCCAGCGGATGCCGAGGCGGTCGTTCTCGAACAGCGGCGTGCCGCAGGGGATCGGCTGGATGGCGAAGACGCCGATCCCCGCAATGTCGGAGCGCGCCAACCGCGTGAACACCCGATCGTGCGGCAGGCCGCCCTTCATCGTCGCTCAGGCGGATCGACGGCCGATGACGGCATGGTAGATGACGAGAATTACGATGGCGCCCAGTGCTGCGACCAGGATGCTGTAGAGGTTGAAGCCGGTAATGCCGACGCCGCCCACGCTGGTGAACAAGAGACCGCCTACGAATGCGCCGACAATGCCGAGCACGATATCGAGGATAAAACCCTCCCCCCGCTTGTTGACGATCTTGCTTGCGATGAATCCGGCAATCAGGCCGAGAATGAGCCAGGCGAGAATGGACATGATGCATGTTCCCCGAAGTTGTTTTGAGGAAACGGGGGTTCTGGGCGAACGTTCCAGACGCGCTCATGCGCCGAAGGATCGGGCGCATCTAGAGCGCTACGCACTAGCCGATCGCGCCCTCAGCCTTGACGGTCGGGGTTTCTTCTCCCTTTCAGGCGGCTGCAGGTTGGGTTGGCATCATGAGCAACATTCGTTCGTCGTCTTGGGATCCTCCAGGAGGTTGCTTGATGTTCGTTACGCGCCCGCTCCTCACGCCGCGCCCTATCCGCTCTCCGCCCCACCGCGCTCCCCTTCTGAGTTGGTCGCACTAGGCCGCGCCGCCTCACCCGATAATGGCACAAGCGTCTAGCCCACGCCCTTCTCCGTGGGTCATCACGCCGCCGTACTTGCGGCGGCAGGAACACCACGACGCAGCCGCCTGTTGCAACGTGGACGCGAGGTGGGCCATGCGGCGGATCGTTCTGTCGCTGTTGGGCGCAACAGGTTGGGCGGCGAGCGCCGCGGCCCATCCTTC
>CAZVYC010000042.1:0-27278 GCA_964631425.1 uncultured Rhodospirillales bacterium
AGCGGGAAGCGCATTTTGCCACTTTTGGAGGAACGGCGGAATGCGCTGTCGCTGTTCCGCCCTACGTTATCGACCCGATAGGCGCCAGCAGGCGCGGCGTAGCGCCAGCAGCGCAGCGTTGGTGTTGCGGCTGGTTTCAAGCAGCCGCGGTATCTGGCCCGGATTGCGCAACACCGACCACAGCACGGCGGCCAGACGGGGCCGTCCCTTGCGGCTCAGCACCAGCAGCGCCGCGGGCGGGAGCGGCTGCCAGGCGGGGTCGGCGATCACCCTGAGCGCGATAAAGGGGACGCCGGCTTCGCGCGCCACCCGCGCGACGGGGCCGCTTTCCATATCGACGGCTAGCGCGCCGGTTTCGGCGAACAGACGGGCTTTCTCGTCGACGCTGGCGGCGATCCGGTTGCTACCATAGATGAGGCCGGAGCGCGCCTTCGCCTTGGGCGCGCAGAGCGACAGCGCCGGGTAGCGAGCCTCATCGGTCAGAATCTCGTCGGCGACGATGACAGTGCCGGGCGCCAAGCCGGGCGCGAGTCCACCGGCAATGCCGACGCTCATCAGGGAGGTGGCCCCACCATCGATCAGCGTGTGGGCGTGCCGCGCAGCCACTTCGGGACGTCCGCCGGAAATCAGGATGTTCTTGGTCAGCCGGTGTGCTGCCTTGGCCTCCATCTCGAGGCCGACCACGACGCCCAGCGGGTCGGAAATTGAGGCGACGCCCCTTACATTCCCCAAGCGACCGTCTTTGTGTTGCTGCGAATCAGGTTGCGGTACCGTGACACCGCCCAGACCGGGAAGAACGCACGGTAGCCGTGGTAGCGCAGATAGAACACGCGGGGGAATCCGACCGCGGTGTAGCTCGCCTCGTCCCACAGCCCTTCTTCATTCTGGGTGCGGGTCAGGAATTCGATACCGCGTGCGACCGCGGGATTCTCCACCTCGCCGGCCGCCATCAGGCCCAGCACGGCCCAGGCGGTCTGCGAGGCGGTGGAAACGACCTTGGGGCTCTTGGGCTCGCCCGGATAGTAGGATTCGCCGCCTTCGCCCCAGCCACCATCTTCATGCTGCTGGCTGAGCAGCCAATCGACGGCGCGGCGGATCTCGGGCGCGGAGGACTCGACGCCGACCGCATTGAACGCGCAGAGCGTTGACCAGGTACCGTAGATATAATTGGTGCCCCAGCGCCCGTACCAGGAGCCGTCCTTCTCCTGCTCGCGGCGGAGATAATCGAGGGCGCGGGAGACCGCCGGGTCGTCCTTGGTGCGGCCGAGCTGGGCCAGCATGCTGACGCAGCGCGCGGTCACGTCCACGGTCGGCGGATCGAGCAGCGCGCCATGGTCGGCGAACGGGATGTGGTTCAGATAGTAATGCTCGTTGTCGACTTCGAAGGCAGCCCAGCCGCCGTTCATGCTCTGCATCCCCTCCACCCATTCGGTCGCGCGTTCGACCGAGGCGGTGAACGCGCCTTCCTTGCTGCGATCGAGCGCCATCGCCACTACGGCGGTGTCGTCGAGGTCGGGATAGTGGGCGTTTTCGTACTGGAAGGCCCAGCCCCCGGGGCGAAGGTCGGGTCGGCGGGCGATCCAGTCGCCCTTCACGTCCAGCACCTGCTTGCCCTTCAGCCACTCCAAACCCCGCTTTGCCCGCCCGATCGCGATGGGGTCACCGCTTTCGATCAGCGCGTGGCAGGCGAGGCCAGTGTCCCAGACCGGGGACACGCAAGGCTGGGCATAGAACTTGCCCTCCTTGTCCTCGCCCAGCAGCTTCTCGACCGACATCTTGGCGATCACCAGGTTGGGGTCGTCCTTGGGATAGCCGAGCGCTTCGTACATCAGCAGCGAATTGGCCATCGCCGGGAAGATCGCGCCGAGCCCGTCTTCGCCGTTCAACCGCTCGGTGACCCACGCCACCGCGAGGTCGATGGATCGCTGGCGGGTCCGCCTCGGTATCCATGGCTCGGCTACCTGCAGCACCTTGTCGAGACCGCGAAAGAAAGTCGCCCAGGGGCTATGA
This sequence comes from uncultured Rhodospirillales bacterium, assembly GCA_964631425.1. Taxonomy (GTDB): domain Bacteria; phylum Pseudomonadota; class Alphaproteobacteria; order BOG-932; family Roseiterribacteraceae; genus BOG-932. The sequence goes on from CAZVYC010000042.1 coordinate 2,011, forward strand.
TCATTGCCGGGGTGCCATTGCCGCACCTTTTCCGGCGGCTCGGCGAACAACTCCTGAATGTCAATGCGGCGCTTCGGCCTGGGCTTCAGCGCCATCAGCACCAGGAGCGGGACGATCACCGTCCGGCTCCAGTAGGAGACTTTCTCCAGGTGGAAGGGGAACCAGCGCGGCAGGATCATGATCTCGACCGGCATCACCGGTGTCGCCCGCCATGGCACCTGCTCGAACAGCGCGAGCAAGGTGCGCGTGAATACGTTGGTCCGTGCAGCACCACCCCGCGCCAGAATGGCGTCACGGGCGCGGATCATGTGCGGGGCGGTGATCGGGTCGCCCGCCGCCTTCAGCGCCCAATAGCCCTTGACCGTGGCGGAGATGTCGAGCGGCCCGTCATGCCATAGCGGCCACCCGCCATGGTCGGCCTGCGTCTCGCGGATATATTGGGCGAGTCTGGCCTCTTTCTCGGCATCCACCTCGTCGAGGAAATGCTTCATGAGGATGTATTCGGCCGGAATCGTGGCGTCAGCTTCCAGGATGAAGACCCAGTGCCCATCATCCTGCTGCCGGTCGAGGAGCGCGCGAACGCCCCGCGAGATCGATTGGTCCAGGCCGCTCGCCGGCATGGCGCCGGCGTTCGAAACATCTGACAAGGCTGCGCGCATCATGGCGTCAGTACTCTAACTCCCAAAGGTCCGCCGCTCTTTGCCGCGGCGCTCATAGTTCTCAACGCGCGGCCTGGAAACGGCCCTTCCAGGCGCCCCCCTTGCCGCGCATATGACGCAACGCGGAATCCAGGGTTGCGCCGAGATAAACCAAGGCGACCGCCGGAAGCAAGGGCGCCCACCACAGCGGCATGCCATAGAATCGCAACATCGGAACATAGCACGCCGCCATGATGAACCAGGCAAGGAAGCCGAACGTGCTGGCCCAGCCATGCCCGAACAGGAAGAGCAGCGGCGGCGCCAGGAAGGTCAGCCCCATGCCGAGAACGGTTCCGGCGAGCAGCACCGGCGAGTAGTTAAGCTGTGTATACGCGCTGCGGGCAATCATCCGCCAGACCTCGCCGAAATCGCCGTAGATCCGGAGGCTGCGGGCGTCGTTGGTGAGGCCGAGCCAGATCGGGCCATTGCGCTTGATCTCGGCGGCGAGGGCGCAATCGTCAATGAGTGCGCCCTTGATCGCGGCTATGCCGCCGGTCCGCTCCAAGGCGGCACGCCGCACCAGCATGCAGCCGCCGGCCGCGCCGGCGGTTTTGCGCGCCGGGTCGTTCACCCAGGGGAACGGATAGAGCATCTGGAAGAAGAACACGAAGGCCGGGATCATGAAGTGCTCGGCGAAGCTTTCACAGCGCAGCCGGACCATCAGCGAGGTGAGATCGAGCGCGCCGGCCTCGGCACGCGCCACCATATGCGCAATGTTGCGTTCGCCGTGCTCGATGTCGCCGTCGGTCAACAGGACATAGCGGGCGCTGGGATCGATCGCATTGATCCGCTCAATACCCTGCGCCACGGCCCACATCTTGCCGGACCAGCCGGGCGGGGTCGGCGTACCGCCGATGATCGTGAGCCGCTCCGGTGCCTTGGCCGCCGCCGCGGCATGGCGGGCGACGTCCGCGGTGCCGTCGCTGCTCTCGTCATCGACGACGACAACGTTGATTTGGCCGCGATAGTCCTGGCCCAGAAGCGAGCCGGCTGCGCGGCCGATGCCTTCCGCCTCGTTGCGCGCCGGGATCACAACAACGACATTGGGCCAGTCATGCGGCGCGGTCGGCACTGGCGCCGTGTCGGTCCGCCAGAACCCCCCATGGCGGAGCCACAACATCATCCAGATGATGAAGGAGAGCGCGCCGACCAGCCAAACGAGGCTCATGTGAGATATCCCGCTTCCTTGAACCAGGTGACGGCGTCACGCAAACCCTCGATCGCCGGCCGGGTCCGATAGCCGAGTTCGCGCGCCGCCTTGGCAGACGAGAAATACATGCGCTTACGCGCCATGCGCAGCGTGTCGCGGATCAGCATCGGCTCGCGGCCGGTGAAGCGGGCAGCGAATTCCGCGGCCAGCGCCAGCGGCCATAGCGGCGCCACCGGCAGGCTGATCCTGGCCGGCTTGTGCCCGCTCATCTCGGCGATCGCCGCCTGCATGCGCGCCAGCGAATAATCCTCACCGCCTAGGATGTACCGCTCGCCAGGTGCCCCCTTGGCAAAGGCGAGCAGATGGCCTTGGGCGCAATCGTCAACATGGACGAGGTTGAGGCCGGTATCGACATAGGCCGGCATCTTGCCTGACGCGGCCATCACGATGGTGCGCCCGGTCGGCGTCGGCTTGATGTCGCGCGGTCCGATCGGGGTCGAGGGGTTGACGATGACGACCGGCAGCCCGGTTTCCCGCGCGGTCGCCTTGACGGCCTCCTCGGCCAGGAACTTGGAGCGCTTGTAATGGCCGACCATATCGTCGACCGTAACGGGCGTATCCTCGTCCGCCGGCTTGCCGCCGTTGTCGATACCCAACACCGCGACGCTGCTGGTATAGACCGCGCGGCCGACCCCCGCGGCGGCAGCCGCGCGGATCAAGGCGGCGCTGCCTTCGACGTTGGTGCGGTACATCTGGGCCGGATCGCGAACCCAAAGCCGGTAGTCGGCTGCGACATGATAGAGGGCAGTGATCCCCTCGAGGGCCGGTGGCAGGGTTTCCGGCCGATCGAGATCGCCGGCCGTTATCTCCACGTCGAGGCCGGCGAGATTGCGCTTGTCGCTCGCCGGGCGCGCCAGCACGCGGACGCGATTCCCCGACGCAACCAGCGCCCGTGCAACGGCCGAGCCCAGAAAGCCCGTGGCCCCGGTGACAAGTGCGGTCTCTGCCATCGGCATCCCTTTTGGCATGGCAAATGAGGGCTAGGCTTCGCGGTAGTCAAGCAGCAACAGGCCCATCAGCACATAGGTCATCGGCCAGATCAGGCCGGCGACCCGACTACCGGGCGGGCCCAGCCGGATTTCGAGCCAACGGCACCAGGCCGAGGCGACCGCAAGGATCGCGAGCGGGATATGGGTCATCTCGATCAGGAACTGCTCCCTCACGTCCGAGATGTTGTGCGAGTGCATCAGCAGCATCCCGCCGCCGACCGCAGTCAGGATCGGGAAGACGAGTGGCGCCCAAGGGCGCTTGATCCGGTTGAGGCGCACCGCCCACTCGAAAATGCCGAATGCGATAACCAGGAGGACGATGACCCGGTGCTGGAAGACCTCGGCTTCGCGCAGGCTTTCCCAGAAGCCGATCTTGCCAAGTGGCCAGTTCTCGGGGTCTGAGCGGATGAAAAGAAAGACGGCGAGCGCCAGGAAGGCGAGGGGCCAATGCCGCGCCCATGGCGCTTTCCCGGACTTCTCCAGCAATGCCAGAAAGCCGATGACCATGACGAAGATACCGGCCCAATGGTGATTGTATTCCGACCAGGCGATATCGGCCGGCACGCGCGGCGGCGCCACGCCTTCGCCCGGTACGACCGCCTGAGGATGCTGGGCCTTGCTTGCATCGGCCGCGGCCTCGGCATCGAGCTTCTTCTGGAGCGCAACAACCGCGAGCGAATCGTAATCCGGGCTGGTGAGCCTGGGCGGCCAGACCGGCGCCATGCGGCCGGCGGTAATCGACCAGGGCACCTGGTCGTAGGGCTGGTCGATCGCCGGCGGCGACGAGGTGATTGACGCAGCCAGCGCGAAGACCGACAGGCCAACGCCGATCTCGACCTCGGCGAAACGGCGCATCCGGAGGATCGGCGTCGTGGGATCGGCGCGCAGCCGCTCGACCAGACGGAAGTTCATGAAGCCGAGACCGAGCAGCCCGAGCAGCAGCACGACCTTGCCGATAACCATGACGCCGTAGGATGTGCCGTAGAGCCCCTGCCAAGACCCGACGAAGACAGTGGCGAGCACGAGACCGGCCGCGACGAGCACTGCGACGCTGGCCATCGACATCACCGAGAAGCGCTTGCCGACCCGCCGCCAGGCGATCCCGTCATGCGTACGGGCGAGCGCAATGACAAAATAGGGGATACCGCCGATCCAGACCGCCGCGCCCAGCTGATGCAGGCCGTCGGCGAGCGCCATCGGCCCGCGATCGGTCATGCGCGACACCGAATGGCTGGTTGCGACGGCTGCGCCCAGCAGGACTGCGGCGGACACGGCCAGCGCCGCGCGCCGCGGGACGGTCATTGCCGTACCGCAAGCTGCCAGGAAAACGCCCGCCGCGGCGATGATACGGACCATCTCGGCGATGACGAAGCTCGCGGTCAGACCTTCGGCGATCGGCACGTCGGCCGAGGCCTGGAGCAGCAGGACGTTGAGCACGATGTCCAGGACCGCGCCGACCATGGCGGCCGCCGCTCCCCAGCGCAGCAGCAGGTTACAGCGTATGAGGATAGCATCGGCCTGGGCGCCGATCTCCGCCCGGAACGGCAGGACTACGAGCAGGATGAAGGTCACGCCGCCGATCATCAGCGCCTGGGTGACGAGCGCGATGAAACGGAGGACGACGTCGAGAAAGCCGAATAGATCGAAAAGGAGGGCCACGATCGCTAAATTATTGTGTTTCTGAGGGGCGGCGAGAATGCATCATGCCGCATGCCCGGTTTGCACGATTTTGAGGCGATCGCGCCGCAGCCGGTATTCGCGATACTGCCACGCGGCGAGCCCGGGGAATCCCAGCGCCAGCTCCCGAATCCGCTTGGTCAGCGAGATCGAGACGGCGGCATCGGGCGGTACGCCAAACAGCCCAGCCAGTACGACGAAGCCGCCCTCCTGGATACCCAGCGCGCCGGGAACGAAGAACGCGGCGCTGCGGATCGCCTGCGCCAGACTTTCGATCACGTAGGCCTGGCCAAGGTCGACGTGATAGCCGAGCGCCCAGGCGGCGATGATCACCTCGCCGGCGCCAAGCGACCAGGCGATCAGGTGATGCAGCGCTGCCAGGAGCAATCGGCCACGCAGGCGGTAGACTTGGCCCAGCGCCGCGTCCAGCCCGGCGATTCCTTCGAGCTTGTTCCAGCCCAGCCGGCCGGCGATCGACAGCAGCAGCTTTTCGAATAGCCGGACACCGCCCCAGCGCTGCGCGAACACGGCCAGGAAGGCGAAGGCGACCGCAATGGCGAAGCCGAGCGCCGCCCAATGCGCCACATCGCCAGGCTCGGCAAGAGTGAAGATCAAGGCCAGACCGATCAGCGTGAAGACCGCCTGGGTCAGCGTCTCGATCGTGACGTCGGCGATAATGCTGGCGCCTGACACGGCCAGGGTGACGCCGCGGCCAGCCAACAGCCGTGCCGCCGCCAGTTCGCCGCCGACCTGGGCGACGGGCAGCAGGCTGTCGATCGATTCGCGCATCCAGCGCAACACGAAGAGCTGTGGGATCGAGGGCCGCCGGACCCGGTCGATTTCGGACAGGAGCGCGCTCCACGCGAGACAGCAGAAGGCGATCTGAGCGATATGGACGAGGATGATGGCGGGTACGCCGATCCCGACGCCGACCACCTCGTCCCAGATGCGCCGGAAGCCGAGGTCGGCGATGCCGAGGAAAAGGGCGAGGCCGAACAGGGCGGCGGAGGCGAGGCCGAAGCCGAACGTGCCGGCGCGGAAGGTGAATCGGGGAAGGCGAAGGCGGACCATGGCTCCCCTTTATCCGGTCCTGGGAGCGGCGGATAGAGGGGCAACGGATTCCCGGGCCTATGCCTTGGTTTCTACGACCCGCGCGGAAACCGCAGAAATATGCTGTTCCTGTGTGAGTCGTCGGGCCGATCACGACATGCCGATCACGACACAATGTCCGGATCAGCCGGTACCGTGGGCGCGATTGGCTGGGCTCTCATGATGCTGGGCAACACGCGGAACTCAACTCCGTGCTATCTTCAGCGCCGCACGCGTCACATCCTGCTTGAGCAGATAGACTGAAGCGACGAGGAACAGGACGTCCTTCATCAGGAAACCGAGTGGCAAGGTCATGATCGGAAAGCCGCCCGCCTCCTGGGCCCAGGCATCCGGCAGGAAAGGAATAATGCTGGTAGTACCGACGAAGGTCACGATCGACCCAAGCGCGCCCAAGGTGCCAAGCCTCGGGCTCCAATAGCCAACGAAAATGAGAAAACCGAAGATCATTTCGGTCGTCCCGAGGAAGTAGCCCGCGCCCCGAACGCCGAAGGCTGGGAGCAACCAGAAGACGACAGGGCTATGGCTGATTAAGGGGACTAGCATCTCGGCGGTGTACCGGTTCCACTTTTGGATGCTGAAGACGAAGAACGTGAAGACCATCGCAGCACGAATTAGATGACGGTCAAGATCGCTCTGGAACAGGGTGGTCCTCGAAATATAAAGAATAAGCTGGTTCACTCGATTCACGATGTCGGTCCTTCCCATAGTCCACTGCTACGAGCAACTTCGTGGCTGAGGGGACGGCCGCGTGGTCAACCCGCCCTTCTCGATGATGAATCCTGCGACCTGATCGACGCTTTCACCGGTCTTCAAATTCGTGAAAAGGAAAGGTCGCTGCCCGCGCATCCTCCATGCGTCCGCCTCCATGACGTCCAGGTTGGCGCCCACCAGGGGAGCCAGATCGATCTTGTTGATGACGAGAAGGTCGGAACGCGTGATCCCTGGGCCGCCCTTGCGCGGGATTTTTTCGCCGCCTGCGACGTCGATTACGTAGATCGTTATGTCCGCCAGTTCGGGGCTGAACGTCGCCGCGAGGTTATCGCCGCCTGACTCAATGAAACAGAGTTCAGCCTGAGGGAACTTCCGGTTCATATCTTCGACGGCAGCCAAGTTCATGGATGCATCTTCGCGGATCGCAGTGTGCGGGCAACCGCCGGTCTCCACCCCCATGATGCGCTCGGCGGGCAACGCCTCAGCCCGGGTGAGGATGAGCTGGTCCTCCTTCGTGTAGATGTCATTCGTGATCACGTAGAGATCAAATTCGCCCCTTAGGCGCTTGCAGAGAGCCTCGATAAGCGCGGTCTTCCCCGAGCCGACCGGTCCCCCTATGCCGACGCGAAAGGGACCGTGGTGATGTGTGATCTTCGGGTTCGAAGCGTCTGTGTCGGCGATGAGAGTCATGATCGGAACAACCTCGTATATTGCGTTTCGTGCGCCGTGGAGGCGAGATCGACCATGAAGGCGGATCCGAGATCATCGATCGTGGCCGTTATTGCCTCGAGGCCCGTGGCCAGCACCGCGTCCTCAAGCCCGGCGATGGCGAGCTGCCCGTCGGTCTGGCCGAGAGGAATCAGCCGGATGCCGGCGTGCACCAGGTTGGCGGCATAGCTTTGCAGGAACGCACATAGCGCAAGGCCAAGAGGAATGCCCTGCCGCGCCGCGCGAACGCCAAGCACGACGGCCAGCGCAGGTTGAACGTCTCGTTCGGACAATGCTTCGGCGAGCCAATTCAAGACGGGGTCAGGCCACACCCGCCGCAGCGTCGAAAGACAGGCTCCACCTTGCTGCGATGACTCGAGCGCGAATTCCGAGGTCCCGCGAAACACGGCCGCCAGTTCGGCGATTTGGAACAGCTTCGCGCCTTCGTCGGCAGTTGTGGCGCGCCAAGCTTCGCCGAAAAAGATCGCTTCATTTCGGCCCGAGCCGTAGCAAAGATCGGCCTCCAGCCAATCGACTAGACTCTTGCGGTCGGAAATGGACCCCGCTTGGACGGCCCATTCGACGCCGTGCGAATAGCTGTAGGCTCCCGTGGGGAAGGCGGGCGACAGCCAGCTTTGCAGCCGCAAAAGCGTCAGCGGCGCCAAATCGCGCCAGTCGTCATTCATGACGGTGATCGTGATCATGACCGTGGGAGTGGCCGTGGCCGCCATACGCGCCGCCTTCGGGCTGGAAGGGAACCTTGACCGATACAAGCTCGGCACCGAAGCGGCGGAGCATCTCCTCGATCACATGATCGGGTCGGATGCGAAGCATATGCTCATGGATTTCGGTCGGCAGGTGCCGGTTTCCCAAGTGCCAAGCGAGGCGGACGATCTGTGCGGGATCTTTGTGCCTGACCTCGACCACCTGTTCCGGAGCGGCTCGAATTCTCAGCCATCTGCCGTCTTCAAGCTGCAAACCGTCGCCGTCGGCCATCGCCATCGCCTTCGGCAAGTCGAGAAGGACGTCTTCGCCGTCATCCGCAATCAGGCGGACGCGGCGGCGATGGCGCGAGTCGAAATCGAGCGTCAGTACGCCGGCCGCCTTCTCGCTTGGCCAATGCCCCGCTGGGCTATGGATGGAGGCGCTCCGCATCGTCGCGTCAGTACATGAAATAACGCTGCGCCATCGGCAGCACCTTTGCAGGCTCGCAGGTGAGGAGACGGCCGTCGGCCCGTACTTCGTAAGTCTCCGGGTCGACCTCCATACGCGGCGTGGCGGCGTTCAGGATCATGGACCCCTTGCCGATCTTGCGGGTGTTCCTGACTGGAAGAACCAGCTTCGCCAACCCGAGCTTTCCGCATGCCTCGAGCGAGGCTTGGCTGACGAACGTGACCGAGCTCTCCGCCAGCGCGCGGCCGAAAGCCCCGAACATCGGCCGGTAATATTCAGGCTGAGGTGTTGGGATGGAGGCATTGGGATCGCCCATGAGCGCGGCGGCAATCATCCCGCTTTTCAGGACCATGTCCGGCTTCACGCCGAAGAAAGCCGGCTCCCAGATGCAAAGATCGGCGAGCTTTCCGATCTCGATCGAGCCGACGTAATCGGAGATGCCCTGGGCGATCGCCGGATTAATCGTGTATTTCGCCACATACCGCCGGGCGCGGAAATTGTCGTTGTCGCCCGTTTCCTCGGGCAACCGGCCGAACTGCTTCTTCATCTTGTCGGCGGTCTGCCAGGTGCGAATGATCACCTCGCCCACGCGGCCCATCGCCTGGCTGTCGGACGAGATGATCGAGCAGGCACCGAGGTCATGCAGAAGATCCTCGGCGGCAATCGTTTCCTTCCGTACGCGGCTTTCGGCGAACGCGACATCCTCGGGAATGCGGCGGTCGAGGTGATGGGTAACCATCAGCATATCGAGCGCCTCGTCGAGCGTATCCACCGTGTAGGGCCGAGTGGGGTTGGTCGAAGACGGAATCACATTGGCCTCGCCGCACACCTTGATGATGTCCGGGGCATGTCCGCCGCCGGCTCCCTCCGTATGGAAGGTGTGAATAGTCCGGCCTTTGAGCGCCGCGATCGTGTGTTCGACGAAGCCGCTCTCGTTCAGCGTATCCGTGTGGATCAGGACCTGGATGTCCATCTCGTCCGCAACGGACAGGCAGCAATCGATAGCAGCTGGGGTCGCGCCCCAATCCTCGTGAAGCTTGAGTCCGCAGACACCCGCCTCGATCTGCTCGACTAGGCCGGCCGGCAGGCTCGCGTTACCCTTGCCGAAGAACCCGAAGTTTATCGGCAAGGCATCGGCAGCCTGGAGCATCCGTCGGATATGCCAAGGCCCAGGCGTGCAGGTCGTGGCCGTCGTCCCCGCTGCGGGTCCCGTTCCGCCGCCCATCATTGTGGTGAGGCCGGAAAAAAGCGCCTCCTCGATCTGCTGCGGGCAGATGAAGTGAACGTGGACGTCGATGCCGCCGGCGGTGACAATCTTGCCCTCGCCCGCGATGATCTCGGTTCCAGGCCCGATGATGATGTCGACGGCCGGCTGCACGTCGGGGTTGCCGGCCTTGCCGATGGCAGCGATGCGCCCGTCGTTGATCGCGATGTCCCCCTTCACCACACCCCAATGATCGAGGATGAGCGCGTTTGTGATGACGGTATCGACCGCGCCTTCGCGTCGGGTGCGCTGCGACTGTCCCATGCCGTCGCGAACCACCTTGCCCCCGCCGAACTTCACCTCTTCGCCGTAAGTCGTGAAGTCCTTCTCGACTTCGATGAAAAGGTCGGTGTCGGCCAGACGAACCTTGTCGCCGACTGTGGGGCCGAATATCTGCGCATAGGCTGCGCGGCTCATGACGTGGGGCATGGTCTGTTACCTTTGTGGCTCGACGGAAGGCGACGCCTCCTGCGGCACCGGCCCCATGACGTTCTGGTGGAAGCCGCAAATCACGCGCGCGCCGGCGTACGGGATCAGGGAGACCTCGCGGGACTGGCCCGGTTCGAACCGCACGGCCGTTCCTGCGGGGATATCCAGGCGACGCCCGATTGCGGCCGGCCGATCAAAGGCGAGCGCCGGATTGGTCTCGGCGAAATGATAGTGGCTGCCAACCTGGATCGGCCTGTCGCCTGTGTTGGCGACTGTGAGCGAGACGACCGTCCTGCCCTGGTTCAGCACGATTTCGCCGGTCATCGGGACAATTTCGCCGGGGATCATTTCAAAGCGCTCCGCTGAGAAGTCCGGCACCGACGGCGAAGCACGCAGCCCCGCCCAGCCGGACGACTGGACGCAGCGCGACGTGCAGCGAGGCAAGCGCCAATCCGATGCCGAGCGCGTGCAGCGTGGCGGTGGCGAGCGCAAAGCCGGCCATGTAATCCAGGCCGTTCATGGTTGCCGCCACTTCAGTGCCGTGGGCATGGCCGTGCAGGAGCGCGAAAACGCCGATGATCGCGGCGCCGGCCATCACCGGCAGGTCGATCGCCAGTGCCACCATGAGCCCGAGCACGACCACGGAGGCCAGGATGCCGGGCTCGACCAGCGGCACGGCAACATGCGCCATCCCGAGCGCCCCACCGACCAGCATCACGCGCCATCCCGAGCGCCCCACCGACCAGCATCACGCTGACGAATGTGGCGGGCCAGACCCAGAGCGCACGGCTTCCCTTGAGCGCGGCCCACAGCCCGACCGAAACCATGACGGCCATATGATCGAGCCCGCTGAACGGATGCGCGACGCCTGCGGCGAACGAGCCTGTGGACCCGGCATTGGTATGTGCGAAGGCCGGCGACACGAGCGTCATACTCAAAGCCAGACAGATCAAGATGACTCGCATGATAGGCTCCTCAGCGAATGGGATCGTGGATGGTGACGAGCTTGGTGCCGTCAGGAAATGTCGCCTCGACCTGCACCACGTGGATCATTTCGGGAACGCCCTCCATGACCAATTCACGCGGGAGGACATTGCCGCCTTCGGACATGAGGTCGGCCACCGACTTGCCGTCGCGCGCACCCTCCAGCACGAAGTCCGTGATGAGCGCGATGCTTTCGGGATAGTTGAGCTTGACACCCCTCGCGAGCCGCCCGCGAGCGACCAGCGCCGCGAGCGCGATCATCAGCTTATCTCTTTCGCGCGGCGTAAGATTCATGTGTGTCTCCGTTCCACGAGCCGCCTCAGCATGACCACATCTTCGGTACCCGAAATGGGCCGGCCCCCAGCTCCTGGCCGAATTGCCGAAGGAGGCTGCTTAGCGCGCGCTTCAGGTCCGAGGCGGCTTTCGCTGCGAAGCGAACAACGATGAGGCCAGCGACTGATGTCGCGCCGCAGGTACAATTCAGGGAAGGCGCGATGTCGCGCAGGAACTCCAGCCGCGTCTCCAAATGCTGGCCGAAATAAATGAGCGTCCCGATTGCCTTGCAGTCCGAAAGCAGGGCTTTCCTGTGAAGGTGCCGGAACATCTCGTCTGTGATGCGGAAGCTGTCCGCCCAGATTAGCCGGCCGTCCTTTCTGACGCGCCAGCTGTCGACGATATGGCCGCTGCGCATCACTTCACCGTGCGCGGCGCGGCCAAGGACCAGCCATTCGAGCGCCAACAGTTCCGCACCAGAAGAAAGTTCGACATCCGTTTGTCGGGTCAAGCGGGCGCGATCAAAGACAATCGTCTCCTGCGGCAGCCACGCGAGCTTTGCGGCATTGGCGACCCTCAACCTGGTTGTGACGCGCGCGGGTTGTTGGATCGCCCGATAGACCTTTTCTGCGGCCTGCGAGGTTACTACGATGGACGCGTCGGCCAACGCCGTCACGCGCGATTCAAGCCGGTCTCCGCCAGCAACACCGCCGGCGGTGTTTATGAAGACCGCCTCCGCCGCAGCCCCGTTCGCGCTCCGTGGAAACATCACGCGGATGGGAAACCGTTGATAGACGTCCATGATGCGGACACCTTTGTCACCGCCGCCGACAACGATCCGCCCGACCCCTTCCGCGCGTTGCAGATCGGCGTCGGAGGGCGCGCTCCCGGGCATTTCCGGCGAACCGGAAACGCCCGGGGCGCAGACGGTATGGGTCAACCCGTCACGCAGGATCAAAACCCTGCCAGACCTTGCGGGCTGTTGTAGGGAATCTTCACGCTGCTGACTTCCTTCAGCGAGCCATCCACCGCTGTCGAATATACCATGAGCTTCGAGGCGTTCCCATAGATCTGGTAGAGATAGGCGCCGTCCGGCGTGATCCAGCTGTCGGCCGGGCCGCTGGTCACGGTTCCGTTGAGTCCCCTGGCGGCGCCGTCTCCCGGAACCTTTGGACAGGCGGGATCCTTTGCGATGGCGAGTTCCTTGCCATCGATGCGATAGCTACAGATATTGCTGTAGCCGAAGTTCGTCGCGAACACCGTTCGGTCGTCCGGGGAAACCGACAGCCAGCACAGCTCGGAGGGGACGCCGGCGCTGGTGTCGATCTTCACGAGCGGGCCGATGTTAACCTTACCGTTTTCCTCGATGGTGCCCATGCTGACGCCGTCGCCGACGGCATATCCGATGACGAAGGTATTCGGCCGACCGTGCAGGAAGGAGATGTAGAACGGAGAGCCGCCTCTCCCGTCGTGGAACCTGGCTGTGCCAAGGGAACCGTCCTCGCGCACGGGAAAGACAGCGAGGCCATCGGGATCCGGAGAATTTGAGGCGATCGAGTGGAATGCGCCGCCACCCCGCTGGACCCAGAGAATGGGCGAGCCATCTGGATACAAGCCTGTGGAAACGATTGGCTCGTCGAACGTCGTGCCGACGAAGACAAACTTCTCGTCGGGCGAGACGACGACCATCGTGGATACGCGGTTTGGCTTGTCATGCGTATTGACCGTGTAACGCTCGGGCCGTGGGGTGAGCTTGCCTTCGGCGTCGACGGACATCAGCCGGAGATGGTCAGGTCCGAACGAGTGCAGCACGAACAACGAGCCGCATGAGGGAGCATAGGCCAGCGACTTGGCGGTGCCGCTTCTGCCCTCAACCGGGTTTCCCGTTTCCTTGACATCCAGCAGGGTGAGCCGGCCATCGTCGCCAATGCCGAAGCTGGACACCGAGTTATCGCCACCATTGGTGGTGAACAGGAACCGGCGGTCTGGTGTGATGATGATGCTGCCGGCACCCTCGAAGGCATTGGGTGCGCTTTCCTGCCCGCTGATCGGCTTGAAGGTGCCGGAGCCGGCGCCACCCGTCAAAACGCGCTCGACTTCCGTAATCATTCCATCTTCGGCGCGGTGGTAGCGGACGATCGCGTTCTGAACTTCATTCGTCTGCATGTAGAGATGCCCGCCACGTCGGGTCGATATGGCCATATCAGTCGACATATTCGTCATCGTCATTTCTCCTTCTCTTCCATTGACTAACTGGTTCCGCCAAGACTTCGGTCAGAAACTCGGGATGACCGCGGCCATCGTCGAAACCACCTCTCCAACCCGGCCGCCAAAACCCCCATGGTCTCGCGGTCGAGTTCGATTCCGCTTGTCTGTTCGTGTGGGTGTCAGCCGCGCTACGGCTTCAGCGGCGGGTATCCGCCGACATAGACCCAGTCGGTGGCCTGCGCGGGCACGTGGCAAGCTTGGCAATCCGTTTTGTAGTTGCTCGAGGTCGTCTTTGACCGATTTGCCGCATCGAACCAGGACCAGCCCCAGCCATCGCCCCACAGCGCGTTGCCGGGATGACGATCGCTGTCTTCCTTCACCATGACAAACCAGCCCTTTAGTGTATCGGCATGGCTGACCGTGCCTGTCGTCATCTGGTCAGTAGCCGCCTCGTAAACCTCTTTCACCAGGACGGCGCCGTCCGGAAAGCGCCCGTTCTTCCGGTAGGCCGTGATGGCTCCGGGCGATGCATAGACGACGTGAAGCTGCTTCGAACCCGGTCCCTGATCTGCTGCGATCGCCCAGCTACCCAGCAGCTGATAAGTCGTACGGTAGGCCTCGGGCACGTGCAGATTCCCTTTGGCATCGACGACCGACCCGGCTTTCGCCTCGTTGCCTGCCGCAGTGGCGTCTATCTGACCACGAGCTGCTACTGCCAGTACCAATAATATTCCGATGATACCGGCAGTTGCTATGTCGGTTATCTTCATGACCCTGTCCTTCTCCGGACGAAACGACTCAGGCTGTTGACGCTATTTATCCAGACGAGCGTAGAACTGTGTCCAAACCTCGTCTTTCTTGGCGCTGGCTTGATGGCAATACGCGCATTCCGTTTGGGGTTTCACTTCGGCTGTTTTGGCCTTTGGCTCATAATGATGGAAGTTGAAGTAACCCCATCCGCCAGTATCGGCGAAGCGCTTGGTGTCCTTGACCGTGACGTCGGCCCCGTTCAGCGGCCCAGGGAAGAAGCCGCGGCCTGAAGGCTCGAGACGGGAACCGTCAGGATTTTGGCCGGGCAGCGTGAGTTGCAGCTCTTTGAAGAAGATGGTTCCCTCGGGAAACACATTCGTCTTCTGATATGTCTCGTAGGAGCAGGGCTCCATGTAGACGTTGTGATACTCTGGAAAATTGGCCTTCCCATTATTGAGCGCGTTGGGCGTGAGCGGCGATCCCACGAACACCCATTCTTGGAAATTTTCTGGCAGGATCAGCTCTCCAGAGGGGGTGTACTTTGGCGGATAGCATGTCTTGGCCGGCGCAGTGGCGCCGGCCGACGAAGGGACAAGCAAGGTTGTCCCGATCACAACGCTTGCAATTGACGCAGCCGCAGCAACAAATATAACGCGCATCATCGCTTCCTATCTACTTGACAGCGCGGACATCGCACCAGTCATATTGCCCTACAGTCGATAAGATAGGACTACGATCTCTCTGGTTCTATCGCGCTATTGCGACGTCTCATTGATATTGCTGCGAAAATTAATTTACCTTCTATTACTAAAGGCTATCCTTTGCATCATCGGCAGCAACATCTAGCCTGCCGACACTAAACCGGCAAAGTGCAGCCAACTCTCGGGGTTAGGCCAGCCTAGCCCGCATTTCTCACACTGCCGCCGCCGGCACGGAGGAAAATCTGGCGGCAGAGCAGGCAACCGGCGTAGGTGGATGCTGGCGCATCGACCCAGACGGATAACGGATCCTGTCGCCAGATTTTCCCCGCCCGAAGGGTCGCGTTTTGGCGGGCGCCGGATCGGCGTCGCGGCTTTTGCCAAGGCGGCCAGCCTTGGCGGCAAGCCGCGACTTGCCCGGACGCCTCCCCAAAACGCGATGCCAACGGCGCCAGTGTGAGAAATGCGGGCTAACCATCGGGCATCAGCCCTGCTTCGGCGACAGGTCGGCGGCAACGTTGAGGCGCGCCGGGTCGCGCTGCTGGGTCAGCAGCAGCAGGTCATGCGCCACGGGGCCGGCCGCCTGGGCGCCGAACTGCCCGGCATGCTCGACCAGAACGGCGCAGACATAGCGCGGATCGGTCACGGGCGCGTAACCCACGAACCAGGCATGGTTCTTGAGCTTCCACGGCAGGTCGCCCTCGACATGCGCCATCCG
Organism: uncultured Rhodospirillales bacterium; assembly: GCA_964631425.1. Classification (GTDB taxonomy): domain Bacteria; phylum Pseudomonadota; class Alphaproteobacteria; order BOG-932; family Roseiterribacteraceae; genus BOG-932. The sequence continues at coordinate 17,611 of CAZVYC010000042.1, forward strand.
GCTCTTGTCGTGCTCGGCCACCGTATATTCATGAACCTGCGCCGTGCCGGTCTTGCCGGCCATCTGCATTCCCGGCTCCTTGATCTGCACGGAGGCCCCGGTGTGCCGGTATCCCGGGCTGGTCGCCATCCGCATCCCGGCCAGCACGGCCTCGACATGCTCCGGCCGGAAATCGAGCTTGGGCCAGTTGGCTGGCGGGTGCTCGAGGCCGGCGATATCCATCGTCACCCTGGGCGAAATCGCGCGACCGCTTGCCAGCCGCGCCACCATGGTCGCGATCTGGATCGGCGTCGCCGCGACCTGCCCTTGGCCGATGGCGCACGAGATGGTTTCGCCAGCGTACCAGGGCTGCCCGGTATGCGCCTTCTTCCATTTGCTGGACGGGTTGGTGCCGGTATGTTCGTTCGGGATGTCGAGGCCGGTCCGCTGGCCCAGCCCCAGCCGGGCCGCCGTGGCCGCGATCGCGTCGATCCCGGTGCGGTTGCCGACGTCATAGAAATACACGTCGCACGACTGGGCGATACCCTCGACCAGGTCGAGGGTGCCGTGGCCGCCATGCTTGTATTCGTCGCAGTACCAGGTGTGGCCGCCCAGCGAGTAGGTGCCGCCGCAGGTGACCCGGTGATCGAGCCCGATCGCCCCGCTCTCCAGCCCCGCCAGCGCCACCGCCAGCTTGAATGTCGAGCCTGGCGGGTAGGCGCCGCCGATCGCCTTGTTGATCAGGGGTGTCGCTTCGTCGTCGAGGAGTGCCTTCCACAGCTCGGCCGGGATGCCCTTCGAAAAGACGTTGGAGTCGTACCCGGGCGCGGAAGCCAGCGCGTAGACCGCGCCGGTCTGCACATCCATGACTACGGCCGCCCCGCTTCTCTCCTGGAGGAGCCGCTGATGCGCAGCCGTTTGCAGTTCGGTGTCGATGGAGAGCGTGACCTTGCGGCCGCGCTGCCCCGGGTCGCGCGACAGCTCGCGGATGGTGCGGCCATAGGCGTTGACCTCCATCTCGCTGGTGCCGGCGGCGCCGCGCAGATCCTCGTCATGCGCCTTCTCGACTCCCGCCTTGCCGATCTTGAAGCCAGGCAGCGCCAGCACCGGATTCTCGTCGTCGAGCTCGTCCTCGCTGACCGCGCCGACATAGCCGATCAGGTGCGATGCCTGGTCGGCCAGCGGATAAGACCGCACCTCGCCGACATCGATGACCACACCCGGCAGATCGGGCGCGTTGACCTCGATCATCGAGACCTGCTCCCAGGTCAGGTTCTCGCGGATCGTCACCGGCACGAACCGGCGGCGGCGCGAGAGGTCATGCCGGATGCGCTCCTGCTCGCTCGGCGCCAGCTGGATGATGCCGGACAGCACGCCGAGGGTCCGGTCGATGTCGGGCGTCTGCTCCGACACGATCAGGGCGCGGAAATTCTGGTCGTTGTTGGCGAGCGGGATGCCGGCGCGGTCCACGATCAGGCCGCGCGAGGGCGCGATCAGCCGCATCGAGATGCGGTTGTCGTCCGCCAGCATCTGATAGCGCTTGGAGTCGACGACCTGCAAATAATACATCCGGCCGACGAGCAGCGAGATCATGCCCGCTTGCAGCCCGCCCAGTATTACGGTGCGGCGGGCCAGCATGCGGTAACGCTCCATGTCGCCGCGTTCGGTCGCCATGGCCTAATGTCCCCCGCCGGTCACGGCTGCAGCAGCCGGTGCGTCGGGATCAGCACCACCCAGGCGACGACCGGGAACAGGACGAAACCCAGGGCCAGCCGCACCAGCGCATCCAGGATCGGCAGCGGATGAAAGCTGAACACCGCGTAGATCGCCCATTCGAGCAAGGTGGCCGTCGTCACCACCGGGACGAAAGCCGCCCAGAGCAGCAGGAACGGACGCTTCACCAGATAGCGCTGCTGCCCGCGCATCACCCATTGGGTCAGCACCATGATCAGCGCGCTCAGGCCCACCGGCGCGCCGGTCATCAGGTCCTGCGCCAGCCCGAGCACGAACGCGACCGTGGGCGGCATCAGGCCGGGCCGGGCCAACGCCCAGTAGAAGACCGCGATCAGCATCAGGGGCGGGGCCAGCGCGCCCCAATGCGGGATGCCGACGGGCAGGATCGCGACGATGCCCAGCATCAGCGCGGTCAATGCCGGCAGCAGATTGCGGGCACCATGATCCAGCCGTTGAAGGGGATTTGCCGCAGCCATCGCCACGCTCAGGGCACGCCCAGGAAATTGCGCTCCTCGGAGGGCGCGGCCTCGGGCGTCAGCGCGGATTGCACTGCGCTGTCGACCAGCTCGATATACTCCAGCCGGTCCAGGTCGGCGATCGGCTGGACCCGGATTTCGCCATTCTCGATGCTCTCGACCCGCCCCACGGCCAGCCCGGTCGGGAACACGCCGTCGTGCCCGGCGGTGACCAGCCGGTCGCCCACATTCACTGTCGCCGCCTTGGGCAGGTACATGAGGTAGGGCTCGGCCGAATTGTCGCCGGCCAGGATGGCGTGAGTGCGCGTGCCCTCAAGGATCACCGGGATACGCGAGTTGAGGTCGGTGATCAGCAGCACGCGGGCGGACCAGCGTCCAAGTTCGGTGATCCGGCCGACGAGGCCGGGGCCGACCATGGCGGCTTGGCCCTTGGTCAGTCCGTCATGCGCGCCGCCCGCGATCAGCACGCTGCGGACGTAAAGCCCGCCGGGCTCGGCGATGATCGGCTCGGTCCGGGTGATCGGCGGCGCCGCCGGATCCAGGTTGATGATCCCGCGCAGCACCTTGTTCTGCCCTTCCAGCGCCAGCGCCGTCGCCTGCCATTGCTTCAGCCGGGCATTTTCCTCACGCAGACGCGCGTTTTCGGCGGCGAGGTCAAATAACCCCTGCGTCAGGGACAGACGGTCCCTGACAGTCCCGATCGGCCGCTGGACCGCGGCCAGCTACGGCGCCATGAAATCACCGGCGCGGGCGCGGACATTCTCGATCGGCGCGGGATCGGCGCGCCCCAGCACGATCAGCGCAATCGCCGCCATCGTCAGGATGGCCGACGAGAATCGCCCCCCGATCGTCCTCCAGGGGAGAACGGCCTTTTGCGCGAAGGCGGATCGTTGTGGCACGCGAATTCATTCCCCAAGGTCTGATTCGGCACCGGCAGCATACCGGCAAACGAGACAGGTTCCCACTAGGTTCTAATACGCGTTGATGACGACGTTGCGCAGCGTCTTCATTTCCTCGAGCGCCCGGCCCGACCCCAGCGCGACGCACGACAGGGGATCATCGGCGATCGATACCGGCAGGCCGGTGGCATAGCGCAGCACATGATCGAGATTGGAGAGCAAAGCGCCGCCGCCGGTCAAGACGATTCCCTTATCGACGATGTCGGCGGCAAGCTCGGGCGCGGTGTGCTCCAGCGCCACCTTGACTGCCTCGACGATGGCGGCGACCGGCTCGCCCAGGCTCTCGGCGATCTGGCGCTCGCTGATCACCAGTTCTTTGGGCACACCGTTCATCAGGTCCCGGCCCTTGATCTCCATCATGCGGCCGTCGCCATCGTCTGGCGGGCAGGCCGAGCCGATCGATTTCTTGATCCGCTCGGCCGAGCTTTCGCCGACCAGCAGATTATGGTGGCGGCGGATATAGGCGATGATCGCCTCGTCCAGCTTGTCGCCGCCGACCCGGACCGAGCGCGAATAGACGATGCCGCCCAGCGAAATGACCGCGACCTCGGTGGTGCCGCCGCCGATGTCGACCACCATCGATCCGGTAGGCTCGGTCACCGGCAGGCCGGCGCCGATCGCTGCCGCCATCGGCTCCTCGATCAGGAAGACCCGCCGGGCGCCGGCGCTCTCCGCCGCTTCCTTGATGGCGCGGCGTTCGACTGCCGTGGACCCGGAAGGGACGCAGATGATGACCTGGGGGCTGGCGAAGCTGCGCCGGTTGTGCACCTTGCGAATGAAATGCTTGATCATCTCTTCCGCGACTTCGAAATCGGCGATCACGCCATCGCGCAAAGGACGAATGGCCTGGATGTTGCCCGGCGTTCGCCCCAGCATCAGCTTGGCCTCGTCGCCCACCGCAAGCACCTGAGCCTTGCCGCGATGGGTGCTGATCGCCACGACCGAGGGCTCGTTCAGGATGATGCCGCGGCCCTTCACATACACGAGGGTATTGGCGGTTCCAAGGTCGATGGCGATATCGCTGGAAAGAAAACCGAAGAGATTTCCAAACATCTAGGGGGTGCAGTCCACTGGTGCCGCCGCGGGCGTGTTCAGGCAATTGGCGCCGAGGCGCAGCGTTGGATAGAGCAACTGGCCCTGACTCTCAAGACCGCTGCAGTGCGAAATCGTGTCAAATAATCGCCGCTGGCCATGCCGTATGCGCGTGGCCAGCCGACCGCTCGCGGTATCCACAGTATCTAACAGTACTCGTCGGAGGAAAGAGCCGGGATGCATTTCAATGAACTTGTCGGCTGTTCGCATGGCTGATAAGAAAGATGCAAATTGAGGGATGTTGAAATGATCCGCGCAAAACTGAACGGCGGCAGTTCCTGGTTGGCAATTCTTGCGACGCAAGGGATCATCTGTGCCGGTGCGGCGGCCGATCCGATCACTGTCACCGAGACGATCAGTCTCAGTCAGAACCTCTCCGCTGGAGACGGCGGGACATATGCCGGCACATTCAATATCAATTCGCTGCTGCCGACCAGCGGCAACTATAGCGATCCTTTGCAGATCTTGTCCGCATCGGTCGAAGCTTATGGCTATTCCAGCCCCAATCCGGCGACAGTGTATGGCGCCTATAGTGCCTATCAGCAAACGGACGCAGGCGGCTATAATTACCCTTACACGTATTTAACCAGTTACGGATATAACCAGCCTTACACGTACTCGTATTCCTGCGGTTGGGCGGGGTGGAGTACCTGCTACGCGACCGGCTATTATTTTGTGTATTCGCCGACTTACGCCACTGCTTACTATTACGTCCCCGATTACAACGAAACCGAATATCGGACGGACACTAATCTCGACAATACTACGGATACGGCCAAAGTCGTTGCCGGCTCCGACAGCTTCACCGGCTCCGACAGCACACATACGGTGCAGACCGTGGGCTCCGAGACAAGTTATCAGTATACCGCCGGAAGCCAGAACGGCAGTCCGGAGTATTTCTATTACGAGAGCACCACAACCGTGGACGATTATCTATACGGTGCGCTCTCGGCCGGCGGGCCCCTGACCTCGGCATCATTGCTGGAATTGGCAGCTGGGGGCACCCTGCCGTTCGAGATCGATGCGACCAGCGGCCAGTTCAACCTGTCGCAGCTAACCCTGACGGTGACCCTGAATCAAAGCACCTCCGTGCCCGAGCCCGGGACGCTTTCGATCTTCGGCTTCAGCCTGTTGTTGCTGGCGCTTCGCGCACGCTCGATCCGTCCACCGGAAGTCCGGCGCTGAGCGAAGCGGCATTACGCCGGCCGCGGGCTCTGCATGCTGGAACTCAACGATAATCCCGATATTCGGGTCGAACAGGCGGCGGACGGCCGCTTTCCGATTCTCTATATCGACAACTTCTATGCCGACCCGATGGCGGCGCGCGAACTGGCGCTCCGCTGTGCGTTCGATCGCGTTGCCGCGCTCTATCCCGGGCGGCATGCGCCATTTGCAGACGATGCCGAGCTGCCGGCGGACGAGCGCGAGCTGCACCGCGAAGGCTGCGCCTATGTCGCCGCGATGGTCAGCGAATTCAGCGGCTTGGCGGTCGCGCATGATGACGTGTTCACCGACTTCTCGGCGATCACGACGCCGGCGCGCGACTTGCTCAAATATCAGAAGCATCCCCATATCGACCCGACGCCGATCCTGTGCCTGGTCTATCTGAACCCGGTCAGCATGGGCGGCACCAGCTTCTGGTACAATCGGGTGATCGACCGACTGGCGTTGGTCACCGAGGAAGACCACAGAGCCTATCAGGAATTCCTGGCCGCGGCCCCGGCAGGCGGGCCCAGCGAGGAATACGTGATGGAGCACACCGCGTTCTGGGATAAGGTCCATACCATCGAGGGCCTCTTCAACCGCTTCGTCGCCTATCCGGCGAACGTCTTCCACTGGGCCGAGTGCACGTCAGTGCCAGAGCCGCCCGATCTCAACAAAAGCCGGCTGACGCAGCGATTCAGCATCGGCAGGATCGGCCGGCCGAAATGACCCACCCGCTGCGTTCCATCGCGATCCTGGGCGGCGGGACCGCCGGCTGGTTGACCGCGTCCTATCTCGAGAGGGTGTTCGACCGACGGGACGGCGAGCGCGTGACGATCGAACTGGTCGAATCCGAGGATATCGGGACCATCGGCGTCGGCGAGGCAACCGTGCCGACGCTGGGCAAGACGTTGCAGGTGATCGGAGTCAGCGAGCCAGAATTCCTGGTCAAAGCTAATGCCTCGTTCAAGAACGGGATCAAGTTCCGCGACTGGTGCGAGCCGGGATCAAGCTACTATCACCCATTCGAGCAGCCCTCGCTGTCCGATGGCTTCAGCATCACGAACCACTGGGTCAATCTGCGCAACCGCGGCGAGGTGGTCCAGAATTTCGCCCAGGCCGTGGTGCTCCAGCCCGGCATCTGCGAGGCGGGCAAGATTTCCAAGCTGTGGTCATCCGTGCCGTACCAAGCCCCGCTGCCTTATGCCTATCACCTGGATGCGGTGCGCTTCGCCGCCTATCTGCGCGACGTCGCGGTCGCCCGCGGCGTGAAGCGCACGGTCGGCACGGTGGTCGATATCGGGATGACGGAGGACGGTTTCATCAAGGAGCTGCGCACCAAGGAAGGCCGCGTCGTCTCGGCTGACCTGTTCGTCGACTGCTCCGGCTTCGCCGGCCTCCTGATCGAGAAGACGCTCAAGGACCCGTTCGTGCCCTATCCGGACCTGCTGTGCGACCGGGCCGTCGCCTTCCAGCAGCCGTTCAAGGACCCGACACGCCCCATTCGCCCGGTCACCACCTGCACCGCGAAGGAAGGTGGCTGGATTTGGGAGATCGACCTCTTCGACCGCATGGGCACGGGCTATGTCTATTGCTCGGCCTTCGTTTCGGACGAAGAGGCCGAGGAGACGCTCTGCCGCCATCACGGCGTGGACCGCGCGTCGGTCAATCCTCGGCGGCTCAAGATGCGAGTCGGCAAGCGGACCGACAGCTGGGTCAAGAACTGTGTGGCCATCGGCCTGTCCTCGGGCTTCATCGAGCCCTTGGAATCCACGGGCATCTACCTGATAGAGACGGGGATCAAGCTGTTGGTCGACTATCTGGGCTATGACCGGCCGGTCGAGACCGCGGTCAGGCGCTACAACAAGCTGATGCGCGACAGCTATGATGAGATCCGCGATTTCATCGTCCTGCATTACGCGCCCTCGCGGCGCCGCGACAGCCCGTTCTGGCGCGCCTATACGGGAGAAGTGAAGCTTTCGGACCGGCTCAGCGAATATATCGAACTGTGGCAGGATCGGATTCCGATGCCGCCGGACATCATCAGCCCGCTGGTCCTCTTTGGCTCGCCAAATTATGCCTACATCATGGCGGGCATGGACCGGCTGGCGCGCAAGACGCCGCTGGACGGCATCATCGACCCCGAGCGAAGCCGGCGGGAGCTCGACCGGATGCAGAAGCTGCAGGCGTCCACGCTCAGTGTGCATGTGGATCACCGGGAGTTCCTGACCAAGGTGCGCGCCTCGTTCGGCGGCGGCCGGCCGACCATGGCGGCGGTGCGCTGAGCCTCTTGCACGGTTCGACGGCGCCGGGAGGCCGCAGCGACGGCGCAACCGCAGGGCCGGCCTTCGCAGTTCTGCGCCAGTACATCAAGGATTTGTCCTTCGAGTGCCCGCGCCCCATCCCGGAGCAGGACAGACCACAGATAGCCGAGCGGCTGTCCTTCGCGTCCGGCGTGAATGTGGCCCGGCTGGACGGCGAGCATTACGAAGTCCAGCTCATCATCCGCGGTGAGATATGGGACGGCGCTCGGATCGACCTCCTGCTGGAGCTGATCTATGCCGGAGTCTTCCGGCTGAGCCGCTTTCCGGCGGAGCAAGTCGACCCGACCTTGCATGTCGTCGCACCGGGGCTGTTGTTTCCATTCGCGCGGAACATCGTCGTCGGCCTGTGCGTCTGGAGCGGGCTGCAGCCCAACGTCGGCACGATAGATTTCCGCGCTGCCTATCGTCAGCGCCTAGCCCGGCAGGGAGGCGATCTCGCGTGACCGAAGCTTATGCCCGCTTCAGGAAATCGACAAAGGCGCGTAGCGGGCCTGGCATGTGCCGGCGGCTATGATAATAGAGGAAGGGACCGGAGAAACGCTGCGTCCAGGCCTCCAGGACGTGTTCGAGTGCGCCGGAGGCGATTTCGTCGGCGAGACAGCCTTCGAAAGTGCAGACGATGCCGAGACCCTGCACCGCCGCGCTGACCTCCAGTTCAATATTCGACGCGATAAGACGCCCTTGCGGGTCAATTCTGATCCGTTCCGAACCACGCTCGAACTCCCAGATCGGCATCGCGCCGGAGAGGAAGCGGTGGCGGATGCAGGCATGGTCCAGCAGCTCGCGTGGGTGCCGCGGACGGCCATGCCGTTCAAGATAGGCGGGTGCGGCCGCGGCAACGAAGCGCTGCTCGCGCGGGCCGATCGGCACCGCGATCATGTCACGCTCCAGCCGCTCGTCATAGCGGATACCGGCGTCGAACCCCGCCGCCAGCACGTCGATGAAGCTGTCGTCGGTGACAATCTCCATCGTGATGTCGGGATAAGCTTTAAGAAATTCTCCGACAATCGGCGGCAGGATTAGCCGCGCCACCGCCGACGGGACGTTGAGACGCAGCGTGCCCATCGGGCTGTCGCGGAAGCTGTTGACCGCGTCCAGCGCCGCTGCGACCTCGCCCAGTGCCGGCGCCAAGCGTTCCAGGAGCCGCTGACCGGCCTCTGTCGGTGTCACGCTGCGGGTCGTGCGGTTCAATAGCCGCACACCAAGCCGCGCCTCGAGTCGCCGGACGGCTTCGCTCAACGACGAAGCGGCAACACCGCGCACCGTCGCCGCGCCCCGAAAGCTGCGGGTGCGCGCCACCGCCGCGAAGGCGCCGAGGTCGTTGAGATCAAGTTCCGCCATTGTACGATATTCCGAACAGCCCGTGCGCTTTATGGCGGATTATCACACGGCGATCGCAGCGCGATATAGCGCTGGTCGGCATTCGGCCGACGCTTTCGTGGGAGACAGATGATGGAAATTCGCCAATTGGGTGCGGCGGGGCCGCGCGTTTCCGCCCTTGGGCTCGGCTGCATGGGCATGTCGGGAGTGTACGGGCCGGCTGATCGGGCGGAGAGCATCGCCACGATCCATGCCGCGCTCGATGCCGGCGTCACCTTGCTCGATACCGGTGATTTCTACGGCATGGGCCATAACGAGATGCTGATCGGCGAAGCGCTCAAGGGGCACAATCGGGACCAGGCCCTGATCAGCGTGAAGTTCGGGGGGATGCGCGACCCGACCGGCGGCTTTATCGGCTATGACGCGCGCCCGGCGGCGGTGAAGAACTTCCTCGCCTATTCGCTGCAGCGGCTGGGCGCCGATCACATCGACATCTACCGCCCGGCGCGGCTCGATGCGGCCGTTCCGATCGAGGAGACGGTGGGCGCCATCGCCGACATGGTGAAGGCGGGCTATGTGCG
>CAZVYC010000043.1:0-27161 GCA_964631425.1 uncultured Rhodospirillales bacterium
GGAGACGCCGAACCTTCACCCGTGCACGATTGTCGACTTCCTCGAGTTGACGCGCGCGCTCGATATCGAGATCGAGGAAGCCGTCGTCATGGGACCAGCGGGGCGAATCGTCCGAAGCAAGCGCCCTCGGGCTTCGGCGAATCTGCTGGGTGCCCAGGCCGTCTTCCTGCTGACCTCCGGGCGCGGCTAGGCAACAGGAGCAGCCTAGCGGAGAGAGGAGCGCTCGCGCTCGATCTCTGCGCGCGTATAGGCGCGGGCTGCAGGGTCATATCCGGTCCAGCCGGCCTCGCTATAGGCTACCCGCCTGCCCGCTATATCGACGGAGCGGTGGGCGTCCATGACGCCTGCGATCCGACCGACCATCGCGTCGGACGCGCGCACGCTGACCAATGTCCCGCCGCGGCGGATTCCTTCGGCGAATATTTCTGCTTCGTCCTTGCTGATGCCCGCCCCCACCAGACCGCCGAGCAAGCCGCCAGCCGCCGCTCCACCCGCGGCGCCCGCAACCAGCGCCACCAGCCATCCGGCTGCAACGACTGGACCGACGCCTGGGATCGCCAGCATGCCCAGTCCTGCCAGCAGCCCAGCGCCGCCGCCGGCGACCGCGCCTACGCCGGCACCGAGCTCAGCGCCGATGCCACTTTGATTGTGGGCGTGGCGTGCAGTTCCGGTGTGCTGCTGCTCTACATTGTTGGCCACCACGCTGATGTCGTCATGCGACACGCCCACGGCCTCGAGATCGCGAATGGTCGCCTCCGCGTCCTCATAGGAATCGTAAAGGCGTGCAACGGTTTGGCTCATCTCTCTTCCCCGACCGAGTCATTAGCCCAGCACAAGAGCAACGGCGCGGCGTCCGTATCGTTCCGGTTGAAGGAACGTCGCCGCGGACGCCGCCGTTGTAGGCTCGAACAGCTGTTCACGTCCGGGAGATCAACATGAGAATCAACGGGGAAGCAAAGGCTGCCGCCTTGATATTGGGCGCAAGTCTCGCCGTCGGGACCGCATCCGTCCAGGCGCAAACCGACGACACCCTGCCGCAAGGCCCCAAGCCCGCAATCAAGACCGACGAGGATAAGCCGCCGGCACTGCCGGTGCCCGGCCGCACGAGCTTCACCGCCGACCAAGCGCGCGAGCGCATGATGAAGCGGGGCTATACGCTGACCAGCAATCCCCTGAAGGACGACAAAGGCATCTGGTACGCCGAAGGCCAGAAAGGCGACCGCGGGAAGACCGTGATGGTGATGATGGACTACCAGGGCAATGTTTTCGAAGGCACCGAATATAGCGGCCATCCGAGTTCGGCGCCCGGCGCCGAGCCTGTCAACAATCCGCCGGTGAAGCCAGTCAGCCCACAGCAGCGCTGACGTATTTGCCAGCGCTGCCTTTGGCCGGGATCAGCCGCCGAGGAAGTCTCGCTTGCCGATCTCGACGCCGTTATGCCGCAGGATCGCGTAGGCGGTTGCCATGTGGAAATAGAAGTTCGGAATGGCAAAGCCGAGCAAAAAGGCCTGACCCTGAAAGGTGAGCGGGCCCGCGCGCATCTGCATGACGATCTCGCGATCTTCCGAACCGTTGATCTGCTCGGCGCTGAAGCCGCCGATGAAGTCCACCGTCCGGGCACAGCGTTCGCGTAGCTCGGCGAAGCTTTTCTCCTTGTCCTCCCAGGACGGGACTTCGGCTCCCGCCAGGCGCGCCACCGCGCCCTTGGCGCCGTCCGCGGCGATCTGCACTTGGCGGCTCAAGGGAAACATGTCCGGGTAGAGCCGGGCTTGGAGCAGGGCGGCAGGATCGAGCTTGCGCGCTTCGACATGCGCTTCCGCCTTGGCCAGGATGTTCGACAGCGCGCCCAGCTGATGCCGGAAGACGGGAACCGAGGCCTGGTACATCGACAATGTCATGAATCTCTACCTGAGTATTGCAGAAGATGGTCCGTTAGCATGCCCTGCGGACCAGCGCGAGGCCCGAAAGCGGAATGCCTCCGCCTGGTGGGGCGGAGGCATTCTTGCAAGCAGGGCCTTATCGGACGTTGAAGAACAGGTTGAGGCCCGAGGGTGGCGGCGGCGGGGCGTAATAGACCGGCGGCGGAGCCGTCACATATTCACCACCGTAATAAACCCGGCGATGCTGATCCCACTCATCGTGTCGGTAATCATGGTGCCGCTCGTAGCGCCAATCGTGGGTTTCGTGGTCGTCATGCCTTCCCCCGTCGTCGTGCCGCTCATAGCGGTCATGATTGTCGGGGTCGGCAGATGCGGCCGTTACACCTAAACCGGCAAAGGCGGTCGCCGCGATGGCGAGCATGCCCATTCTACGACCGATCCAATTCATGTTCGTCATGACGCTTTCCTTTCCGGCGCGCCGCGGAACATGGAGTCGGCAATCTTCTTCTGGTCATCCGACAGCACGTTATAGAGCTTCTCGAACGCCGGGACGATCTTCTTCAGCCCGTCCTCATGCGCCTCCGCGATCGCCTGATAATTCTTGAAGTCGTCGACCGCATTCATTTTATCCGCGGATTCTTCACGCTTCTTGATCAACGCGCTCATCTTCTCCGCGTTCTCGCGCTGGGCATTTACGAAGTTTTCCCACTGCGGTTCCTGCGCCGGGGTGATCATGAGCTTCTCATGCATTTCCTTGATCCGCGCTTCCGCCCTTTCGATCGGCTTCTGCGCATCTTTGTGCGCCGTGGCTTCGGTTGAAGCATTCTGCGCGAAAGCGACAGCGGGAACGGCGGATGCGCCCGCGCCCAAGAGAACCGCGATCGTCAAAGGGGATAACGATCGTTTGATATCGTGAAGCATTGGTAGGATCCATTCGTTGGAATTGACGCCATCGCGCCGGGATTGGTTAAACAACGTGATTGAACTGTAAGTTCCGACCTCGCTCGGTTTTAGTCGCGGTCGTGATGCCAACCGTGACCGCCGCCGATCCAGATCGACGCGCCGCCGCCATAGGGATACCCATAGGCCGGGGCGTAGTAGCCCGGCGCGTAGCCGTAGCCCGGTTCCGCATAGGCATAATCCGGTGCCGGAGCATAGTAGCAGCCCCCTAGCAGGGCCACGGCGCAAGCAAGAGAAAGCCCGGCCGCGAGGCGTTTGAGGTTCAGCATTTAACACCTCCTTTATGATCGACCAGCGTCTCCCGCGATCGATCAGGCTACAGAGTGGGAGCGGATTGGGGCCGGTTCATGGCACCGGCGTGTCGGAACGGGGGTATTTGCGAGCCGGGTCAGTACCATCCCGACAGTGCGTTCGCCGCGAGGCGAGCGACCAGGAACGGGTGATGCCGCCTTTCGAGCGCAAACGGATCCCAGCCGGCGCGACGCAGGTCGCTGAGGTAGATTCGGCCGAGCGCTGCCAGAAGAAACGGCGACCGCCCGTTTCGTGGAACCTGCCGCAGCGCCGGGGCCGCCCTACGGAGAAGCTGCGCCGCCTGTCCGGCTATCTCGCGGACAATATCGTGCAGCCCGGGCTCCGGCTTGAGATCGAACAGGCGCGCGACCCTAATATTGGCGGCCGCCAGCCTATCCGCCGGCAGATGAAGTCGTCGTCGACGGGCGTGGAACGGCACCGCGCGCAGCAGCCCGATCAGCGCCCAAGCGGTTCCGACCAGCTTGGCGGCTTCTGTGGCGGCAGGGGGCGGGTCTTTCATTGCGATATGCGCTGCCATGTCCAAAAGCGAGGCCGCGGTCGCTTCGGCGTAGGCCAGGAGCGCTTGCATATTTGGGGGAGGCGATTGGTCGAGATCCGCCTCGCGCGCGTCGATCAGGTGCTCGAACCCTGACCGCGGCAGGTCGTGCCGGACGATCGCCTGGCGCAACGGCCTGACGACTCCGTGCGCGATATCGCCCCCGGCATACAGACGGTCCACCGCGTCCCGCCACCATTGCAGCCGCATCCGGCCCATCATGGGCTCGCGCACCAGTTCCCCCGTCTTGGCGATCTCGAGGTTGAACGCATAAAGCGCGAACAGATCCTCCCGCACGGCGGCTGGCGCCAAGATCGCCGTCAGGAACCGGTCGTGATCATAGAGGCGAACCTGCTCCGCCGGATATGAGAGCGCTGGCATTATTGCACCGATGTCTCGGTTTTCGAGGGGTCGGCCACTTCCAAGATGTTGATCTATCGCTCCGGTTGGCCGACAATCCACAGACGAACGGCGCAACTCGCCGAGACGCTAAGGGAGCAACAGGAATGGGTAAGTTTTTGGAGAATCTGCATCGGGCGCTTCTGCTTGGTGTTTTCCTGATGGTGGTCGCGGTCGTCGTGCTGCACGGTGACGTCGTCGGCGCGGGCCCGAACTGGTCCACTTATTTCGTCATGTACCTGCACGTGTTCACGGCGATCCTGTGGATCGGGCTGCTCTATTATTTCAACTTCGTCCAGATACCGACCATGCCGAAGATTCCGGCCGAGCTCAAACCCGCCGTGTCGAAGCATATTGCGCCGGCAGCGCTCTTCTGGTTCCGTTGGGCGGCGGCGTTCACCATCCTCTTCGGTCTGGGCACCGCGCAGATGAAGGAGCCAGGGGGCATCGTCGCCACGCTGACCTTCCAACCGGGCGTCGCCACGATCGGCACCGGCATGTGGCTCGCCATTATCATGGCCGCCAATGTCTGGTTCATCATATGGCCGAACCAGAAGAAGGCGCTCGGCATCGTGCCGGCCGACGACGCGACCAAGGCTAAGGCGGGCCGGGTCGCCATGATCGCCTCCCGCACCAACACGGTGCTCTCGATTCCGATGCTTTATTGCATGATCATGCAGGGCGGCGCCGGCTGATAAAACACAGTCTTGTCCAGTCAAAAAGGGGCCGAGAGGGCCCCTTTTCTTTTACTATTCCGCCGATTTTACATTTCTGCCAAGACGCAGAAATCACGACCTCTTTCGCGACATTGAGACGCGCCGACGTCTATTGGGGAACCGCCTCCATCTCCACGTCGTTCGATAGGTGCCGAGGATTCTGTGCCCGGCCCGATTCCCCATCCAAAGGAGATTGACCCATGGCGTTCAAACTGCCTGAACTTCCTTTCGCGTACGATGCCCTTGAGCCTTACATGTCCAAGGAGACGATGGAGTACCACCACGACAAACATCATAATGCCTATGTGGACACCGCGAACAAGCTGATCCAGGGGACGGGACTTGAGAACAAGAGCCTGGAAGAGGTGGTGAAGGCGAGCCACCGCGACCCCAACCTGAAGAAGCTCTTCAATAATGCCGGACAGCACTGGAATCATTCGGAGTTCTGGCTCTGCCTCTCCCCGGCGAAGTCGGGTTCACCGTCGGGCGCGCTCGCCAAGCAGATCGATACCGACCTCGGCGGGCTCGACAAGTTCAAGAAGGATTTCGTCGCCGAGGGCGTGGCGACCTTCGGGTCGGGTTGGGTCTGGCTGGTCATGGACGGCGGCAAGCTCAAGATCATGCAGACATCGAACGCCGAGAACCCGCCAGCGCTCGGCAAGACCATGTTGCTGACTTGCGATGTGTGGGAGCACGCCTACTACATCGACTATCGCAACGGGCGGCAGAAGTTCCTCGAGGCTTTCGTCGACCACCTGATCAACTGGGACTATGTGGTCGAGCAATATGAAAAGGCTTCGTCGCACCGGGCCGCGGCCTGAGGCCGCCTGAGCCGTTCGTCAGGAAAGAGGCGAGGCAATCCAGCTGCCGTCACTACGGCTCCTGGATTGCTTCGTCGTGGAATCCATCCCATCTGTGATAACCTTGGAGCATCGCATTCCACCCGCAGGGACAGGACGATGCCCGCCGACGATTCATCCCCAGGCCGCTATCGCGCCAATCTGCAGGGCGAGGTCGACAGCGCCGCGCTCTATCGCACACTCGCCAAGGCGGAGAAGAACCCGCAGCTTGCCCAAATCTACGGCAAGCTGGCAGCGGTCGAGGATTCGCACGCCGAGTTCTGGCGAAAGCACTTGGCCGCCAAGGGCCTCGCCGCTCCTGCCCTCCGGCCGGATTTCCGAACCCGCGTACTCGGCTGGCTGGCGCGCCGTTTCGGCCCGGCCTTCGTTCTTCCTACCGTCGACACCCTGGAGCACCTGGATAGCGGCCAATATGACAGCCAGCCGGAAGCCGTCGCCGGCGGTTTGCCCGCAATGGAGCGATCGCACGCCAGGATCATCGAGGCGCTGGCGGGCTCGTCGCCGCGGGCGCTGCAAGGTGGCGTCCTGGCCCGGCTGGAGGGCCGCCACCGTGGCATGGGCGGCAATGCCTTGCGCGCCGCCGTGCTGGGCGCGAATGACGGGCTGGTCTCCAACCTGAGCCTGGTCATGGGCGTCGCCGGCGCCGCCCTTGAGCCCCACGCCATTCTGATCACCGGCTTGGCCGGGCTCTTGGCAGGAGCCTGCTCGATGGCGATGGGCGAATGGCTGTCCGTCAACAGCGCGCGCGAATCCTACCAGCGCCAGATCGACGCTGAGTCGCAGGAGCTCGACGAGGTTCCCGACGAGGAGAAGGAGGAGCTGACGCTCATCTATCAGGCCAAGGGCATCCCCCAGGAACAGGCCCGGGCGCTGGCCGAACAGCTGATCTCCAACAAGGCGACCGCGCTCGACACTCTGGCGCGCGAGGAGCTCGGCATCGACCCCGACGATCTCGGCGGCTCAGCCTGGGCGGCCGGCGCCTCGTCCTTCGGTCTGTTCACGATCGGCGCGATCTTTCCCGTAGCGCCATATTTCTTCCTGTCCGGCATGCAGGCCGTCATCGCCAGCCTAGCGCTCTCGGGCCTGGCCCTGTTCCTGATCGGCGTCGCCACGAGCTTCTTCACCGGGCGCACGATCCTGTTTTCCGGCCTGCGCCAGTTGCTGGTCGGCTACGCGGCGGCGGGTGTCACCTTCGGGATCGGCAAGCTGATCGGCGTGGCTGTGACCGGATAATGTAGGATGGGTTTCGCTGCAGCGAAACCCATCGGTACAGCAGCATGGTTTCGCTGCGCTCTACCATCCTACATCACCGGCAGCAGGGCTGCCGCCACCCGACGCTCCTCGCCGATCAGCACATTGTAGGTGCGGCAGGCGGCGCCGGTGTCCATCACTTCGATGCCGAGGCCGAGCGCGCGCAGGTCGGCACGCAGCCGCGACGGCAGCAAGGCGATCTTCGCGCCCGTGCCAATCAGTAATAATTCGATCGGAGGGTCGGTCGCGTCGCGCACACGGTCGAACGACGCAAGGTCGAGCGCCGTGGCGCTGGTCGCAGACCAGGCGAGTGTGCGCGTCGGCAGGACAATAATTGCGCCCTGCCAATCGCGGTCAGAAACCCGGAAGCCGCCCTTGCCATAACCCTGGACGATCTGCCGGTCGTGCTGCGGCGGGAGCGGCGTGATCTCCACACCTACTCGGCCGCCGCCGGCTGCACGCCGCGGCCGGCGACCGTCGTGGCATTCTTGCGCAACTTGTTCTCGCCCAGGAACAGCAGGATCGGCGCGGCGATCCAAATGGACGACGTCGTGCTGAGGATAATGCCCCACAACATTACGCAGGCGAAAGGCAGCAGCGCCGGTCCGCCGATCAGCGCCAGCGGCAAGGTCGCCAGGAACACCGAACCCGATGTCCCGATGGTGCGCGACAGGGTCTCGTTGATCGACAGATCGATCAGCTCTCTGAGCGGCATCGAGCGGTATTTCCGCAGATTCTCTCGCACCCGGTCATAGACCACGACCTTGTCGTTGATTGAGTAGCCCATGATGGCGAGGATTGCGGCAATGCTTTCCAGGTCGAACTGCCAGCCCAACGCCCAGCCGGTGACGACGAAGAAGCCGATCGTCTTGGTAACGTCGAGGATCAGCGTCAGCACCGCGCCCACGCCGAACTGCCATTCGAAGCGGAACCAGATATACGCGAGCATCGCCACGAGCGCGAACCCCAGCGCCTCCATCCCGTCCCAGAACAGCTCATCCGACACCGTGGCGCCAACGGCGGTCACCGACTCCACCTGTGCGTCGGGCATGTTCTTGGCCAAGTCGTCCTTGACCTTGTTCACCGCCACTTGCTGCGCAGCGTCATCCCCTGGCTGGCGATCCAGTCGGATCAGCACCTGGTCCGGCCCGCCGAACTGCTGCAGCTTGACGTCGCCTACGCCCAGCTTATCGAGCTCGGCGCGCAACTTGGCAAAATCGGCCGGCCCGTTCGTCTTCAGCTCCATCTGGATGCCGCCGACGAAATCGATGCCGTAATTGAGGCCAGGCTTGAAGAACAGGACGATCGAGGCCACCGACAACAGCACCGAGAAGCCGATACCGAAGAAGCGACCCTTCATGAATTTGATGCTGGTCTTGTCCGGCACGAAGCGGATCAGCGAGATTGTCAGCTTCTTCGGCCGCGCCCTGCGCATCCACGTGACCATCATCAGGCGCACCAGCACGGTCGCCGTGAACATCGAGATCAGGATGCCGAGGAAGATCGTGACCGCAAAACCGCGCACCACGCCGGCGCCAAAGGCATAGAGGATCGCCATCTTGATGAGCGTGGTGAGATTCGAATCGAGAATAGTCGACCAGGCGCGGCTGAATCCCGCCTCCATCGCCGAAAACGGCGGCTTGCCGTTGCGCGTTTCTTCCCGGATGCGCTCGTTGATCAAAATGTTTGCGTCGACCGACATGCCGACCGAGAGCAGCAAGCCGGCGATGCCGGGCAAGGTCAGCGTCGCCTGCAGGAGCGACAGCGCCGCGATGGTCAGCATGAGGTTGACCACCACCGCAATGTCGGCAAATAGCCCGAACAGGCCGTAGGTGGCCAGCATGTATCCCAGCACCAATACCAGGCCGATCGCGGTGGCATACACGCCCGACTTGATCGAATCCGCCCCCAAGTCGGGTCCGACCGACCGCTCCTCGATAATCTTCATCGGCGCCGGCAGCGCACCTGCGTTCAGCAGGTTGGCGATATCCGTCGCGTCCTGCGAGGTGAAATTACCGGTGATGCGGCCGCTGCCGTCGGTGATCGGTGTCTGGATGACCGGCGCCACGATCACCTTGCCGTCGAGAACCACGGCGAAACGGTGCCCGATATTCTGCTGCGTGATCTGCGCGAACTTCCGGGCGCCCGCGGAGTTGAAGCGGAAATTGATCTGCCAGCCGCCGGTCTCCTGGTCGCTCGACGCCGATGCCTGGTCTAGCGAATCGCCCGAAACCTCGACATGGCGCTTCAAGATCTCGGCCGCCGCCTGCCCCGGGCGTGGATGATCGACCGGAACGATCTCGTCACCGGGCGGCAGATGCGCCGGATCGGTCGCCGTGTCGTCGACCATATGGAATTCCATCTTGGCCGTCGTGCCGAGCATCTTTTTGATATGCTCGGGATCCTTGACGCCGGGCAACTGCACCAGGATGCGGTCCTGGCCTTGCCGCGCGATCATCGGCTCCGCGACCCCGGTCGTATCGATCCGGCGGCGAACCACCTCGATCGCCTGCCCCAGCGCATTTGAAGCGCGTTCGCGGAGCGCCGTATCGGTCATCGTGACCTGGATGTCGCCCGCGGCCAGCGTGGTGATCTGGAAGGCGCTATCGGTGCCGGCCGGACCGGAGTCGAGCTTGTTCAGCGCGGCGACGGCGTCCTTCGTCTGTTCAGGATCGTGCAGCGTGATATGGACCGCGTTGCCTTCGACATCGGCGCGGGTGAACGGAATCTTGGCAGCGCGCAAGGCCGCACGTGCGGCGTCGGCGGTGTTCTCCAGACGCTCTTTCGAAAGCTCGGACAGGTCGACCTGCAGCAGCAGGTAGGAGCCGCCGCGCAGGTCGAGGCCGAGATTGACCTGCCGCTTGGGCAGCCAACTCGGCAGCTGATCCAGGGCCTGTCGGCTGATCAAGTTGGGTGCCGCGATCAGAGCGCCGAGCACGCAGATTGCGATGACCGAAAGAATCTTCCAGCGGCTGAAATAAACCATCCGACCAGGCTCCCGGATCAGGGCTTGCTCTGGTTGGCCGGAGCCGGCCGCGTGCGCCGCGTCGTCGGCGCCGGCTTGGCCGCGGCGTCATCTTCAGCGTCCTTGTCCGTGCCGCTCTTCGAATCGCCCCGCGGTTCACCCTTGGCAGTCACGCCGGTGATCGTCGACCGCACCACGCGCACGCGCACGCCCTCTGCAATATCGACCAACAGCTCATCGTCGCTGACCACGCGCGCCACGGTTCCGATGATGCCGCCCGAGGTCACAACACTGTCCCCGCGCCGGAGCTCCGCCAGCTGGTTGCGAAGCTGCTTTTGCCGCTGCTGCTGCGGCCGCATCAGCAGGAAATAGAAAATCAGCACGATGAAAATGAGCGGCGCGAAGTTCTGGAGCATATCGAGTGCGGCAGGCGCCGATTGCGTCGCCGTCTGGGCATGCGCCTCGGGAATGAATCCAAAGAAGGACATCGTCAAAACCTTACCGCCGGACAGGGTTGCTTCATGCGCCATTTCAGGCCTTGGTCCGGGCGGCCGGACTATAGCCCCTGGAGCCCGTCTTGCAAATCCGGCCCTCGCGGGCTGTTATGCCCCGGCAACCCCGTCCAAGGCACCATGTCGCAGCTTGATCTTACCACAATCTCGGATACCTTGACTCGCATCGCCGCCGCGCTTGAGCGTCTGGCCCCGCCGGAGAAGCCGCCGCTCGACTTCACCGCCGCCGATGCGTTCCTGTGGCATGCCGAACTCGAACAGCTGACGCCCGTTCCGGTGGTCGCGCGGGTCGAGCTGGCGCTGTTGATCGGCATCGATCGGCAAGCCGGTATCCTCCTTGATAACACGCGACGCTTCGCTTCGGGTCTGCCGGCCAACAACGCTTTGCTGTGGGGCGCCCGCGGCATGGGCAAAAGCTCGCTGATCAAGGCGGTGCATGCGACGGTCAACGCCGAGAGCAAGAGCGGATTAGCCCTGGTCGAAATCCAGCGTGACGACATCGCCACCCTGCCCGCGCTGCTCGAGGTGCTGCGCGCTCAAACACGGCGGATCCTGATCCTGGTGGACGACCTGTCGTTCGACAGCGACGACACCAGCTACAAATCGCTGAAAGCGGTGCTGGAAGGCGGGATCGAAGGCAGACCACCCAACGTGCTGTTCTATGCCACCTCGAACCGCCGTCACCTGATGGCGCGGGACATGATCGACAATGAACGCTCGACCGCGATCAATCCGGGCGAGGCGGTGGAGGAGAAAGTCTCGCTGTCCGATCGGTTCGGGCTTTGGCTCGGGTTCCACGCCTGCGATCAAGCCACCTATTTCGCAATGGTCGAGCGGTATGCGCAGCATTTCGGCTTGCCGGTCGATACCGAGGTGCTGCACGCGCAAGCGGTCGAATGGGCGATGACCCGGGGCGCGCGCTCGGGCCGGGTCGCCTGGCAATTCATCCAGGATCTGGCGGGGCATCTGGGGAAGGCGCTGCGGTAGGTTTCTCCCGCTTCCCCTCCTCAATGACTCGATGGGGAGGGGTCGCCATATCAGCCTCTGCCGCTCAGAAACGGCGCGGGGTCGACCGGCTTCGAGCCTTGGCGCACCTCGAAATGCAGTTGCGGGCTTGTGACCGAGCCGGTCTGCCCGACCGTTCCGATCGTCTGGCCCGACGTCACCGTCGCCCCGCGCTGAACACTGATCGAGGCCAGGTGACCGTAAGCGGTCACCCAACCCCCGCCGTGACGGATCAGCACGAGGTTGCCGAAGGCAGGCAGCTCGTTGCCGGTATAGATGACTGTGCCGGCGTCCGCCGCGTGCACCGGCGTACCGGCGGAAGCAGCAATATTGATGCCGTCATTCATCTGGCCCGATCCGTTCGGGCCGAAACCCTGAATCACCTGGCCGGCCACGGGATGAAGGAAATGCGGTATGCCGCCTTGAGCTGGCGACACCATGGCTGTCTCGGTCGGCTGCGCGGGCTGGGCGACGGCTTCAGGCGACGGGCCGGCGGCTGGCGCAGGCGTCCTCGGCACGATCGGAACCGGCGCCGCCTGGCTTGTCGACGGCGGACTCTGCGGACCTGTCTGCGGCGGTGCCAACGCAGTCGCCGACGTGGACAACGGCTGTGCCATGCGCGGCGACGAATACGCGGGCTGCGGTGCCGCGGCTGCCGGGCCGAACGATCCCGTCCCAGCAGTCGCAACTCCTGTCGGCGGCGCCAGCGGCTGCGAAGAGATCGCGGTGTGGGGGGTTATCGCCGGCCCGCTGGCGACAGCCATCTCGGCCGAAGCCCCCGGCTCGCCCTCGCCGCCGACGCCGCCGGGCACGCGCAGAATTTGCCCGACATGCATCTGATAGGGCGGCTGCATGCCGTTGGCGCTGGCGAGCTCGCCGGCGTCGACGCCCAGAATGTTGGCGATGCCCCGCACCGTGTCGCCGGCATGGACGCGATAGGTGGACGGCGGCGGGATGAGCAGCGACAACCGGGATTCCAGTCCGTAGGGCGGGTTCAGGTGGTTCGCCTGGATCACTGCCGATTCGGAAACGTTGAACCGCTGCGCCACGCTGCCGACCGTATCGCCCGGCTCGACCGGAACGATATAGCCGGCCTGGTAGTGCCGCGGCGCCTGGTTACTGGTCATTTCGTCGATGCCGGTGCACCCGGCCAGCGTGGCCGCGGCGACCAGCAGAATTGCGAGGTGGCTGCGCGTCATGTGCCCTGCTCCTTTTCCTGTTTGCCCGTCCGCCGCCGGCTCACCAACGGCACGAATCGCACGGGCCATAAATCCTCGCTGGCAATTTGGCCATTTTCGCGGCGAAGGCGAACCATCATCTGGTCGTCGGCGGCGCGCCGAACGGGGCAGATCAGGATGCCGCCCTCGCCCAGCTGATCGACCAACGCCCTTGGAACCTCGCCGCCGCTCGCCGCCGTGACGATGATGCGGTCGAACGGCGCCTGCTCAGGCCAGCCCAGGCTGCCGTCACCGACCCGCATGGTGACGTTGTGGATGCGCAGCGACTCCAGCAGGTGCGCAGCGCCCTCCTGCAGCGGTTTGATCGTTTCGACAGAGTAGACCCGCCGCGATAGCAGCGCCAGAACGGCCGTCTGGTAGCCGGAGCCGGTGCCGATCTCCAGCACCTTGCGGCGGTCGTTGAGCTCAAGCGCCGCCGTCATCATCGCAACGACCAGCGGTTGGCTGATTGTCTGGCCATGGCCAATCGGCAGCGCCGTATCCTCCCAGGCGCGATCCCGGAAAGTTTCCGGTACGAAGCGCTCACGCGGTATCCGCTCGATCGCTCCCAGTACGGCAGCGTCGGTGAGCCCCGACCGGCGGAGCGACATCAACAATCGAAGCTTGCGCGCCTCCGCCGTCACGTATCGGTCCCGGTCTGACAGTCGATTCGGATTGACCTTCGATACTAGCGCAAACTGGCCGCGAAAGCTGTCATCGATGGGTAATGCGTCAGATCGAGGCAGATCGGCGTGATTGAGATACCCCCGCCCTCGACCACGGCGATATCGGTGTCCTCGGCTGGCGCCTCGTCGTTGCGCTGGGGCCCGATCCAGAAATAGGCACGGCCGCGCGGGTCGAATCGCTCACGCAGCTCGTCACCCAGCTTGCGACGTCCGTGGCGCACAATGCGCTCGACGATCTTTTCCTCATGCACGGCCGAGGGAAAATTGATGTTGAGCATGACATTGATCGGCCAGGGTGCGGTGGCGAGGCGCCGGATCAGGTCCGGCCCGTATTTCTCGGCGCCTTCGAACGACAGCGGAATGGTCTCGTCGAAATGCTGGCTGAGCGCGATTGCACGGACACCAAGCAGGGTCGCCTCCATGGCCGCCGCAACGGTGCCGGAATATGTGACGTCGTCACCCATGTTGGCGCCATGATTGATGCCGGAAAGCACGAGGTCTGGCCTGCGGTCGCCCAGGATACGGTTCATTGCGAGCATGACGCAGTCGGTCGGCGTGCCGTCGACCGAGTAGTGCCGCTCGTCATATTTGCGGGCGCGCAGCGGCCTATGAATGGTAAGCGAATGACTGGCACCGGACTGCTCAGTTTCGGGCGCACAGACCCAAACGTCGTCGCTCAGCTCGCGAGCAATATTCTCGAGAGCCTTGATGCCGGCGGAATGGATGCTGTCGTCATTGGAGATGAGGATGCGGGCGCCGGCGAGATCAAGCGGCTTCCTATCCATTTGGCCTGATCACCTTCGTGCCGCCCATATAGGCTTGAAGAACGGCTGGAACAGCCACCGAGCCATCAGGCTGCTGGTAATTCTCGATCACCGCCACCAGCGCCCGACCGACGGCGAGCCCTGAGCCGTTCAGCGTATGGACGAACTCTGGCGCACCTTCGCCGCCGAGCGGCCGGAATCGTGCCTTCATTCGTCGCGCCTGGAAATCGCCGCAATTGGAGCAGCTGGAGATCTCCCGGTACGTCGACTGCCCCGGCAGCCAGACCTCGAGGTCGTAGGTCTTGCGAGCAGCGAATCCCATGTCTCCGGCGCAGAGCAGCACGGTCCGGAACGGCAGCTCCAACCGGGTCAGCACGGTTTCGGCCGCCTCGACCATGCGCTCATGTTCGGCGCCTGATGCGTCGGGCGTAGTAACGGATACCAGCTCCACCTTCCAGAACTGGTGCTGGCGGATCATGCCGCGCGTGTCGCGCCCCGCGGCGCCGGCCTCGGCGCGGAAGCAGGGGGTGAACGCGGTCATGCGCAGCGGCAGTGCCTCGGCCGCGATGATCCGGTCGGCCACGAGGTTGGTCAGGGACACCTCGGCGGTCGGGATCAGCCAATAGCCGTTGGTGGTCTGGAACAGATCCTCAGCGAATTTGGGCAGCTGACTAGTGCCGAACATTGCGTTGTCGCGCACCATCAACGGCACCGACATCTCCCGATAGCCAAACTCGTTCGTATGCAGGTCGAGCATGAATTGCCCGAGCGCCCGCTCCAGTCGCGACAGCGCCCCGCCCAGCACGGTGAACCGCGCCCCGGAAAGCTTCGACGCCGCCTCGAAATCCATCATCCCGAGCCCCTCGCCCAGCGCGACATGGTCCTTGGGGTCGGCGATCGCTGGTGGCGCACCGAAGCGCTGGATCTCGACGTTCCCAGTCTCGTCCGGGCCATCCGGAACATCGTCGGCGGGAAGGTTTGGCAGACTGGCGAGCAGCGCGTCGAGCTTCGCACCGATCGCCTTCTCTTCTTCCTCCAGCGCCGGCAGGTCTGCCTTGAGCGCCGCGACCTCGGCCATCAGGGCGACCGCCCGCGCCTCGTCCTTCAAGCGCTTGGCCTCGCCTACTTCCTTGGAGGCTTCGTTACGCCTGGCCAGTGCTTGCTGCAGCTTCGTCTGCGCCTGCCGCCGCTCGGCATCCAGCGCGAGGATCAGCCCGCTCTGAGGCTGCAGCCCGCGCCGCGCCCAGGCACGGTCGAATCTGGCCGGGTCGTCGCGGATGGCGCGCAGGTCGAACATCAGGAGTCCCGCTCAAAAAGGAGCGACCTTATAGCCGCCGAGGAAGATGAAATCCACCGCGCGGGCTTCGGCCTCTTCTCCCACATCGCGAGAGCAGAAGTAGCCCATCGTGGAGCGATGGGAAGACGAGGGCGCATGTCCGATTTCCCGCGCTTCACTGCTCCCGCGATGCGGGAGAGGGGTTCCGACTAAGGCACCACGGCCTTGCCCCGCGCGGCGCGCTCGGCGGCTTCTTCGGCGGCCTCGCGGCGGCGGCGCCGGAGCTCGATGATCTTGCCGAGCACGATCGACACCTCGTAAAGGCCGACCAGCGGGATCGCCATCATCATCATGCTCAGCGCGTCGGGCGGCGTGAGGATCGCGGCCACGATGAAGCCGGCAAGATAGGCGTAACGCCGGTGCCGGGACAAAGTCTTGGTTTCGAGCAGCCCGGCGCTGACGAGCAATGTGAGCAGCACCGGCAGCTCGAAGACGATGCCAAACCCCAGGATCAGCTGGATGATCAGCCCCAGATATTCGCTGACCTTGGGCTCGGCGGTGATCGCAAGCGCCCCGTTATGGGCCACTTCCTCGAAGCTGGTGAAAAAACGGAACGCATTGGGAATGAAGATGAAATAGACAAAGGAGGCACCGGCGACGAACATGATCGGGGTCGCAATCAGGAACGGCAGGAAGGCGAGCTTCTCCTTCTTGTACAGGCCCGGGGCGACGAAGCCCCAGATTTGCGAACCGATAACCGGGAAAGCCAGCGCGAAGCCGCCGAACATCGCGACCTTGACGTTGGCGAAGAATTTCTCCTGAAGCGCGGTGTAGATGAGGTGCCGACCCTCTTGCCCCTGCCAGACATCGGCGAGCGGCTTGGTCAGGAAATCGAAGATCTGGTTGGCGAAGATGAAGGAGACGACGAAGCAGGCGAAGAACGCGACCAAGGACCAGATGATGCGCCGCCTGAGCTCGACCAGATGATCGAGCAGCGGCATCTTCTTGTCGTCAGGATTGTCATCAGCCGCGTCGGTCATGGCGCCTTTGGCGACGGAGCTGCGGGATCGGTCGTTTCGGCCGGCGGCGCCTCGCCGGCATGCTCAAGGGCAGGCGTTGGCGGCGGAGCTTCGATCGCAGGCGCGGCCGCGGGAACCGCCGGTTCGGCCGGCACGAAAGGATCCTGTATCAGTTGGGGCACCGACAGCGCATCCGCCAGCTCGCGCTTTGGGTCGACGACGTTCTGGATATGAGCCATCGGCTGCATGGCGAGCTTGCGCGCCTGCTCGCGCAATTCGTCGAGCTCCGCCTCACGCACCAGATCGTCGACATGACCCTGGAACTCGCGGGCCAGCTTGCGGCCCGCCGACATCCATTTTGCGGCAGTTTTCATGGCGCGCGGCAGGTCGTTGGGACCAATGCAGACGAGCGCCACCACGCCGATGATCAGTATTTCGCTCCAGGATAATCCGAACATGGCCCGTCAGGTCATGAGTTGCAGGAGGGTCCGCCGCGAAGGACGGTGGACCGGCTCAGGCCCGATCGCTCAGCGGCGAACGGCCTCGTCCTGGCGGACCCCAGAGTCCACGGTCTGGCTGCCGATCGGCCGTGCATGATCGATCGTGCCGCGCGCCTCTTCCTCTTCGCGCCGGCGGGTTTCCTCGTCCTTCAGGCCGGCCTTGAACGAAGTGATGCCCTTGCCGAAATCGCCCATGATCCGGGACAGCTTGCCGCCGCCGCCGAACAGGATGACGACTACGGCAAGGATGATCAGAAGGTGCCAAACGCTAAACGTACCCATGGCGCAAACTTTCGAAAAATCGGTGGTTCGGGTGCTGTCGACGAACCGACGGCCGGTGAACGCCCGGCATTATCGCAAAGCCCTTGAGAGGGCGCAATTCCACGCCACCCTTTCCCCTCGCGCCTTATGTGGTCCTGCGCGCGCTCGAAAGCAATGAATATCGGCGGTCAGCTTGCCGGCGGCGGCTGGTAGAGTCCGGCAAGGGTCACAATTGCGGCCTCGGCCTCAGCGCGGTCGGGCTCGGTGGTGGCATCGCCGTAGCCGACGCTCTCATCCGGTCCGATCGCCTGGACGACTAAACCGTCGCGGCGCGGCACCATGGATACGCCGTCATAGTAGATGCCGTAACCAACCTCGGGTTGGGGGACGAGGCGCGCCAGCTGCCCCCGTATAGGAACCACAGTATCGTCGCCCAGAAGGGCCCTGGCGCCGTAGCCTGTGCAGTTTATAATTGTGGCCTCTCGCAATCCGGCGAATTCGGCGGGCGTGTGGAATTCGCGGGTCTCGATCCGCCCGCCATTCAGCAGGAAATCGGTGATCAGCAGGCGCTGATATTCGGTCAGGTTGAACATCATGACCGAAGAGCGGCGCGCGCGATGGCCAGGGAACGGACTCGCATCGCGGTCAAGGTCGATCCCGCGCGGACCAAGGTCGGGAACCAGCTCACCCTCAAGCGCGGCGAAACTGACCTCAGTTCCAGCCGAGGACGGTGATGGCGCGGGCGGATGCGCAGGTGCGCCGAAGACGTGGTAAAAATCGATCCACTCGACCGGCTCGCCCGGCAGGCCAAGGAACCCCTGGTAGGCCTCGTAGGACCGGCGGCACATCGCCTCCCAGGTCTGGCGGAAGGCCGGCGTGTCGTGACCCTCCAGGCAAATCCGCGAGTCCGGCGTGAACAGGCCGGTCGCCAGCGACGAGCGGACATCGGGCGGCCGATCCTTGGCGTAGATGGTCACGGCGATCCCGGCGCGCTGGAGCAATGTCGCCGACGTGAGCCCGAGCGCCCCGCACCCGATAACGGCAACATTGTGCGCGCCGGTGGCCAGCGCTTTGCTGGTTGCGATCGCGCTCGAACCCCAGGACAGCGACCAGCCGCTGCCGCCATGGCCATAATTATGGACAAGGGTCTTGCCAGCGATCTGCTCGACATCGAGCCTGGGACCGTCGGCGCGAAACGGCCGGGTACAGACGGTAATGCGCATGATCTGGTCCACGCTCGCCCGAACCGGCGGGAGCGCCGACGGGCGCGCCGAATTGGAGAGGCAGGAGGACGCACACCCGGCCAGCGAAGTGGTACCCAACACCGCGCCGCCCATCAGCATCAGGTCACGGCGACCGAAAGGATTATGCTTCGGCATCTGTCTCCGCCGGCTCGCACCAGCTCAGTTGTAGGGCGGAAAGGCGCCAGCGCATTCCGCCGATTCGCAACGCCTCCATGCTCGAACACTTTGCGAGCGGCAATCACGGCGGAATGCGCTTCCGCTTTCCGCCCTACCCGATCGCGTTCAGAACAATGAGCCGGTCAGGTCGTCCGCCTCTTCCCCCTCATCCTCCGCTAGCTCGGGCTCAGTCAGGGTCTGGATCGCCGGGCGCTTGTCGAGCAGTCCGGCGGCCTTGAGTTCGCCCGCGGCGGGCAGGTCGGCCAGACTGGCCAAGCCGAAATGGTCGAGGAAGGTCTGGGTGGTGATCCAAGTCCCGGGGCGCCCCGGCGTCTCGCGGCGGCGGCCGGGCTTGATCCAGTCCGCTTCGATCAGCACGTCGAGCGTGCCGCGCGCGGTGGCGACGCCGCGGACAGTCTCAATCTCAGCGCGGCTGACCGGCTGGTGATAGGCGATGACGGCCAGGGTCTCGACCGCCGCGCGCGACAGCTTGCGAACATGGGAGCGCTCGACCCTGAGCTGGTCAGCCAGATCGGCGGACGTGCGGAAGGCCCAGGCGCCGTCCCGCTCAACCAGGTTGACGCCCCGGCCGGCATAATCGCCCTGCAGCCGCGCCAGCAGCGCCGGCACGTCAGCCTCCTCGCTGATGTGCCGCGCCAGGGCCCGCTCGGTCAACGGCTCCGCCGAGGCGAAGAGCAGCGCCTCGATCAGGCGGATCGCATCAAAATCATCTTGGCTCACGCCGAGCTGTTCCCATTTTTCGACGCCGATCGGATGTAGATCGGCTGGAAGTCGCCGTCCTGCCGGATATTGACCACGCCGCGCTTGGCAAGCTCGAGGCTGGCGCCGAACATCGCCGCTACCGCCGAGCGCCCGACCAGCTTGCGCTGCTCGCCGTTGCCGACCTGCGACGGTTCGTAGGACGGCAGGAACTGCGACAGCAAGGTCCAGCCCGGCAGCCGGCCGATCATCTGCGACAGGCGCTCGATTGCCGCCTCGACCGAAAGCAGCATGAAGGGCTCGATCGTGTAAAGCTGCTTGTCGCGCCGAGCAAGATATTCGCCATAGGCGGACAGAAGGTCGAACAAGGCGGTGTCGAACACATCCTTGCGGCTGACGGCGACGGGCTCGGGCATGCCGCGGGCAAACACGTCACGGCCGAGCATCGGCTGCGCCATCAGCTTGGCGCCGGCCTGCTGCATCGATTCCAGCCGGCGGATCTGGAACGCCAGCGCGTCCGCCATCTCCGCCGCGGAGGGCTCGTCCTCGCTTTCCGGCTCGGGCAGCAGCAGGCGGGACTTGAGGAAGGCCAGCCACGAGGCCATCACCAGATAATCGGCGGCCAGCTCGAGCCTGAGCCGCCGCGCCCGTTCGATGAAGGCGAGATATTGCTCGGCCAGGGCCAGGATAGAGATTTTGGTCAGGTCGACCTTCTGCTCGCGCGCGAGCGTGAGCAGAACCTCGATGGGGCCGCCATAACCTTCGAGGTCGAGCATGAACTGCCCATCATCATCGAGCTCGGCCGGCTCGCCTTCAAAGGCGGAAATTTCGGCGGTGGAAATCATGGATTCCGCAGCCGGTCGAGGAAGATCAGTTCAGCTTCGAGATCGAACGGCAGCCGCTCCTCCGCCATCCAGGCTTCCCCGGCGCTGAGCCGCGCCAACGCTGCGTCGGACAGGGGGTTCACGGCGGGGACGATCGCCTGCATTTCGACGAGATCGCCGGAGCAGTGGAGGGTGAGATCGCAGCCGGCCGACAAGGTGGCTGCGGCGTTCTCGGCCAGCGAGCCCTTAAGCGCCCTCATGCCGATATCATCAGCGATCAGCACGCCGGCGTAGCCGATGCCGCTTCGGATCGCATCTGCGATCACCGTAGGCGAGGTCGACGCCGGCCGGGATTCATCCCAGGCGGTAAAGACACAGTGCGCGACCATGGCCCACGGCACCGCGCGCCCCAGGCGAAAGGCGGCGAAATCGCTCTCTTCGAGCAGCTCGCGGCCGGCGCCGATGCGCGGCAAGTCCAGGTGGCTGTCGGCTGTGGCCCGGCCATGACCGGGAATGTGCTTGATGATCGGCGTCACGCCCGCATCGCGCAACCCTTCGGCCTCAGCAGTCGCCAGCGCACCGACCAATCCGGGCTCGTCAGCGAACGCGCGGTCGCCGATGACGCCATGCGTCTCGGGCAGCAGAAGGTCCGCGACCGGCGCGCAGGCGACGTCGATGCCGAGATCGCGGAGCATCGTGCCGATGACCCGGCCTTGCGCCCGGGCTGCAACCCGTCCGGCGGCGAAATCATCCTCCGCCACCAACCCGATCGTGCGAGCGGATGGCAGAACAGGCCAATGTGGAGGCCCGAGCCGGGCGACGCGGCCGCCCTCCTGGTCGATCAGAACGGGCGCATCGGCGCGGCCTACCGCCCCGCGCAGGTCGGCCACCAGCGCGCGCACCTGGGCCGGATCGGCGATATTCCGCTTGAACAGGATGAAGCCATAGGGATCGGCGTCGGCGAAGAACTGCCGTTCTTCCGCGCCGAGCGTCAGTCCCGCGCAGCCGAAGACGACCGCGCGCGGACGGCGCGGCTCAGGGCCTGGCGACAATGCAGCCGAGACCCTGGGTGCGCAGGTGATTGCAGATCGCCCTGGCGGCGGCCTCGTCGAGCGGGCCCGCCTCGACGCGGTAGAACGTACCCTTCCCCGCGACCTCGGTCTTACTGGACGAGCTTTTCAGCGCCGCGAGCTCCGGGAAGCGCCGCTTGAGGCGGGCCCACTCCGGCTCCACGGCATCGGGGCTGCGGACTGCGCTCAGCTGAAGCCGGTAGCCCCCAGACGCCGTCTGCGGAGTAGCCGAAGGCGCGGCGCCCTGCTCGGCGATCAGCGCGGCGATGGAATCCGGCTGCGCCTTGCTAGGCGCCGGCACAGGCTTGGTCTTTGCCACGGCCGGAGTCGACGGCGACTCCGGCTTAGGTGTGACCTTGGGCGCGAGCTTCGGCGTGGAAGGCAGCGGGATCATCGATCCCGGCAACGGGGCGAGCACGGTCGGCGACCCGTCGCCGGGACCGACCGGCGTGCTGAGGGCCTGTACCGGCGCGGGAGCCGGCGATGGGGGCGCCACATCGGACCGGGCAGGCGGCAGTTCCGGCGCAGATTGGGCCTGCGCCGGCTCGGGCGGCGCGCGCGTCACCGGCGCCTCGGGCGGCGGCAGCAGCTTCTCGATCACCGGCTTCTGCCCGTTGCCCTGACCCAGCCGGTCATAGACGGTCGAATCCTGGAACGGGATCTCCTGGCCGCCGGGATTGTCCGGTTTCACCTTGACCGGCCCGGGTTCGGCCTTGACCAGTGGCGGCAGCCCCGAGCGGCCGGCATCGCGGCCGTTCTGATAGGCGAACCAAATGACGCCGCCGAATGTCGCCGCAGCCGCGACCACCGCGATCGAGGGCCAGATCGAGCGGCGCTTGGCAGCCGCCCCGATGTTCCTCTCGCCGGGCGCTCGGCCGGGATCGGCCCTCAGCTCCCAGTTCATGAGCGCAATTCCTCCAGCGGTTCCACGCCAATCACGGTGAGCCCAGCCGCGACCACCGTCGCCACGGCCTGGACCAATGCCAACCGCGCGATTGTCAGCGAACGATCGCTTTCGAGCAAGAACCGAAGCGCCGCATTATCCTTGCCCTTCGTCCACAGCTGGTGGAAAGCAGCCGCCAAGTCATAGAGATAGAAGGCAATTCTGTGCGGCTCATGCGATTCCGCAGCGCCCGAGACGACGGACGGCCAGGCCGCCATCCGGCGAATCAGGTCCATCTCCTCCGGCGAATCGAGCCGGTCGAGCGGTGCCGCAATCAGCGACTCGGGAGTCAGGGTCTCGGCTGGATACTGGTCCGCCGCGAGCCGCAGCACCGAACGACAGCGCGCATGGGCATATTGTACATAGAAGACTGGGTTATCCTTCGACTGCTCGGTGACCTTGGCGAAGTCGAAATCGAGCGTCTGGTCGTTCCGCCGCGTCAGCATGATGAAGCGGACGACGCCCCGGCCCACTTCGTCAATGATGTCGCGCAAGGTCACGAACGTTCCCGAGCGCTTGGACATCTTCACCGGCTGGCCGTCCTGCAGCAGGTTCACCAGCTGGCACAGCTTGATATCGACCGTCGCCTTGCCGTCCGTCACCGCCGCAACCGCCGCCGTGATCCGCTTCACCCAGCCGCCGTGATCGGCGCCCACCACGTCGATCAGGGTGGGATAGTCGCGGCTGAATTTGTCAAAATGATAGGCGATGTCGTTGGCAAAATAGGTGAAGCTACCGTCCGCCTTGCGGATCGGCCGGTCGACGTCATCGCCAAACTGGGTCGACCGGAACAGCAGCTGCTCGCGCGGCTCCCAGTCATCGAGCTGCTTGCCCTTGGGCGGCTCCAGCACGCCGGTATAGAGCAGGCCGCGCATTTCGAGCGCCTCGAGCGCGCGCGTCACGGCACCGGCCTCGACCAGCTTCCGTTCGGACGAGAACCGGTCCATGCGGACGCCCAGAAGGTCGAGGTCGGCCGCGATCTGCTCCATCATCCGCGCGACGGCGAATTCCCGGATTTCCGGCAGCCAGTCGCTTTCCGGGCGTCCAACCCATTTGTCGCCGTCGCGCGCGGCCAGGGCCCGACCAACTGATTTCAGATACTCGCCCGGATAGAAGCCGGGCGGGATTTCGGCGATGGTCTCGCCCAACGCTTCGCGGTAACGCAGGTAGGTCGAGCGGGCCAGCACGTCGACCTGCGCGCCGGCATCGTTGGTGTAATATTCGCGGCAGACATTATGGCCGGTCTTGGCAAGCAGGCCGGCGATGGCGTCACCTACCACCGCGCCGCGCGCATGCCCTGCGGTCAAAGGCCCAGTCGGGTTGGCGGAGACATACTCCACGTTGACCCGCTTGCCGTTGCCCTCGGTACTGTCGCCATAGCGATGCCCGGCGGCGATGATCTCGATCAGCCGCGCGCGCCAGAACGCATCGGTCAGGCGCAGATTGATGAAGCCGGGACCGGCGATTTCGCCGCCCACTATATCGGGATGCTCCAACAGCTTCGGAAGCAGCTTCTCCGCCAGGTCGCGCGGCTTCTGGGCCGCCGCCTTGGCCAGCACCATTGCCGCATTTGTGGCGAGATCGCCGTGGCTGGCCTCGCGCGGCGCCTCGACCGCTACGCGCGACAGATCGAGGGCGGAGGGCAGCGCTCCGGCAGTGGAGAGGTCTTTCAGCGCATTCTGAACGACCGAGGCGAAGTGCTTATAGATGTTCATTATTGCCGTTCGTAAAAATCGAAAATCCGCCGATGCTCGGCGATGGCGAACCGGTCGGTCATGCCGGCGATGTAATCCGCGATCCGACGGGCGCGCGCCGACTCATTACGCCCGATTTCCGTAATCTCAACTTGCCACGCTGTCGGAAGTGTCTCCGGCTCTGCCATGAAATGATTGAATAGATCGCGAACAATACGCCGTGATTTGCTTGTCGCGCGATTGACCCGATAGTCGTGATAGAATCGCGCATTCAAAAAGCGCCGCAACTCTTCCTCATCGCGGGATATCCCCTCCGAGAACGCGACGACAGGACGCCCCGCGGCGCGAATTGCGGCCACCGAGTCCGGCGCCAGTTGCGCGAGCCGCGCCTCCGTCTCGGCGACCACGTCCCGGACGAGGCGATCGATCAGCCGCCGTGTCGTCTCGTGGATCGTTCGTCCCTGCTCCAGGCCTGGATGCCGCCGGAGCACCTCGCGAATAATCCCGCCGACCAGCGGCAACTCGGCCAGCTCCTCCACTGTGAAGAAGCCGGCTCTAAGCCCGTCTTCCAGATCGTGCGTGTTGTAGGCAATGTCGTCCGATAGCGCCGCGATCTGGGCCTCGATTCCGGCGAAGCTGGCCAGTTCGAGATCGAACTCCTGTTGGAAGGCAGCGATCGTGGTCGGCAGGGTGCGGTCGCCCGTTAGCGGGAGCAGCGGCCCGTTATGCTTGACCAAGCCCTCCAGCGTCTCCCAGGTGAGGTTCAGCCCGTCAAAGCCGGCATAGCGCGCCTCAAGCCTTGTGACGATCCTGAGCGCCTGGTCGTTATGGTCGAACCCGCCATAAGGCTGCATGCAGGGGTCGAGGGCGAATTCGCCGGCATGTCCGAACGGGGTGTGCCCCAGATCGTGCGCGAGCGCCACCGCCTCGGCCAAGTCCTGATCGACCCTGAGCATCCGGGCAATCGAACGCGCGATCTGCCCGACCTCGATCGAGTGTGTCAGCCGCGTGCGGTAGTAGTCACCCTCGTGATAGACAAAGACCTGGGTCTTGTATTGCAGCTTGCGGAAGGCACCGGAGTGGATCACCCGGTCGCGGTCGCGCTGGAACACGCTCCGCGTGGCGCTCTCGGGTTCCGCATGCAGCCGCCCGCGCGAACGTGCCGGATCGGAGGCATACATCGCCCGTTCAGGCGCGCTCACCCTCGCTAAAGGCGCGATTTCCCGCGGATTCGTCATGCCGCGGACAGTAGCGGCGCAGGGTGCATGCCGCAACCACGCGGGACACTATAGGAGCAGGCGGTGCGCTCGCGGGCTATTGTACAGTAAAAAGCGGAATCATGAGACATCGCAGGCTGCAGAACGCCTGAGAAACTCTGGGTACATCTCTGAAAGACAATGGAGAACAGAATTTATAAGAAAGACACAGGATCTTCGCATACGTCCCATATCTTCCGACGCCTTGACGCTGCCGGCCGTCGCTACAAGATCAAAAGTCCCCAACATAGATCGGTGAATCCTTCCATGCGCGTTTTCTGGATGACTGCGACTTGCGCGGTGTCGATGCTGGCAGCCAGCGCCGGACTAGCCCAAACCCCCGCGGCAGCCCCGCCCGCTCCCGCCGCGGCGCCGGCGCAAGCGCCCGCGATTACCGCCGCGGACCGGAAGTTCATTACCGACGCCATGCTTCACGGTGGGGTGACGATCCAAACGTCCCAGCTTGCGCTGCAGCGCACGACCAACGACGCCGTCAAGCAATTCGCGCAGAAGGCTATCAGCGACCAGACCGAGACAAACAAGCAGCTGACGCAGTTCGCGGCCCTCAACGGGGTCACCGCGCCCGCCGCCAACCCTTCAGCCGACGCGGCGGTCAAGCAGCTCGACGGGCTGAACGGCAAGGCCTTCGACAAGCGCTACGCCCAGATCATGTCCGGGAATGAGACCGCGCTGACGAAGCTGTTTCACGAGCAGGAGCATTCGACCCAGAACAAGATCCTCGCCCACCTCGCCGGCGACGCGCTGCCGAGCTACGAGGAGGATAGCGACAAGGCCGAACAGCTCGCATCCGCGGTCGCCAAGGAGAAGGCGCCCGCCAAATCAGCGTCAAACAACTAGTGAGGCCATGGCCCCCGCCCCGCGGGGGCCATGCTAGACGCTGAAATACTTCGCCTTCGGATGATGAACGACAACGGCTGAGGTCGACTGCTCCGGGTGTATCTGGAATTCCTCCGACAGTGACACCCCGATCCGGCCGGCATCGAGCAGCTTGAAGATCGGCACCTGGTCCTCGAGGTTCGGGCAGGCCGGATAGCCGAAGGAATATCGGCTGCCGTGATAGCCTTGGCCTAGCAGCGCATCCATGTCGCGCGCGTCGTCGTCGGCGAAACCGAGCTCCGAGCGGATGCGTTTGTGGACGAACTCGGCCATCGCCTCGGCCATCTCGACACCGAGACCGTGCAGGTAGAGGTAATCCTGGTACCGATTTTCCGCGAACCATTCATGGGCCACCTCGCTGACCCTGGTGCCCATGGTTACGATCTGGAACGCGACCACGTCGCGCTCGCCCGACTCGATGTCGCGGAAATAGTCGGCGATGCACTCGCCGTCGCTGCGCGCCTGGCGCGGCAGGGTGAACCGCGTGATCTCGGCGACACCGTCCTCGGCGAACACCACCAAGTCGTCGCCGTCGCCGGCAGCCTTCCAATAGCCATAGGCCGCCTGCGGCTGGAGGATTCCCTGCTGCTCGCAGATGTCGAGCATCCTGCGCATCACCGGTCGCAGCTCCTGGCGCGCCCAGCCGAGGAAATCCTCCAGGCTGCGTCCGGCTTTGCGGAAGCCCCACTGGAATTGGAACAGCGACCGTTCATTCACGTACGGCACCAGCGCACGCGGATTAGCATGCTCGATCAGCCGCGCGCCCCAGAAGGGCGGGTTCGGCACCGCGACGCCCTGAGCCAGCCGGTCGCGCCTGGCACGGGCATAGTCGCGATCGACCGGCGGCGCGGCGTCGATAGCCTCGCCGAGCCGGCGCTTGCGGTTCGATGGTTTGCCTTCCCGGCGTTTCTGGATTGCGGCCAGATAGTTATCGAACTCGTTCGACTTGACCTTGTCCATGAGTGTCAGCCCGTCGAAGGCATCTCGCGCATAGGCGACGCGGCCCGAGGCATAGGATTCGACGCAATCCTCCTCGACATAGTTGCGGGTCAGCGCCGCGCCACCGAGCAGGATCGGGATGTCCACCCCTTCCCGCGTCAACTCCTGCAGATTCTCGCGCATCACCACCGTCGACTTGACCAGCAAGCCAGACATGCCGATCGCGTCCGCCTTGTGCTCGCGCGCGGCTGTCAGGATGTTGGCGAGCGGCTGCTTGATGCCGAGATTGACGACGCGGTA
>CAZVYC010000044.1:0-26867 GCA_964631425.1 uncultured Rhodospirillales bacterium
CCAGACCTACTTCGTGGTCGCTCATTTTCACTACGTCATGGTGGGCGGCATGGTGACCGCCTATTTCGCCGGCTTGCATTATTGGTGGCCGAAAATCACCGGGCGGATGTATGTCGACGCCTGGGCGCGCGCGGCGGCGATCCTGATCTTCTTCGGCTTCAACCTCACCTTCTTTCCGCAATACATGCTGGGCTGGCTCGGCATGCCGCGCCGCTATCACCACTATCCGCCGCAGTTCCAGATGTGGAACGTGATGTCGTCGGCAGGCGCGGCGGTGCTGGCCGTGGCCTATGTCCTGCCGCTCTTCTATCTCACCTGGTCGCTGTTCAAAGGTCGGAAAGCCGGCCCGAATCCCTGGGGCGCGACCGGCCTCGAATGGCAGACGCCCTCGCCGCCGCCCAAGCATAATTTCGCCGAGACCCCCGTGGTGACGCGGGGCCCGTACGACTACCGGCCCGACGGCTTCATGCCCCAGGTGGGATGATGAGCGGCGAGCGCACCCCCGCCATCCAGTTCGCGACCCTCTCGCAGCAGTTCGAGACGGCCGAACTCGGCATGTGGGTGTTCCTCGCGACCGAGGTGCTGTTCTTTGGCGCCCTGTTCGCCGCGGAGCTGAGCTATCGGACGCTCTACCCGGCGGCGTTCCTGGCCGCCGCCCGGCACACCGAACTTGTCATCGGCTCCGTCAACACCGCGCTGCTGCTCACCAGCAGCGCCACGATGGTGACCGCCACATTCATGGCAAAAGCCCGAAGGCGGCGCGCCACGTGTCTGCTGCTCGGCGCCACGGCCCTGCTCGGCATCGCGTTTCTCGGGCTGAAAGGCCTCGAATATGCGAAGGAGTTCGACGAGCATCTGGTGCCTGGCCGACTGTGGGCCTGGGATAGCGAAACCGGCCCGGCCGGGCAGCTCTTCTATCTGCTCTACTACATCATCACCGGCGTCCACGCGATCCACCTGACGATCGGGATCGCACTCGTCCTCTACCTGGTAATCCGAACCAGGCAGCCTCGTTACCTCGACTTCAACTACACGACGATCGAGGTCATCGCGCTCTATTGGAGCTTCGTCGACGTGGTGTGGATCTTCGTATTCCCCGTCATTTATCTGGGGCGCGGCTGATGACCCGGCCGGTTGCCAGTGCGCTCATCGCCTGGGTGGCGCTGATGCTCCTCCTGGGAGGCGAGATCGCGACCGCGCTGCTCCTGCCTGGGCGGAACTGGGCGGTCGGGGTTTTGATGTTCTTTCCGGTGGTAATGGCGTCGGTCGTCATCGTGGTGATCATGAAGGTGCGCGGCAGCGCCCATCTGGTACGGATCGCCTCCGCCGCCGGCTTCTTCTGGCTGGCGATCCTCTTGGCGCTGACGCAGGGCGATTATCTGACGCGCTCACGCTTTGTCACGCAAAATTGGCAGGCCGGTGGAGCTGCGGAGAAGATCGCTCCCTAGCTTTTTTGTTCCAGGGTGGCGACCCTCGCCGGACCTGCACGCGCAACCGCTTCCTCAGCTGGCTACCGATCGTGAGTCCATACTCGAGCCATATAAGCCCGTCTGCGAGAGCCCCCAACCCACCTCTTGTATTGGTAGCAGCGGAGGGATTTGAACCCCCGACCAAGGGATTATGATTCCCCTGCTCTACCACTGAGCTACGCTGCCGCCGCGGGTCGAGGCCGGTGAGATAGGAGCCGGGCCCGTCTCTGTCAAGCCGGACTGGCCCGCCGCCGCGCGAACAATGCCAGGAGGACCGGCAGCACCAGCAGCACCACCGGGAATTGCAGCAGGAGGCCGGCGATGATCGCGACGGCCAGAGGCTGCTGCATCGCCGAGCCTTCGCCCAAGGCCAGCGCCAACGGCAGCAATGTGAGTATCGCCGCCAGAGTGGTCATGGTGATGGGGCGCAGCCGATTGCGGCTGGCCGCGATCGCCGCCTCAGCCGGAGGCATCTCGCGCGATAGCGCCTGGAATTCCGAGACGAAGAAGATCGCCATCTCGGTGGCGATGCCGACAATCATGGTCATGCCCATGATTGCGGTGATGTTGAGCTCGATCCCGGTAACCCAGAGCGCGGTAAAGACGGCCGTGACCGAGAAGACCGAGGTCGCCAGGATGGCGGCCGCGAGCACGAAGCTCTCATACAGCACCAGCAGAAGCAGGAACTCGGCAGCCACTGCCGCCAGGAATACCTTGGCCAAGCCGGCAAACGCGATCTGCTGCTGTTGGTAGAGCCCGCCCAGCGAGTAGGTGACGCCGCCTTTGAGGAAGCCCTTCTTGTCCAGCAGCGTCCGAACGTCGTTCACCGTCGAACCGAGATCGCGGCCCTCGATACGAGCCGTTACGGCGACCATGCGTGCCAGGTTTTCGCGGGTAAGCTCCGGCTGGCCGGTAACCGGCGTAATCGCGGCGATCCGGGCGAGCGGGACAAGATGGCCGTCCGGCGCGCGAATCGGCAAGGCAGGCACGTCACTGTCATACCGGCGGCCGGAAGGCGGCAGCCAGACGCGGACGCCGACGGTCTTCAGCGCCTGCGGGATCTGGGTCGCGACCGCGCCGCCGAGATAGGCGTCCACCTGACGCGTGACGGCATCGGCGTCCAGCCCGTCGAGCGCGGCCGCGGCCGCGTCGACTCTTATGTCGATTGCGTCGCCAGCCAGTACGACGCCGCTTTTGACCTCGACGACACCTTGGATCTTGCCGATGGCATCGGCCACCTTCGTGGCTTCGGGGATCAGGTCGTTCGGGTTGGCAGCGTTCAGCTTGATCTCGATCGGCTGGGGCACACCGGTCAGATCGCCGATCAAATCCTCCATCAGCTGGGCAAGCTCAACCTCGAATCCCGGCACATCCTGCTCGATGCGCTGCCGCACGTCGGCCATCACCTCGTCGATGGGCCGGCGCCCGCTGCTTTTCAGCCGGATGAAGAAATCGCCCGAATTGGCTTCTTGAAGGTCTCCGCCAAGCCCGAAGCCGGTGCGCTCGGAATAGGTCTCGATGTCGGGCGTGTTCTTGAGGATCGCCTCCAC
The DNA here is from genome assembly GCA_964631425.1 of uncultured Rhodospirillales bacterium. GTDB lineage: Bacteria > Pseudomonadota > Alphaproteobacteria > BOG-932 > Roseiterribacteraceae > BOG-932. The sequence goes on from CAZVYC010000044.1 coordinate 3,020, forward strand.
CTGGCGCTCCTCCCGCGCGGTTTCGGCCAGCGATGTGCCGGGCGGAGTTCGGAAATCGAGTACGAATCCGCCCTCGTCCATCGCCGGCATGAAGCCGGTGCCGACCTGCGTGTAAGCGACCGCGCCGAGGACCAGAACGGGCACGGCGACAGCGGCAATGATCCACGGGCGCGCCTGAAGCCGATCGAGGAGACGGCCGTGCCAGTGTTCCAGCCGGCCCTCCCGCCCCGCCGCCGGGTCGCGCCATTTGCGGAAATCGATGATCGTATCGGTCAGGATCGGCGCAATGAAAGCCGTGAGCAGATACGAGATGATCAGCGCCGAGGCGACCGTCAGCGACAGGACGACGAAGAATGCACCGCTGACTCCCGAAAGGAATGCGAGCGGCGCAAAGACGATTACCGTCGCGAGGCTGGAACCGGTGAGCGGCGGGAGGAATTCGCGCCCCGCGGCAAGCGGGCTCGCCCGCTCCGATTCCGCCGTCTCGGCGCCGGAGCGGCGGACAATATGCTCGATCATCACAATGACGTCGTCGATGACGAGTCCGATCACGGCGGCGAGCCCGCCAAGAGTCATGATGTCGAAGCTCTGGTGAAAGAGGCTCAGCACCAGGACCGCTCCGGCCAGCGCGGCTGGAACGATGAGCATGGCAACGAGAGTCGTCCGCCAGCTGCGCAAGAAGGCCAGCAGCACGAGCGCGGCAAGACCAAGACCGATGAGGATCGCGTCACGGACGCTGCCCGCCGACTGGGTGACGAGCACGCTCTGGTCGTACCAGTTGGCCAGCGTGACGCCGCTCGGAAACTGCTTCTGAGCGGCCGCCAACGCGTTACGGACATCGCCGGCGATCTTCACGACATTGCCGCCCGGCTGCTCATAGACCTGGAACAGCACGGCGGGTTTGCCGTCCGCGATGGCCCGGGTCCAGATCGGCATGCTGCCGTCGACGACATCCGCGACATCGCCGATATGAACGGCGCCGACCGTGCCCGATCCCACGACGACATTGCGGACGTCGGCCAGCGTCTTCAGGCTGCTGTCGGAGACCACAAGGTACAGCTTGTCGTGATCCTCGATCCGGCCGACCGCCGCCAGTGCGTTGGCGGCACCCAGCGCCTTGGCGACATCGTCGAGGCTGAGCCCATAGGTCAGCAGGCGGCTCGGATCGGCGAAGACCTGGAATTCCTGCTGCTGACCGCCCGCCACATCGACACGCGCGTCCCCCTGCACCGACGACAGCAGCGGGACCAGCGTATAGGCCGCGAAATCGTAAAGGGCGGACGGCGACTGGGTCTCGGAGGTCAAGCTGTAGGCGATGATCGGAAAGACCGTCGGGTCCATACGCCGGACGATATAGCTCGTGCCTGGTGGAAGCGACGGGAGCGCCTGGGCAATCGCCGCGTCGACCAGCAAGGTCGAGGAAACCATGTCGCCGCCCCAGTCGAAGCCGACATCGATCTCGGCCGAGCCGCGGCTGGAGGCGGACCGCACGTCGCGCACGCCCGGCACGCGCCTGATCTGCTCTTCCAGCGGTCGCGTGACGCTCAGCACCATCTGCTCGGCCGGGCGGTCGCCGCTGTCGATATTGATTCGGATACGCGGGAACGACACATCGGGGAAGAGGCTGACCGGCAGCGCGAAGGAAGCCGCCAAACCCGCTGCGGCCAGGGCGGCGAGCGCGAAGAGCAGTGACCGGCGATGCCGGCCGATCCGTTCGGCGAAGCTCATTTGTCAGCTTTATCGGCCGGAGCAGCTAACGCTGACGCTTTCGCGGGCGCGGTATTCGGCGCATTCTTGGCGCTGGGCTTGTCCTCCCCCTCGCCCTCCCCCTTAGCCACATCGCCCTCGGCGACCTGCTCGCGCACTGCAGCCCCGTCGGTCAGCTGATAGTTGCCAGAGACGACCAGTTTCTTCTTGTCATCGAGCGGTCCCGCGATCGCCGTCAGGTCGCCTGCGGCCGCGAGGATATCGACCTTGACGCGGACCGCCTTGCCGTCCGCAACCTGGAAGACGTAAGGCCCGTCATCGTCGGTGAGCACGGCGTTTCGCGGCACGATCCAGCCGTTGGTCCCCTCGGTCGCGATCGTGGCCCGCAGATGCGCGCCGGATGGGAGGTCCGCCGTCTTGTCGTCAGCCGGCTTCGCCACAACGGTGAAAAGGCCGGTCTTAGGATCGGCCATGCCGCCGACCGAGGCGATGGTGGCATCGATCGCCGCATCCGGCGCGTCGAGATTGACCAGCTTCGCGGCCTGCCCCGCCTTGATCCGGGTTCGCGCCTCCGGCCCAACGCCCAGCACGGCGGTAGCCCCGTTGGCGGCGGCGATATCGAGCAGGGTCGTGCCCGGCTGGACATGATCGCCGTTCGAGATCGCCACGTTCGTAACCACCCCCGCGATCGGCGCGGACACGGTCTCGACAGGCTTGGCTCCGCCCTCACGGCGACGCGCCTCGACCGTGGCTTCGGCGTCCGACGCGGCTTTGATTGCTTGTTCGAGCTGCGAGTTGGTCGCCAGCCGCTCAGCCAGCATCTGCCGGGTGCGGGCAAGCTCGCCCTGCGCCAGCTTGAGGTCAGAGACGGCTTGGGCATAGGCGAGCGAGGCGGCCGGATCGGCGCCGAGGTCGAGCAACGGCTCGCCCGCGGTCACGACCTGTCCCGCGACGACCCGCAGTCGGATCACCTGAGCGGCATGAAGCGAAGCCACCGCCGTCGATCCACCAGGCGCTGCCTGAACCATGCCATAGGCGGTGACCGCCTGATCGAGTTTGCCTTTCTCCGGCATCTGGGTAGCGACCAGGACCGATGCGGCCTCCGTTGCCGGTTTCTCGTCATCGTCGGCCATAGCCGGCAGAGCGGCAAGCGCGATGCCGATCAGGCAAAAGGCGGCATGTTTCATGGCTGGGACGATCCTTCTGTATCGGGCAGCGGTTCGATTACCGGCATCGAGACTCCGGTAAGCGTCGCCAGCGCCACCTGCTGTTCCAGCAGCGACTGTTCGATCGCGACGACCTCCTGGCGACGCGTAAGGGCGGCGGTGATCAGGTCCACGTTGGTGCGCGCATCTATTAATGTAGCAGCATAGGCGCTCCTGGCCCCGCGCGCAGTGCGCTCGGCGTCGTCCGCAGCGTCGCGGGTCAAGGCGAGTTGCCGGGTCAATATCGCCTGATCGGACATCATACCCTGGATTTCGGCGACGTCGGCGGCAACGCGATTGGTGTATTCGGCGTGCAACTTCTCGCGCGTCGCCTTTTCGATTGCGATATTGCCCTGGTTCCGGTTGAAGATCGGCAAGTCCATCGTCACCGTCGGGCCAATTTGGTAGATTTTGCTGTTGTCGTGGCCGCCGCTGCCGCCGAAAATCAGTGCCGGGAACTGTCCGAGGATCGCGGCGCGGAACTTTTCCTCCTGAGAACCATAACCGAGCTTGAGCGCGACTAGGTCCGGCCGCCGCGCCGCCAGATCGGCGATGGCCTGGTCGACCAGTGCCGGATCGATCGCGGGGATGTCCATCATCGGAGAAAGATCGAGCTTCACCGCTGGATCGAGGCCGAGCAGCGCATTGAAGGCGCGACGCTGCTGCTCGGCCTTGAGCTCCGAATCGGCAATCTGCTTATCCATGTCGGCAAGCGTAGTGAGATCAGGCGCGACGCTGGAGAGTGTCAGGTTGCCTTGCTCCACCGCGCGCCGGTCGCGATCGTAACGGTCGGCCAACAGCGCACGCGCGTCCTTCAGCAATGCCAGGGCCTGCAGCTGCTTGACCTGGTCGACGAAGGCGAGCCGGGCCTTGCCGACAACCTGCCATTCCTGCCACAGCAGATCCGCCCGGGTCTGAGCCGCGCCCAGTTCTGCACTCTTGTAGGTAGCGGAGAAGGTCACCAGCGCCCGGATGTCCTCCGTCAGGCCCGCCGTAAATTGGTTGGACGTGCCGGGGCCGGCGCGCAGGAATCCGTAACTGCCGCTGATCTGTGGATTGGGCAACAGCCCTGCCTGCAGCAACTGCGCCTCGGCGATGTCGCGGTCCGCGCGCGCCGCCACGAGATCGGGATTGTTGAGAAGCGCAAGGCGGACAATGTCGTCTACGCTGAGCGGACGGGAAAGATCGACCGCCGGTCCGGCCGTCGTCGCCTCAGTCTTGAGCTGGTGGATGTCACCGGCCAGCCGCGGGTGCTCCTCGAGCGGCAGCGGCGCATACTGCTCGCAGCCACCGAGCGTGGATGCCGCGAGCGCAGCCCCCATAAGTCCATAAACCAAGTTGATTCGCATTGTGGGCGCACTATGGCCCGGCTCGGATTGCGGGAAAATGCTTACGAGATTGTGATTTCGTAATCTTGACCCCAATCGCCATCTGAGATGTTGCGGGACGGCCTGACACCGGACATGGTTTTCCCGAAGGAGGAATTCTGGTGCGCATATTGGTGATCGAAGACGATGCAGAGACGGCCTCCTATCTTGTCGAGGGGCTGAAGGAGGAAGGGCATACGGTCATCTGCACCCCGAACGGCCGTGAAGGCTTGTTCCTGGCGGCCAGCGAGGATTTCGACCTCGCCATCGTCGATCGCATGCTGCCGGAGATGGATGGGCTGACCCTGGTGAAGGCGCTGCGCGCCGCCAAGGTGGAGACGCCGGCCTTGTTTCTGACCACGATGGCGGGCATCGACGACCGCGTCACCGGTCTCAATGCCGGCGGCGACGATTACCTGGTGAAGCCCTTCGCCTTCGGCGAGCTGGTCGCGCGGGTTGCGGCACTGGGACGGCGGCCGCGCAAGACCAGCGCCGAAACCAACTTCAAGGTCGCCGACCTGGAGCTCGATCTGCTGACCCGTACCGTCAAGCGCGCCGGCCGGGAAATCGCCCTGCAACCGCGCGAGTTCCGCCTGCTGGAATATCTGATGCGGCACGCCGGCCACGTGGTGACGCGCACGATGCTGCTCGAGAATGTTTGGGATTATCATTTCGACCCGCGCACCAATATCGTCGAGTCGCACCTGAGCCGGCTCAGGACCAAGGTTGACAAGGGCTTCGCCGTGGAGCTGATCCACACCGTGCGCGGCGCGGGATATTGCCTGCGTGCCTAGGTTCCTGCGGACCTGGAGCTTTCGGCTCACGCTGCTCTACGCGGCCTTGTTCATGGCCTCGGTGGCCACGCTGTTCGGGGTGATCTACTGGGAGGCGACCGACTACGCGGCGCAGGACCAGGCGGACGAGCTCGGGGTCGAGTTCCAGGCGATCGTCGACGAGGCCAGGCTCACCGATTACAGCCAGCTGCCGCGCATCATCGCCAACCATCTGGCGCAGCGCGCGGGAACCGGCGCCGTCTATCTGCTGGAAGACCGCAGCGGCGACAAGGTGGCCGGCAATGTCGCCGAGATGGCGCCGCACGAAGGCGCGATGTCGATCAGGCTCAAGGTCGATGGCAAAACCCGCCACCTGCGCGCCCATGGCTACCGGCTGCCCAACGGCGATTATCTTCTGATCGGGCAGGACAGCAAGTCCCTCAAGGAGATGAAGGAGTTGATCGCCCGTGCCTTCACCTTCAGCGCCGCCGTGACCTTGCTGCTGGCTATCGCAGGCGGCGTGGTGATCAGCACCGCGGTGCAGCGCCGGGTCGAGCTGGTCAGCCGAACCAGCCGCGCGATCATCGAGGGCGACCTGTCACAGCGCGTTCCATTGGGCGGCACCGATGACGAGTTCGATCATCTGGCGGCCAGCGTGAACGCTATGCTGGACAGGATCGAGGACCTGATGCGCAGCATGCGGCAGGTGTCGAACGACATTGCCCATGATCTTCGCACGCCCCTGACCCGGCTGCGGCAGCGGCTGGAGCTGGCCCGCCGACACGGGAGCTCCGTCGAGGCGCTGCGGGAGGCGCTGGATCAGTCGACCGCCCAGGTCGATGCCATCCTCGACACGTTCGGCGCGCTGTTGCGAATCGCGCAGGTCGAGGCGGGACAGGGCGTGGTCGCCAAGGACGCGGTAGCGCTTTCGCCCCTGCTCACCGCCATCGCCGAAGACTTCGCACCGTCGGCCGAGGATCGCGGACAGGTGTTGACCGCCGACGTTCCCCCTGCCCTCAGCGTCACGGGCGACCGCGAACTGTTGGTGCAGATGGTCGTGAACCTGGTGGAGAACGCGATCCGCCATGCCCCGCCGGGCGCCGGAATTACGCTGGGCGCCGGCGAAGCGCCCGGCGCGGTCAGCCTGTGGGTGGCCGACAATGGTCCCGGTATCCCGCCATTCGAGCGCGAGAACGTGCTGCGCCCTTTCTATCGGCTGGAAACGAGCCGGACGACCGGCGGCAGCGGACTGGGCCTCAGCCTCGTTGCGGCGATCGCCAAACAGCACCATGCGGCGCTCGAACTGGCCGACAATGGTCCCGGCCTGCGCGTGACCGTACGGTTCCCGGCCGCCGCAACCGTCTGAGATTGCAAAAATTTAATTCTACCGCGACCGGCTGGTAACGCGCCGCGGTCTAGAAGCTCTGTAAACCGGCGAGGGAGCGTAGAATGTGCCACCTCCGGTCCTCAGCCTTAATCCAACCCTGACCTTCCACTCTCAATCGAACGGAGATCGACATGCGGCTTCACCATGCAGTGCTGGGCCTTCTCGGCGCCGCAGCCTTCTGTTTGCCAGGCGCGGCCCAGGCCGCCGACGAGGCCTCGAAGTTCTCGATCCTTCAGACCATCCCGGGGCCGGACGGCGGGTGGGATTACGCCTCGATCGACGCGGCAGGGCGCCGGCTCTATGTCGCGCACGGCGACGCGGTGATGAGCGTCGACCTCGACAGCGGCAAGGTCAATCCCAAGGTCGTCGACGGCAACCGCCTGCACGCGGTCCTGCCGCTGCCGGATGGCAAGGTGCTGAGCACCAACGGCGGCAATAACACCGCCACCATCTTCGAGGCGGCGACCGGCAAGGTGATCGCCTCGGTGCCAACCGGGACCAATCCCGACGCGGCGATCCTCGATCCGTCGAGCGGTCTTGTTCTGGTGATGAACGGCCGCAGCGGCGATATCACCCTGATCGACCCGAAGACCGCGACCTCGCCCGGACGGATCGACGTCGGCGGCAAGCTGGAGTTCGCCGTCGCCGACGGCAAGGGCAAGGCTTATGTCAATATCGAGGACAAGGGCGAGATCATCGTCATCGACGTGGCCGGCAAGAAAGTCGACCAGCATTATCCGCTGCCCAACTGCGAGGAGCCGTCGGGCATGGCGTATGACCCGCAGACGGGCGTGCTGGTGACCGCCTGCTCCAACCAGAAGGCGATTGCGCTCGAGGCGAAGGACGGCAAGGTCCTCGCTTCCCTGCCGATCGGGGAGCGCCCTGACGCGGTGATGTTCGACGCCAAGCGCCATGCCTTCTTCATTCCCTGCGGCGCCGGCAGCCTGGCGATGATCTCGGCGGAAAAGGGCAAGACGCCCGCGGTGGTCGGGACGATCCCGACCCAGAGCGGTGCGCGCACGGGTGCTCTCGACCCGCAGACCGGCAAGATCTACCTGCCGACCGCCGATTTCGGCGAGCCGGCGGCTGGCGAGAAGCGCCACCCGGTCATTCCCGGCACGTTCCGGATTTTGGTGGTCGGCGAGAAATAAGGCGGGATGACAGCAGCACGGGGTCCAGTTTTGCTGGACCCCGTCACCCGCGCGGCAACGCCCCCTCGATGAGGAGCGTCCGTACGGCTTGGTCGAAGCCTTGCCACGCCGCCCAGGCCAGCGCGCCGCCAGTGCTGACTCGCCGGACGCCGACCGCCGCCAGATCGGCGACGCGCATCTCGGGTCCCATCAGCAGAACGTTGACAGGCTTCGGCGCGACGGCGGCAACGATCTGTTTGATGGCGGCAAGATCCGTCACGCCCGGAGCATAGAGACAATCGGCTCCAGCCTCGGCGTAAGCGACGAGGCGGTCGATCGTCGCCGCCAGATCGGTATTGCCGATCAAAAAGCCTTCCGACCGCCCGACGAGCACGACATCCTGCCCCGAGCGCGCGATAGCCTCCCGCGCGGCGCGGATACGGTCGATCGCGACCGGCAGTGGGTAGAGCGTGCGCCCGGTGCGGTCCTCGATCGACACCCCGGCGATACCGGTTTCGACCGCTCGCGCGACATTCGCGGCCACGCCCTCCGGATCGTCGGCAAAGCCGGCCTCGAAGTCCGCGTTCACCGGCAGGTCGGTGGCCTCGTTCAGCAAACGCAGATGATCCAGCACCTCGTCGCAGCTGACCTGCCCGTCCTGCCGGCCGAGCGACGAAGCGAACCCGGCACTCGTGGAGGCAAGCGCCTTGAAGCCTTGCGCCGCCAATCGCCGTGCGCTGCCCAAATCCCACGGATTGGGCAGCACGAAACAGCCCTGCTCATGCAATTCTCGAAAAGCCACGCGCTTGGCCGCCGGATCGAGTGTCATGGTGGCGCCTCCGCTGATAACCCACCCTCCTGGGGCGCGTGGTCAGCCTAGCCGATTACGATCTTGAGTTCGATAGCGGTCAGGCGTTGCCCGTGGCGTAGACGATCTGCACACGACGGTTCTGCGGCTCGCGCACCCCGTCGCCAGTCGGGACCAGCAGGTCATGCTTGCCCTTGGCCACGATCTCGATCTCGCCCGACGGAATACCCTGCTTCTCCAGCTCGGCCGCGACCGATTCCGCTCGGCGCCGCGAAAGGCGCATATTGTAGGCGTCGGAGCCTACAGTATCGGTATGCCCGGTGACCGTGATCTCGGTCACCTTTGCGGGTGCCGCGTTTCTGGCCGCCTGGTCGACGACCTGGGTCGCCTGCGGGGTCAGGTCCGACTTGTTGAAGTCGAAGAACACCATGTAGCTGCGCGCGACCGAAGGCGTTGGCGCCGGCGGCTGGGGCGGCGGCGGAACATAGGTGGTTTCGGACTGGGCCTCGGTTTCATGCCCACCGCCGAATTTGAAGCGGATGCCGCTCTCCAGGGTCACTCCATAGAACTCCCGCTGGATCGGCCGGGCCGTGTTGCCTTCGCCATAGAGCAGCGGCTGGTCGGTCAGGTTCTTTCCCTGGAAATAGAGCTGGAAATTGTCGGTTATTTGATAAGTGCCAGTCACATCCATCAGCAGGCGGGATCCCTGGATGATGTCGGTCGCGGCGCTGCCGCCCACGGCGAAGAGGCTCTTGCCGATATATTCGACGGCGAAGCGCAGTCCAACCGGTCCTTTGTCATAGGACAGAGCGGCATTATAGGTGATCCGCGACGTCGCCGGCAGCAGGCGGATTTCGCCGGGGCGCAGCTCGACGCTCGACTGGACGTAGGTAAAGTTGGCCAGCACGCCGAGCCCATCCAACGGCTCAGGCAGGAAGGTGAATTTCTGCTGGTAATTGCCTTCCATGCCATAGGCCTGGGCCGACGGTGCATTGAGGTACGTGTTGATCCGGGCGATGCCCACAATGCCCGGATAACTACCAAAGATGCTTTGCTGGACGATGTAGTTCTGGAACTCCTTGTCGAAGGCACCGAACGAGATGATGCCGGAGTCAGGCAGATAATATTCGACTGACAGATCGAAATTATCCCCGGTGGTGGCCTTCAGTCCGGGATTGCCGCTGGTCACCGAATTCGCGCCGTAATCGATCTGGGTCGAAGCGCTGTTCTGGATGAAGCCCGGCCGGCCGATCGCGCTCGAGTAGGTCAGGCGCGCGATCAGATCTTGCGTGGCCTGGTAACGGAGTTGAACCGTTGGAAACGGATTGGTGTAGTTGGTCTTGCGAGTGTTCGGTGTGAAGGTGACGGCGCCGCTGGCATCCTTCGCCGTGGTGATGCCGCCATAGGTCGCGTCGGTGTTCTCGACGCGCACGCCGGCGAGGATGCCGAATTGGCCGAGCGTGAGGTCGTACTGGGCATAGCCGGCGGTAATGTTCTCTTCCGCGGTGAAGAAGGCTGCCGCGTTGCGTTTCTGGTCGGCGGCGAAATTCTCGACGAACAATCCAGGGTTCTGCAGGAAGAAGTTGCGAATCTTGTCGGAGCTCGGGCTGTAGCCGACGGTGTAGTTATTGTCATAGTAGGTGAACGGTCCGGCGCCGATCACCTGACTCAGCGAAATTCCTGGGACCGAATAGGTCTGCGTCGTCGGCATCGAGATCTTGTCGCGCCGCCGAATCTGTGCACCGGCCTTGAAAATGCCGTCATTGTCATCAAGCGGCACCGGCACCGTCAGGTTGACACGCCCCGACCATTCCTCGTCCTTGTCGACCTCCTGGCCGTTGTTGAAGCTGCTGAGCGTATACTGGCTGGGATCGTTGGGGTTAACCCCGTTCAGGATCTGGATTTTCGGGAAGTTTGGATCGGTGGTGTTGTCATAGCGCAGCACCACATTGTTCGAATTGCCGAACGAGCTGTTGTAGTCGAACGCTTTGCGGAAGGTCGCTTCCGAATAGGCGCCCTGGTAGTCGACGATGATACCGTCGTCTCCGATAGCATTCTTGCCGCCCCAGGCAATGACCTTGTTGTCGTGGGTCTCCTGCTCGTCGCGCAAGGTTGAGGTCATCGTCGCGAACGGCGCGATAAAGCCCCGCGGATTCGTCGGATCGGTATATTGGTCGGGGGTCAGGTCGGTCGATCCGTCCGGCTGGAACTCCAGGTTGGAATAGAGCAGGCGCTGGCGATAGACGCTTTCGGTATACCCGCCCTCATTGTAGCGGAAGAACCAGCTATTGTCGGCATCGGGTTTGTAATCGAACTCACCGCCGTAGCCGAACCGTCGCCGATGATATTGGTAACGGCGCAGTTCCAGCGTGTCGTACATCTTGTCGGGTAAAACCGGCTGCTGGTCGGCATATTGCTCTTCGACGTCGTCGACGGCGCGCCGGTCATTGTTCTGGGACGCCGTTACGATGATGCTGAACGGGCGATCCTCGCTGTCGTCGTGGTAATCCAGACCGCTGCGGGAAACGCCGAACCGGGCGCCGGCAGTGACATCGCCCCGCCACAGCGAGAAGCTGTCGCGCAACGGCTCGTAGCCGCCGCCGATCACGCCCTCGACGAAGGGCGACCCGATCCCGCTGGCGGTACGCGGCGTCAGCTCGACTGTTCCACCGAGCCCTTCGGCCTCGTGCGACGGCAAGCCGGTCTTGGTGACTTCGATCCTGTCGACCAGCCCGATCGGCACCGTGTCGAACTCAACCGCGCGGCCGGTCCCGAAGACTGTTCCTGCAGGATAAGTGTTGAGCAAGACGACGTCACCCAAAGTCGCGCCATTCAGGTTACCATCGATGCCGCGAATGTTGACGAAACGCCCTTCACCAGTATCCGACGACAGAGACACGCCGGGAATACGTCCCAGGGCCTCCGCGGCATTGAAATCCGGGTATTTGACGATCTCTTCAGCCGGCTGGATGTTAACAAGGTTCGATGCCTTGAACTGCTCGACCCTTGCATTGGTAGTCGACCGCTGGCCGACCACGGTAATTTCCTCCATCTCGTCGGATTTGTTGCTTCCTTCCTGTGGCTGAGTAGTCGCGCGATTTTGCAGCGTTTGGGAGTACGATATCTCCGGGACAATAAAGGCTGCGGTCGATATCAGAAGAGATAAGGAAATACGAGACCTAGCCATTGCAGCGTTCTCCTAAAGGTTCACTTATCGAATTCTATGATTGTATTTTAGTTATATTTTGTTTGTTGTTCTTAATCGCTGCCTTCTAGTTTTTGCGGTGCGGCATGTAAAGCAAAAATTGGAAACATTGGGAAAAAACAATGTCTGTACGATATAACATTGCGCCGGGTTTGCACGACATATGCGTTGTAGGCTGTTCACTCTCTGGCGAGAGGCATGGAGAAGGGTTCGGCGGACGCCAAGCGCCCGCCGTCAGCACTCTGATCGCGTCAAACTCAGCTTCTGAGCTGGAACCGTTGGACTTTGCCCGAGGCAGTCGTGGGCAGCGTGCTCACGAACTCCACCGAGCGCGGGACCTTGTAGTTGGCCATCGCCTTGCGCGACCAAGCGATCAGCTCCGCCTCGGTCAGCTGGGCGCCGGGGCGCAGGACGACATAGGCCTTGGCGACCTCGCCCATCCGCTCGTCGGGCACGCCAACCACGGCGACCTGGGCGATGCCGGGGTGCTCGAGCAGCAGCTCCTCAATCTCGGCGGGGTAGCAATTGAAGCCGCCGACGATGAACATATCCTTGGCCCGATCGGTGATCCGGACATAGCCCTCTTCGTCGATGATGCCGATGTCGCCGGTGCGGAACCAACCATCCGCGTCGATCGCCTCGGCCGTCGCCTTCGGATCGTCGAGATAGCCCTTCATGATGTTGAAGCCGCGCACCAGGATCTCGCCAGGCGTGCCCGGCGGCACATCGCGGCCTTGCGCATCGACGCTACGCAGCTCCACGCCGGGGATCGGACGGCCGCTTGTCATCGCCACTTTCTCGATGCTGTCGTCTGCCGCGCAAATGCTGACCGTGCCCGAGGATTCGGTAAGCCCATAGCCGGTCAGCACGATATCGAAGCCGAGCTCGTTATGCATGCGCTCGATCAGCTGCTTCGGTACCGTCGCCGCACCAGTGACCGCGAGTCTCAGCGAGCTCAAATCCGCCGCCTGGTGCTTCTCGCTCATCAGCATCGACTGGTAGATCGTTGGGGCGCCGGTCAGAACCGTAACCTGGTCGCGTTCGATCCGCCGTAATGCCGTGTCGGTATCGAAGATGGCGTGCGGCAGGATCTTGGCGCCCGCGATCAGGCAGGCGAGCCACCCCGATTTGTAGCCGAACGAGTGGAAGAACGGGTTGACGATCAGGTAGCTGTCGCTCGCCGTGAGCCCTACCGAATTGACCCAGGCACGCGAAGTGACCACCGTCTGCTCGTGGCTCGACAAGGCGCCCTTTGGCCGTCCCGTCGTGCCCGAGGTGAACAGGATGTCGCAGATATCCTCGCCGGTAAGCCCAGCCAGTACAGGGTCGATCGCCGCGTCGTCGACGCCGTCAGCCAGGTTCAGGAAAGCCTCCCAGCTGTCCGCTGCGGAGCCATCGAGGATGACCGTGCGCTCAATCGTCTCCAGCTTCTCCGCGGCCAGCAGCTGCGTGTAATCCGTGCCAAGGAAGTCGCGGACGGTGAAAAGCATCCGTGCGCCGCTGCGGTTCAGGATATAGGCCGCCTCGCGGCCCTTGAGGCGGGTGTTGAGCGGCACCAGCACGCCGCGGACCATCTGTGCGCCAACCGTGGCGACGATCCAAGTGATCGAATTGGGCGCCCAGACGGCGATCCGCTCCCCCGGCTTCAGCCCGAACGCCAGGAAGGCGCGGGCGGCGCGGCGGCAGGCCTGGAGCAACTCGGCATAAGAGAGATGGACCCCGTCCTCACCCTCGATCGCGGTCTTGTCGGAGAATTTCTGGGCGGCGTCGATGAGAACGCCCGGGATCGTGTTCGGCAGCGACAAAATCTGTGACTTTCCCCGTGACGTCGAGCTCTTCTTGGTGGCCGGAAAATGACAGTTCTCCTTCGATTGGGCAATGCGGAGCTGCCGCGACCGGCTCGCGCAAACCTCGTCCACTCGGACGATGCGCAGGCTAGTCTTTCCATTAGGTTACCGTCACGCTTGTCAAGCAACCCGCATGAGCGCGGAACAACCAGCCACCTGGCAGGGCAAAGGGGAACGGCAGATGAAGTTTTCGATCATTTATGAGGCGCAGATGGTGGATACCTCGCGCAAGAACGAGGCGCAGGTCTTCCACGACATCGTCGAGCAATCGCTGCTGGCCGAAAAAATGGGCTTCGACGTCATCTGGTCGGTCGAGCACCACAGCCTGACCCAGTATGCCCACCTCTCCTCGCCGGAAAGCTTCCTGGCGTTCATCGCCGGCGCCACCAGCCGCATCCATGTCGGGCACGGCGTGATTTGCCTGCCGTTCAACATGAACCATCCGATCAAGGTGGCCGAGCGGGTCGCGACGCTCGACATCCTGTCCAAGGGGCGACTGCATTTCGGCGTCGGCAAGGGCGGCACGCGGCAGGAGACCGGCGCGTTCGACACGCCGATGGAGCTGGTCACGCCGCAGGTCGACGAATCCATGTACATGATCCCGAAGATGTGGATGCAGGATGTGTTCGAGCACCACAGCGACCTGATCAACATCCCGCCCCGACCGATCCATCCTAAGCCTTATCAGGACCCGCACCCGCCGATGTACATGGCGTGCACGCGCGAAGAAGCGCTGCTGGTCGCCGGTGCCCGCGGCCTGGGTGCGCTGGTGCTGGGTTTTTCGGGCCCGGACGAGATCGCCAAAAAGAATTCGATCTATCGCAAGGCCTTCCGTGAACGGAAGCTGGAGGACCAGGTGGGCTATCGCCCGACCGAGCACTTGGCGGCGCTGTGCCCCGCGATCGTCATGGACGATGCCGAGGAGGCGCGGCGTATCGGCTTCCGCGGGCAGCTCTTCTTCGCCAAGTCGATCCATTACTGGTATGGCAATGCGCCCAAGCCCAACGTCGACGATTTGGACGCCGAGCTGTTGGCGCAGGAAGTGGAGCAGGAGAAGGCGAACTTCGTGGCGCGGCTGGGCGAGGACAATATCCCGGTCCGCCCGAATGCGACCGAGCTCTACAACATCAATCATGCCTACGGGACGGTCGACACCGCCATCAAATATGTCGAACGGCTGGAGGCTGCGGGGGCCGACGAGATCCTGTTCCTGCTGCAGATGGGGACCGTGCCGCACGAGGCCAGCATGGAGACCATCCGCAACATCGGCAAATACCTGATCCCGTATTTCCGGGAGAAGGACGCGGCGAAGGCGGAGGAGCGGGAGAAGGAGCTGGCCTGAGCCCGGCGCGCCGCCCCGCGGGAGCGGTAACCGGTAGGGAGGCGCAATCATCCTTTACCGCTGGCGTTCACGAGGATATGGAATCCGAATCACCTGTCGGATACACCCTTCCTGATGCCGGAAATGCGCCGTGCCGTCGATGTTGCCAGAACGCCGAAGACCAATCGGGGGGAGAAAACGCTGCGTCACCTGCTGGACGCCGCAGCCGAGGAATTTGGCAGCCGCGGCTTCCATCAAGCCTCGATCACCAGCATCACGCAGCGTGCGAAAGTCTCGCAAGGAACATTCTATACCTATTTCGACAGCAAGGAGGCCCTATACCGGGCCCTGGTGACGGATATGGGCGAGGTGATCCGCGCCTGGGTCACCGAGCGGACGAAGCCTACCGGCAATTTCCTGGGGGACGAGGGTGAGCGCATCCGCCTGTTCATCGAATTCGTTCGGACACATAAGGCTCTCTACAACATCGTGCTGGAGGCCTACCTCGTCGCCCCCGACGTCTATCGTGCCTATTCCGAGGGATTCGCGACCGCCATTCGGCTGCGGCTGATCGAGGGCATGGACGCCGGCACGATTCGACCTGGCAACGTCGAGCATCTGGCCTGGGCACTGGTGGGAATTTCGGCCTCGGTCGGGCTGCAATACGGCATCTGGGACAAGAGCGGGTCCACCACCGAGGTCGCCGCTTCACTCCTCGACATGATCGAACATGGGTTGCGGCCGGTTCCAGACGGCGGCTGAGTGTCGGCGTCGGCCGTTCGAATCAGGGATTATTCGCCAGGAAATCGCCGATCGCGGCACGCGCCTCGGGCTCGTCCAGCACGGGAGCGTGCCCGACCCCGGCGATTTCGGCAAAGCCCATATGAGGCGCGGTCGCCTGCATGAGATCGACGGTCCGCCGCGTCAGCAGGTCCGACAGCGCCCCGCGCAGGACGAGGATGGGCCGACTGGCGGCCAGGGTTCCCCAGAGCGGCCATAAATCCGATGCGGCGCCCGCCGCGGCCCGCATAGGCACCGCGATATCGGGATCATAGTCGAGAACGGGGACGCCCGCCGCATTTTCAGTGAACAGGCGCCGCGCCATCCGCATCCAGTCGTCATCCGAATAACCGGGAAGCGCAGCCGCGTTCTGCGCGCGGACGTAAGCGGCAGCCTCCTCCCAGTTCCGCACGGAGACCGGGCGGCCGACATAATCCGTGATTCGCGCCAGCCCTTGGGGGTCGATCTCGGGGCCGACATCGTTCAGCACCGCGCCGGCAATGAGATCCGGGCGAAGCGAGGCGAGCGCCATGGACGTCAGGCCGCCCATCGACGTGCCAACGATATGCGCATGCCGGATTCCCAATGCCGCCAACAGGCCGACAATATCGGAGGCGTAGGTAAAGATGTGATAATTGAGCGGATTGGGATCGCGCGCCGACCGGCCGCGGCCGCGAACGTCGACCGCGAGAACACGTCGTCCGCGCGCGGCGATCCATGGCGCCAAGTCGGCGAAATCGCGGCTGTTGCGGGTCAGGCCGTGGATGCAGACAACCGGCAGTCGTGCCGGCCCGGCAGCCCCGGCATAGTCCCGGGCGCTGAGGACGAGACCTCCCGAAACCCAGCTCCGCGCGACCGCCCCGGGTTGGCCTCCGGCCCATTCTTCTGAAACCATATTCATGTCCACGAGCCCCTTCCCCGGGTCGAAACATCCAACCTGACAACCGGTTCAATACTCAAATATGACAGTTGACTCGATTTTCAATTTAGTCAATCGTAGGACCTCGTCGAGTTTCCGAAGGGTGGCAACGATCAAAGCCGCCCAACAATCAGGGATCCGTTCGTCGCGGATACGCCCGACAAGGCAAAGGGGGGGACATGAAAAATTCCTTTATTGCAACTATGTTGCTGAGCAGCGCGGCAAGCTTGCTGATTGCGGCGCCAGCGTCCGCGCAGCAACTCAAGCCTGCCGCCGAGGCCCAGGCCCCCGATGCCGGCGCCAGCGACGTGGAAGAGATCGTGGTCACCGCGCGGCGGCGCGAGGAAGTGCTCAAGGACGTGCCGGTCGCGGTAACCGCTTATACGGCGGCGCGCCTCGACAATCTTGGGGTCACCACCATCACCGACCTGCAGAAGACAACCCCGTCGCTGACGCTGCAGGCGGCGCGCGGCACCAACTCGACCCTGATCGCCTTCATCCGTGGCGTCGGCCAGCAGGACCCGCTCTGGGGTTTTGAACCTGGCGTCGGTCTCTATGTCGACGATGTCTATATCGCGCGGCCGCAGGCCGCCGTGCTGGACGTGTTCGACATTCAGCGGATCGAGGTGCTGCGCGGCCCACAGGGCACGCTCTATGGCCGCAATACCATCGGCGGCGCGATCAAATACGTCACCGCCAAGATTGGCGCGACGCCGGAACTGGACGTAAAAGGCCTATTCGGCAGCTATGGCGAGCATGACGAGATTATCTCGGGCAAGACTCCGATCGGCGAGTATTTTGGCATCTCGGCCGCGCTCGCCAAATACGACCATGACGGCTACGGCAGGAACCTGAATACCGGCGCGGACACATACAACAAGGATGTCCTGGCCGGGCGCGTCAGCCTCGAGGCCAATCCTATCGACTCGTTATTCCTGCGGCTGGCCGGCGACCGCATCGAAGATCGTTCGAACGCAAGGCACGGCCATCGCGAAGCGCCGTATACGAATTCAGGCGTCACATACGGCGTTCTGCCCGGCGTCTACGACACGCAGGCCGGCGCCGGCGACCCCAACACGGTCGTCGCGTCGGGGGGATCATTCCTCGCCGAATGGTCGGTCGATCCGCGATTTACGTTGAAATCGATCACCGCATACCGGTTCGGCCGCACTGACGGCAATATCGATTTCGACGAGACGCCCAAACCCTTTCTCGACATACCGGCGAATTATCGCGACCATCAACTCACCCAGGAAGCCCAGTTCCTGTTCAACCTCGACCGGCTACATGGGGTCGCGGGGTTCTTTTACCTGAACGCGCAGGCCTCAGGCGCGTTCGACACAGTGCTGGTCAACGCCTCGCCGACGACCGGATACACAGTGCTCGACCAGGGCTACGTCAACACCGAAAGCTCGTCCGGCTTTATCGATGCCAGCTATGACGTCACGGACGAATTGCAGGTCTCGGCCGGCGGCCGCTACACGGTGGACGACAAGACCGGCCACGTGCTGAGGCAGGCTTATCTCGGAATCCGCAGCCCGTTCTTTGGCGATAAGGCGGCAATTCCCCTCGGCAAGCCGAATACGAACTACACCAACTCGAAAACGTTCAGGAAATTCACCCCCCGGGTGAGCGCGACTTATAAGATTACGCCCGATCTGTCGGCCTATGCCTCTTACGGCCAAGGCTTCAAATCCGGCGGCTTCGACATGCGCGGCGATGCGGTTGCCTATCCCGCGACTGTCAACGGCTACAATCCGGAAACGGTCGACACATATGAGCTGGGCCTCAAGGGCTCCCTGCTCGACAATCGGCTCGAATTCGCCGCGGCCCTGTTCGATTCCGAATACCGGAACCAGCAGATCACGACGCAATATCCCAATGCTGCCGGCAACAGCATCGCCAGCGTCGTCGACAATGTCGGCTCGAGCACCCTGCGTGGCGCGGAGTTCGAGGGCTCCTGGCGCATCACCGAGGATTTCTCGGTGACGCCCACGGTCAGCTATATCCAGACCAGGTTCAACAAGTACCTGGCCTTCATCCCCGGCACCGGCTTGGTCGATGTCTCCAACCAGCGCAAGCTGCAGAACACGCCGAAATGGAACCTGTCGCTGTCCGGCACCTGGAGCCACGATTTCGGCGCCTATGGCCGGATCGCCGTGACGCCGCTGGCGGCATATCGCAGCTTCACGCAGCAGTTCGAAACCCCCACACCGCTGATCGATCAGCCGGGTTATTGGCTATACGATATGGATGTAGTCTGGACGTCTGAGGACGGACGCTATCAAGCCGGCGTTCACGGCAAGAACCTGTCGGATGAGCATTACAAGATCGGCGGATATAATTTCCCCGGCGCACTCTACGGCAATTCGATTGACGCATTCTACGGCGCGCCGCGCACCGTCCTCGTATCGCTCGCGGCCAAATTCCGGTAGTATCCGGCGGTCCTTTCGTTCAAGCCCGCGCCATTTCCTTCGGGCGCTCGACGACCGAGGAATATTTTCCGTCGAGATAGATCAGCGGGTAGACGTCGCCGTGCAGGTGCACGCGCTTCACCTTGCCGATGAAGATCCCATGCGTGCCGTAATGGTGGATGTCGTCCACCGCGCAGATCAGGCTGGCCTGGGAATCGCCCAGGAACGGGGTGTTGGTGTCCGGGTCATCGCGCCAGTCGCCGACGGCGAAGCGGGCTTCCCCCTTCAGAGCGCCGCTGCAGGCGATCGACAGCGCCTCGTGCGAGCCCGACAGGATGTTGATGCAGAAATCCTTGCCGTGGTCGAGAACCGGATAGATCGAGGCGGTTCTGTTGACGCAAAGCAGAATCGATGGTGGATCCATCGACAGCGAGGTGCAGGACGACGCCGCCATGGCGTAGCGCGCGCCATCGTCGCCGCGCGCTGTCGCGACCACGACCGACGCGGCCAGCCGGCGCATCGCCTGCCGCATACCCTGGGTGAGTTCGGCGGAAACAGTGTCAGAAGCTTGCATGAATGAGCCTTCCCTTGCTCGCCGCTGCGATTGATTTGCAACGGATACTCCTGATATCGAGCATCGGGTCAAGTGTTGCATCGCCCGAACGGACGATCATCGCGCTTCCGTAGAGCCCAGTTGCGCCAGGCTGGTGACGAGCAGCCGGACGAGCATGGTCTGCCGCGACACGCCGGTCTTGGCAAAGATCGAACGCAGGTGCGCGCGCGCGGTATTGCGCGCGATCGACAGCTCGTGCGCCGCCTCATCCAGGGTCAACCCGTCAGCCAGCAGGACAGCGAAAGCAGCTTCGGCCGGGGTCAGGCCGAACAGCTTGGCGAGCGCCGCCGGTGCCATCGCGGTATGGCGGTCGGGATCGCTGATGAAGACGACGATCGCCGGCAGGTTCTGGCCGTCGAGATAGCTCGGCTGCGGCGCCGGCTTGACGATGAGGCCGAAATCGCGCTGGCCTGAAGGGCGTTCCGCGCGGATCGCTTCGACCAGCGGCGGCTCACCCCTGCGCTCGCTCTCAGCGATTTTGCGCACGGTTTCCTGCAGTCGCGCCGCGGCCTTGCGGTCGCTGAGCATGAGGACACCGCCTGAAGCGGAAACCCCGTCGGCCTGCTTTAGAAGCGCCTCGGCGATGCGATCTTTGTCGAGGATGCGCCCATGCCCATCCAGAATGATGGTGCCGACGGCCATCTGGTTGAGCGTGCCGGAATAGAGCATGCGTTCCGACGCGACACGGGAGAGCCGGGCGAAGATCTCTACCGACTGGCGCAGATGCGGGACCAGCAGGGCGCAGATCTGCCGCTCTTCGGAGCCGAAATCCGACCCGGTTTCCAGCCGGCTGATGCGCAGCCGCGCCAGTATCCGGCTCTCGGTCCTGAGGTCGAGGCCCAGGATAAAGCGCACGCCGGTCGGCTTCAGGAACAGCTGATTGAAGTCGCTGGCCTGGAATTCCTCCTGCGGCAGGTATTCCGAGATGGTGACCGGTCGCCCCTCGGGCAGGTTGACGAAAGGGTCGGAAGCGTAAAACTGCTCGCGATAGCTGCGCCAGCCGGAATGCAGCCGCCCGGCGGCGTTCAGGATATAGCCGGGACCTTCCGAGGACGGCGGCTCAAGGATGAGCGTCACCGCGGTCGCCTGCATGCGCGTGCACAGCCGGTCGAGGAAAGTCGCCCAGGGCGAGTCCTCAAGCGGCCCGGAATAGATGGATTCCAGCAGCAGGCTGAATTCCGCGATTCCAATGACCTGATCCGGCGACACTACGTCCACGCGACACCCCAATTGGCTGGTGCAGAGCCAGCTTTTTCCGGCATACTCCGAACGCATGCTGCCTGTCGACCACTCGTCGCACGCGCACGCCTGGGGTAACCTCACCTCAGTCCCAAGAAGAGCCTCAGGAGGAAATGTAGGGAATGCCCCTGGACCCGAAAGCCCAGGCTGTCATCGATATGATGGCCCAGATGCCGATGCCCGCCTGGTCCGAGGTGGACCCGGTGGCCTATCGAGCGATGACCGAGGCGGCGCGTTTTCCCACGCCCGACCTGCCGCTGGCCGAGATCATCGATACCAGCATCCCGGGCCCGGCCGGCCCGATCGCAGTTCGCGTCTATCGCGCATCGCTGGAGCCGAACCAGCCCGGCATCGTCTACTTCCATGGCGGCGGGTTTGTGATCGGCAGCCTGAATTCACATGACGGCACCTGCCGCCGGCTGGCGCACGGGGCCCAGGCGACGGTGGTGTCGGTCGATTACAGGCTGGCGCCGGAGCATCGTTTTCCCGCTGCGGTCGACGACAGCTATGCGGCGACCGTGTGGGTGGCGGAGAACGCCCAGGCGCTCAAGATGGATCCGTCGCGGATCGCGGTGGCCGGCGACAGCGCCGGCGGTAACCTGGCAGCGGTGGTCGCCATACTGGCGCGCGACCGCGGCGGGCCGAAGCTCTGCCACCAGCTGCTGACCTATCCGGTGACCGACATGGCGTTCAGGTCCGAGTCCTATGTCACGAACGGCCAGGGCTATTTCCTGACGCAGGAGATGATGGCGTGGTTCGGGATGCAGTACCTGCCACCCGACCAGGATCCGGAGGATCCGCTGGCATCCCCGCTCTACACGGCCGATCTGTCGGGCTTGCCGCCGGCGACCGTCATCACGGCGGAATATGACCCGCTGCGTGACGAGGGCGAAATCTATGCCAAGCGGCTAAAAGAGGCCGGGGTGCCGATCGAGCTGGTGCGGTATGAGGGCGTGATCCATGGCTTCTTCAGCATGAACGGCCTGATCGACCAGGCCGACGTAGCGCATGCCTTCGCGGCCGGCGAGCTGCGCAAGGCGTTCGGCGACGGGAGCAGGATCGGCAATGTCTGACACTCCCGCTGATAATCACGCCATCGTCCACGATGTCGAGACGATGTACGCCGCCTATGCCGGTGCATTCAACCATGAGGACATCGCTGGCGTCGTCCGCTACGTCGCTGCGCCTTACGTCATGACGATCGGCAATCGGCCGCTGATGGTGGCCGCGAGCGATGAGGCGGTGCGGCACCTGTTCGACCAGTCGCTGGCCGGCATGAAGGCGCGTGGCTGGGCGCGGTCGGACTTCAAGACTGTGCATATCTGGCCGCTGAGCCAAGATCACGCGCTGTTGATGACCGACATCGTGCGGTTCAAAGCGGACGGATCGGTGCTGGAGCAGGGACGCTATATTTATTCCGTCCACCGCGCCGACCCGGTCTGGCAGATCACCGGCGTCACCGACGTGGAGCCGCCCTTCCCCGGCCCGGGGGACTTCCCGAGGAGCTGATCTCGGCAGAACCCGGCCCGGCAGGACGGGTTTAAGCTAAGGGTCGTTCAACAGCGAAGCAATCCACGATCTTAGTGGGGCGAGCCTCCGTGCCCGCCTTCTGATAGCGGGAGGCGGGCACGGAGGCCCGCCCCACTACTGCTGTTCCGGATTGCTTCGCGGAGCCTGTCCTCGGGACGGCCGGAGGCCGGACCCGGGGCTCGCAATAACGGTCAGATACGTGGGCCCATATGCTCGGCAATGAAGCTCGTCCCGGTTACATCCAGCGCGCTCCGCGAAGCGGGCTATGATGCGCGAAGACGTATCCTGCGCCTCACCTTCACGAGCGGCGCGGTCTACGACTATTTCGGCGTGCCGCGGGCGATCTACGCCAGCCTGACGCGAGCGGCTTCGAAAGGCAAGTACTTCAGCGCCCACATCCGCGACCGGTTCGATTTCGTCCACATCTCCTAAAACCGGCAAACGTTCGGCCGAATCAGTCGACACTCCGGCTTTTGAATGAGCCGGCGATTTCTCACGGCAATGGCGCATCGAAATCAGATGATAGAAACGTTACGCCGAGTGCGTTGGCAGGCTTCCGGCACGCCTCCGGAGAAGCAACCGATATCAATCGAGCCCGTGGTACGCCGTTCTTTGCAATGATGATCTCGTCGCCGGCAGCCGCACGATCCACAAGCTGCGACAAGTGCGTCTTGGCGTCATAAAGGCCAACGATCTCCGACACAGGCAACCTCCTGACCATCGATAGCTATGTCTACACGACCGATGGTGCCTCCTTGCCCTGGCTTTTCAGGATGTCGAGCGCGACGTCGACGATCATGTCTTCCTGGCCGCCGATCATGCGACGGCGGCCGAGCTCGACCAGGATCTCGCGGGTGTCGAGGCCGTAATTCTTGGCCGCCGTTTCGGCATGGCGCAGGAAGCTGGAATAGACGCCGGCATAGCCGAGCGAGAGCGTCTCGCGGTCGACCCGGACGGGGCGGTCCTGCAGCGGACGCACGAGGTCTTCGGCTGCGTCCATCAGCTTGAATACGTCGCAGCCGGTCTTCCAGCCCTTGCGGTCGGCGGCGGCGACGAAGACCTCGAGCGGCGCATTGCCCGCCCCTGCCCCCATGCCGGCCAGCGAGGCGTCGACGCGGATGGCGCCGGTGGTCACCGCCACCATCGAGTTGGCGACCCCGAGCGAGAGGTTGTGGTGGGCATGGATACCGCGCTCGGTCTCCGGCTTCAGCACGCGGTCATAGGCCTCCAGCCGCTCGACGACGCCATCCATGTCGAGCGCGCCGCCGGAATCGACGACATAGACGCAATGGACGCCATAGCTCTCCATCAAGAGCGCCTGCTCGGCCAGCTTCTCCGGCCCCACCATGTGCGACATCATCAGGAATCCCGACACATCCATGCCGAGATCGCGGGCAGCCTTGATGTGCTGCTTGGAGACGTCGGCCTCGGTGCAATGCGTCGCGATGCGCACCGAGCGCACGCCGATGTCGTAAGCCCGCTTCAGCTCGTCGACGGTGCCGATGCCCGGCAGCAGCAGCGTCGTCAGCTTGGAGTTCTTGCAAACGTCGGCGACCGCCTCGAGCCACTCCCAATCGGTGTGCGCACCGAAGCCGTAATTGAA
>CAZVYC010000045.1:0-7633 GCA_964631425.1 uncultured Rhodospirillales bacterium
CAAGGCGATGCGCCGTCGCTCAGCCGAGCACCCGATCGAGGGAGTGGGCGCCAAGCTGCGCGCGATGATGCCCTGGATCGCCAAGAACAAGCTGGTCGACAAGACCCGGAATTGAGCTTCGTGCGGCGGGCTCGCAGGAAGGCTCACCGCACCCTTTTCCTATTTTGCCCGTAAAAATCCTTGACTACAGCCCCTTTTGTTCGTATAAGAACATATAGCGAACAGAGGGTGATATGGTTTGGCCTGTTGTGTGTTTCGGCTGGTCTCCACGCCTGGGGAACCGGGCCTGTACTGCGGCAAGCAGGGCTTGATGTTGGGTGGAGTATCGCTGCTGACGCGCACTGGCGTGGCCTCGAGCCCCGGCCAGCCGGCGAATTGCAACAGATATTCAAGGCCGCCTACGGGATCGATACAGTCATCGGCGCTGCGTCCCTTGTCCCAGGCCTTCGCGCGGTTGGTCGCGCGCTCCATGACAACGACTTGGCGCAAGCCACGATGGTCAGCCTGATGCTGCGCCTGCCCGATATTAATCCGGCGAACATGACACAGCTCGCCGATGTTGAAGCAGTGCTAAAGGCCAATTTTAATCCATTTGAGCCGCGCTCCCATGGTGAATGGAGTCGCGACGGTGAGGGATCGTCGGGTTTCCAGACAGTGCAAGGTGCCGTGCCCTTCACCGGAATTCCCATGCCGGGCTTCCCTGGGACGGTAGGGGCACCCCGGCCACAAAAGGATGATGAAGATTATGTCTTCCCGCCTTCGGTGCCTGGGACAGGAACGGGCCATGGGGCGAATGACAACACCCAGGCGAACACCCAGACGGCGACGAACGATAATCGGCCCGAAACCTGCCCTGACCCCAGCTATGAGCCAACTTCTGTGGGACGAAAACGGAGAGAGCTTCTTTATCAGGCTCAGATCAACAAGCTTCCGCCGGGATGGCACGTCATGTTGAACGGCGTCGGTTATGACGGTTGCCGGGATAGCGACGGCGTGATGCTGGAAGCGAAATCAGGCGGGGAGTTCCTCCTAAGGTTTCCGGAGTTCTTGCGACCTGTATTTACAGACTACAAGGACACATTGGCGCAAGCCGAGAGACAAAACGATAATTCTGGGAAAAGATTCGTAGAGTGGCATTTTGCAAATGAAGCTCTCCCAAATTACTGGTCGCGGGTGTTTTGGATCATAATTTGTTGCACATTAGAGTGAAATACACTCCGTATAACGAACGCTACAACTACAATCTAATTCGATTCGATCAACCTTTTGCAGCCGCCCAGACTTGGGCTCACGTGTGAATTTATACGCGAGAGATATCATGAGCTCGTTCATCCATGTGCAAAGCTTTCGGAATGGTACGATATCAATGTTCAAGCGATCGATTGTCTGGAACGTTTTCGCGTCCAAAAGCCATAAGACAAGAGAAGGTTGGGGTCTTATGTACGGCGATCAAAATGGAGGCGTTCTTTATCTTGACGACGATGAGAATATCCACGGATTTTCGATCCTGCGGGTAGGGCCGGTCGCGTTCGATGACCTGTATAATCTTGCTCGGATAATTCCTTCTCTCATCTACTGGCCTGATGCTTGCGCCGTTGCTGATCCGGCATTTCTGGCGGGAATGCCCGACATGCTCCTGCAAGCATTTGATCAGCCTCCGGCCGTCGTCCACAGCGGAGACGAACTCCTGGATTGCTACAGATATAACTGATGCGTTGTCGGCAGATCTGACCATGCCATTCCCAGACCATGTTTCCCTATGGCACGGCGTTGGATAGGCCTGCTATTGATACCGAATGGTCCCGCGCCGGCGTCATACAGTGGTCCCGGCGAGGCGCTTGGCTGGCGATCTTCGCCATCCTGTTGCAGGCGCTGTTGCCCGTCGTGCATCATCCGGCCGACATGGCACTGGCAGGCACGCTCGGCTTTGCGGGCGCACACAATCTCTGCATCGCCCCCGGCGGGGCGCCAGTCCAACCGGCTGTCCCCGATAAAGCGCCGCATGATCATTTGCCCGCTTGCCCGATCTGCCAAGCGATCCATCGCTCAGCCGAGCACCCGATCGAGGGAGTGGGCGCCAAGCTGCGCGCCACGATGCCTTGGATCGCTGAGAACAAGCTGGTCGACAAGACGAAGAATTAAACCGCACCTTAATACGTCATTCCCGCGAAGGCGGCGCGAAGGCGGGAATCCAGACCTTTACGTGCGGCAGCGCGGACAAGACTCATGTCGCCGCAGGCGGCTCTCGCTGGATTCCCGCCTTCGCGGGAATGACGAAAGGATGTAGTGTCTCAGCATGACTATTTCGGCTGAGCACGTCCGCTTCGACGACAATATGTGGGTCGATCTTTCCGACGGCCGGACGCTCGGTGTTCCGCTGGCCTGGTTTCCGCGGCTGCTGCATGTGTCGCCTGAGCAGCGCGCGCGGTTCGAAATCAGCCGTGGCGGGCTCCATTGGGATGAACTGGAGGAAGATATCTCGATCGCAGGTCTTCTTGCCGGCCGCGGGGACCAAACGCAGGCTCGACCGCAAGCTGCGAGCGTAGTGACGACACGCTTATCGCCCTCTTCTCGTCTTGCCCGGACTCGATCGGGCATCCATGTCAGGTGGCGCTAACGGGACCACGTGGATGCCCGGGTCAAGCCCGGGCAAGACGGGAGTGATGGGCTGTGACCATCCGATAGAACCACCACACTAGCGACCGATGATCTCGTCATTGGATTTCCGTCTCCCGCTTCGTTCCCGGATGGCATCTTTCGGCTTCATGCTGTAGAAGCCGTTTCATGACCAACCGCAGGCATAGCGCGTTCCGCCGCGCGGCATGGGTGGCGATATTCGCCATGCTGCTGCAGGCGCTGATCCCAGCCCTGCATCATCCTGCCCGCATGGCAATGGCGGATACGCTGAGCCTCGGCGGCGGGAAGAACCTGTGCCT
Organism: uncultured Rhodospirillales bacterium; assembly: GCA_964631425.1. Lineage (GTDB taxonomy): Bacteria > Pseudomonadota > Alphaproteobacteria > BOG-932 > Roseiterribacteraceae > BOG-932. Next base: position 2,937 of record CAZVYC010000045.1, read on the forward strand.
GGCGCCCGGCGGCATACCTGCGAACTCGGGTGCACCCGACAAGGAGCCGCATCATCATCTGCCGGCCTGCGCCATCTGCTATGCCCTACATGCCCTGGGCGGCTTCGCACCGCCGCAGTTGCCTGCCGTTGCGATCCTGCGGTCGAGCACCACCGGTTTCCATCCGGCCGCCGTGACGATCGTGTCGATCCGGCTGCCTTATGCCAGCCAACAGCCTCGCGCGCCGCCCTTCGCCTGAGCCGACAATCTTCGACCGGCCCATCCTGAAGGCCGGAGTCATTGAGCTCACGCGAGGAATCCCGATGTCCTTCTTTCTGATCGGCCGCCGTACGGCCATGCTCTCTGTCCTGGTGCTGACAGCGCTTGCCGGCCTTCCAGGCGGCCTGGCGCGCGCCGCCGAAACCATTCAGATCACCGACGCCAAGGCACGGCCGACGCCGCCGGGCGCCACCTCCGGCGTCGTCTATCTGACCGTCATGAACCACGGCGCCGCCGACGATACTCTGACCTCCGTCGCGACTTCGGTCGCGGATGCGGCCAGCATGCACCGCACGGTCAACGATAGCGGCATCATGAAGATGGAGCCGGTTGGGTCGCTGCCGGTGAAGGCCGGCGGCACGCTCAGCTTCGCGCCGGGTGGCCTGCACATCATGCTGACCGGGCTCAAGCGGCCGCTCAAGCCGGGCGATGATTTCCCGATCACGCTCAATTTTGCGACGGCCGGGCCGGTGACCACGACGGTAGCGGTGGGCGCGATCGGTCCTGCGGCACATGGCATGCATGATATGCCCGGGATGAAGATGTAAAGGCATCCGAGAGACGAGGCGCCCCCGATGGCGCTCCGCCGCCGACATAAGTTGTCGCGCGTGGCCGTTTGGCTGGCGCTGCTCGCAGTCCTTGTCCAGGCGCTATTGCCGGCGTTCCATCATCCGGCCGGTATGGCGCTGGCTGGGGAAGTGACGCCGACGGCGAGCCACAATATGTGCCTGGCGCCCGGCGGCGCGCCGCCCGAGCCCGGCAAGTCGCCGGCGCACCATATGCCGCCCTGCCCGATCTGCCAGGCAGTGCATGCGATCGGCGGCTTCGCGCCGCCCACGCCGCCCCCGGTCTCGGCCGCCCGCTTCTGGCGCATAATCGCGGTCGCCGAATCGCGTTCCTTGGTTTTGCGCCGTTGGTTTGGCGCCGGTAACCAAGCTCGCGCTCCGCCTATTCCTGTCTGACATCGAAATTCGTTGCATTCGCGGCCTGAGGTCCGGCCGCGACCGTTTTCATTGTTAAGACAGGAATCTACCATGCCCAGCCGATACAAGCCCCACCGCGGGCTGTTGCTTGCTTTTCTTTCGTTCCCATTCTCTGCCTCAGCGCAGCCGACGCCGGCTGACGGCCCAAACCCGGCCAACGCGAATCCCATTGAGGAAATCGTGGTGACAGCCAGCCGCGGAACCCGGCTCAAGGATATGGACGTCAGCACGACGATCCTGCCGCGCGCCCAGATCGACCAATCGCCCGAGAATTCGGTCGAGGAGATCCTGCAGCGCGTGCCGGGCGTCGTCATACCGATGCTGCCGGCCAACGAGCTGCATCCGACCGGCGACCCAATCGAGCTCCGCGGCTTCGGCTCGACGCCGGGGCGGACGCTGATCATGGTCGACGGCATTCCGTTCAACGACCCATTCTTCCGGTATCTCGACTGGCAGCAGGTTCCCAAGGAGGATATCGAGCGGATCGAGGTCATCCGCGGTGGCGGCGCCACCACGCTGTGGGGCAACATGGCGATGGCCGGGGTCATCAATATCGTGACGCGCGAGCCGCAGCCTGACGAGATCCGCGCCAGCGTCGGCTATGGCAGCTTCAACACCTTCCGGTTCGACGGCGCAATGACCGTATTCAGCAACGAGAAGCTGCTCGTCGGCATCGACTACTCACATGAGCAGACCGACGGCTTCGATAAGGTGCCGAACGACCAGAACAGCCCGATCTTCGGCGCCACGGCTTCCCAGTCCAACGACGGCGACATCGCCGCGTACCTGACGCCGGAGGACGGCCAGAGATATTACCTGAAGCTGGGCGCGCACTACATGCGAGAGAACGGGCTTCAGGAAGCGATCGCCAACAATTCCTGGGGCGCCTATGACGCGCGCTTCGGCGGGACGATCGACCTCGCCTCGGGCGGCAGCGTGGAGGCGAACGGGTTCTACGACCAGTGGCATTTCGCCACCCAGAACGCGTCGGACCAGTGCTACAACCAGTTCCCGGTTGCCGTCGCGGCGAGTGCGCACTGCCCCGGCAACGTCGCCTCGCCGGCGCACGCATCTTCCTATCTGGGCCAGATCGAAAACGCGCCTTATTCCGGGACCGGCGGCTCCGTTGTCTGGAAACCCGACCTGGCACGGCTCGGGCTTACCGACGTGCTGGTCGGATTCGACGGCCGGGCGACGGCGGCCAAGGACAGCGTTTCTATCTATTCGCGCGCCAACCCGCTCGCATCGATCGTCGCCAAGCCGCTCGTCGTGACACGCGGTCAGCATCAGTTCGAAGGCGTGTTCGTTCAAGGCACCTACCGCGTCCCCGACATTCCGCTCGATGTGACGGTCGGGCTGCGCGAGGATTTCTGGCAGGTCACGGGCGGCTCGGTCGGCGGCAGCGGGCTGCCGGGCGCGACCTTCGACCATTTCGACCCGCGGCTCGGGCTCAAATACCACCTGACTCCCGAGCTTTCGTTGCGCGGCGCCGTCTATGAGGGCTTCGACGCGCCGGGCATGAACCAGACCTTCCGCTCGTTCCTCAGCGGAACATCGCTGACCCTGGGCAACTCGGCGCTGAGGCCGGAGACCAACCTCGGCGGCGAGGGCGGGCTGGCCTATGAGGCCGACGGGCTCTCCGTGGAGGCCAACGGCTTCTACAATTCGCTGAACAACTTCATCCAATCCGGCAAGTTGTGCAATTCCAACACTGCCTGCTCGGCTGTGGCGATCCCATCCATATTCGGAACCGGCGGCGCTTATTCTTCAGTAACGAAGAACTTCAATGCTGGGCAGGCGGTGATCAGCGGGGCGGAAATCCTCGCCACCTGGCAGGTCCTGGACAATCTAGCCATCGATGCCAGCTGGACCCGGACGATCGCTCAGATCACCGACAACACCGCTCTGGCGCGGGTCGTCGGCGGGACGGCGGCGGCGAACGCCGTGCTGCCGACCGGCACGCAACTGGGCGGCGTTCCGCCCTGGACATCGATCGTGACCTTGCGCTGGGAACCAATCCAGGGGCTACACTTGACCGGCTCGCTGCGCAGCTGGCCGGGTTTCTGGAACGGTACAGCGCATCCGACCTCGGGTCGGAACTCGGGCGCGACGATCGCCGACATGGGCGCCGCCTATGCGTTCCATGAGCATTACGAGCTGTTTTTCAACGTCCAGAACATCACCGGCCGCACATACTTCACCTCGGCGGCCAATTTTGGCGCATCGACCACCGCTCCTTCCAATATCGGGACGCCGTTCAATGTATTCGGTGGCGTTCGGGTGACGCTGTGATGAGGAAAGCCATGAAATCTTTCGTTCGAGCCGGCCTGCTCACGGCCTTTCTGGTCCAGGCAGCGCCCGCGTTTGCCCAGGCGATCCATCACGACCATGCCAGCGGCGGCGGCTGTGCCGGAGCGGAGCTTGCCTGCGCGTCGTCGGCGACGCCGCTGTTCGCACCGGACGGGAGCCTTTATCTCGCTTGGGCCACCGTCGATCACGTTGCTGTCGCGCGCTCCACTGACGGCGGCAAGAGCTTCGGGCCGGTGGTTTCCGTCAACCAGGATGCGGCAAAGATCGATTTCGGGCCGGACTCGCGGCCCGGTATTGCCTTCGGCAAAGACGATCTCCTCGTCAGCTATACGGTGTTCACCGGCGCCGATTTTGTCGGCCGCGTCTATGTCGCGCGATCGACCGATGACGGGCTCAGTTTCGCGGCGCCGGTGCCGATCACCGATAATACGGCGAGCCAGCGTTTCCCCAAGCTGATCACCGACCGATCGGGTAAGATCCTGGCGGCTTGGATCGACAAGCGCGAGGTCGCGCCCGCCAAGGAAGCCAGAAAGGACTATCCGGGCGCGGCAGTGGCGTTTGCCTGGTGGGACCCGGCGCACGGTTCCTTCGCGCCCGCGGCAATTGCGCAATCCGATAGCTGCGAATGCTGCAGGGTCGCCGCGGCGCTGGACCGCGCGGGATATCCGGTGGTGGCGTTTCGCAATATTTACGACCTGCACGTTCGCGACCATGCCGTCATAGCGTTCGATGCCGACGGCAGACCCGGGGCCGTTCGCCGGGTCAGTGTCGACGACTGGCATACCGATGCCTGCCCGCACCAGGGGCCGGACATCTCGATCGGCCCCGACGGCACCTATCACGTTGCGTGGTTCACCGAGGGCGCCAATCGGCAGGGCCTGTTCTATGCTCGCTCGACCGACGCCGGCCAAACCTTCTCGACACCGATCCCGCTTGGCAACCCTGATCGCGTGCCGTCGCGCGCCCGAGTGCTGGCGACCAGGGGCGTCGTCTGGACGGCCTGGAAGGAGTTCGACGGCGCCGTTTCGACGATCAGGGGTATGCGGTCGGCGGATGGTGGGCAAAGCTGGTCTTCGGTCCGCACGCTGGCTGAAACGCACAACGCCTCCGACCAGCCGATCCTGGTCGCGAAGGGTGACCATCCCT
>CAZVYC010000045.1:7643-26089 GCA_964631425.1 uncultured Rhodospirillales bacterium
CTACCTGTCGTGGCTGACCCACGACGAGGTTTATCGCTTGATCGACCTCGGTGATGCGTCATGAGACGGCTGTTTCTAGCCCTGATGCTCTTGCTGACGACCCCTGTCGCGATTGCTGGAGAGCCGCATTCCTTTGTGCAGGGCAGCTGGCATGAACTGCTCCAGGCGCATCGCAGAAGACCGCTGATCGTCCATTTCTGGGGCGTCACCTGTGCGCCCTGTATGGTCGAGATGCCAAAGTGGGCGGCGCTGACGCGCCGGGATACCAGCTTTGATTTCGTGGTTGTCGACGCCGATCCTGTCGGTGAGGATTCGACCGGGGCACAGGCAATGCTGGCCAAGATGGGCTTGGGCGACGCCGAAAGCTGGCGCTTTGACGACGATTTCGTCGAGAAGCTGCGCTTCGAGATCGACCCCAAATGGCGGGGCGAGCTGCCGCTTACCCTGCTGATCGGCCGCGATGGCTCAGTGCGAAGGGTATTAGGCTCGGCCGATTTCGATAAGGTGGCGCAGTGGCTCGCGCACCAAAGCGGACAGCGCGCAGAGGATTGAGCGCTGGCGGCGCCTCTTCAACAGCGTTAATGCGTGCTGGCGAGACCGCCCAGCTGCTTCTGCCGGAAGGCGCGCGGCGTCATGCCGTAATCCGCGCGGAAGGCGCGGCTGAAATGGGCGGCGTCGTTGAAGCCCCAGTGGAAGCAGATGTCACTGATCGACAGGTTCTTATGCGCAGGACTCGCCAGGTCGGCGTGACAATGCTCAAGCCGACGCCGGCGCAGATAGTGGCTGAAGCTCAGGCCGGCCTGCTGGAACAGCTTCTGGATATAGCGGGCCGAGACGTGCTGCTGGTCTGCCACCTGATGCAGGGAAAGGTCGCCGTCGCCCAGCTGCAGCTCGATTGCCTGGGTGATGCGATGGAAATTGCTGGCCCCGGCGACATCGAAGCAGCTCATCGCCGAGCTTTCCGCCAGACTCGTGATCACGAACTCGGACAGCGCAACCTCGATCGGTCGAATATATTCGTCGGTCAGCTCGTCCAGGTCGTTGACGATCGACTGAAGCAGGCCGGCGAAGATGCGATTGCCTGCCGCTTGGCGCGTCAGAGTGCCGAGTGGCAGGACGTGCAGGTTCAACAGACGCGGATACAGCATCGTTTGCGGTATCCGGATATACAGCATCACGAAATGGTCGGGCAGCTTCAGCGTCGAGGCGCGTCCGGTCGGGCCGTACAGGATATCGCCCAGCCTCAGGTCGCCGCTGACCGCGCCGTCATCTAGCAGGAATACGCCTTCGACCGGGAGCGCAAGCCACAGGCAGGGCGGTCTTGCGGCACAGGCGCCGGAGATTACCTGGGCGGAAGACGAGACACGCGAGAATTCGATCCCGAGCGGTGACACGACGCTGGAGACATCGCCGTGAAAACCAGAATGATCCTGCACCCGCGCCGCGGGCAGGGAAATCTGCTGCAAGGCCTCCCGCCAGACCCGTTCGCGGTCCTCGCCGCTGAACGACTCGGTCGAGCATTTCCACGACTTCATCCCAACAAGAACCCCTCGATGGCACCCAGGAAACGGAAAACAAGCCCAAATCATTGCAAGCAAATATGGTGCCAATCAAGCCCCCTGCAACCGATTTGCAGTTTGGACATACGGCAGCAAGCCCGATTCGCTCACGCCGGACGAGGAGAAAAGTTTTCGCTCAGCGAAACGGGGGACCGGTTACCGGTCCAAGGTGGCTTTTCAGGATATAAGATCAGCGGGACTAAATTATGGGCATTTGCATATAATTTACTCGATGCTGCTCGCTTGGCGCGGTTCCAGTCGGCATCGAAGGCGTTGTCGGTAACCCGAACGGCTCCGGATCCAAGACTTTGCCGGGACGCAGTGGCGCAGCCCGCTCCGATTGCTCGTCGTCCAACGGTCCAAGGCTGGCCCCTCCGGTTTCCAGCCGTCAACGGGGTTCACGTGACGATCCCAGGGGTGCGGCTCGACCCCATATGGCCAAGCTCAGGAGCGTCGTTCGTCGGCTAATTTACTCTCGAAACAACGCCGGTGGCGCTCCACCATGGATCGGCCGGAGGAAAGCGACGGATACGGCCGGTAAACTCAGGCGGGTTGCTAATGGGGTGTTCATTACAATGGGCGTGCGCTGGAGACAGTGTCGAGTGGCTGAATCTGGGCGTCATGATAAGAGGCACTCCGCGTGAGAGGAGCGCATCGGCGAGGCGAGAGAAGCGTTCCGCACCGTGTCGAGTATCGAGCATCACCGCGTCGAGCGCTGGATTTTCGTCGATCAATGATATGGCATCGGCGACCGAGTTGGCCGGCCCGATGACCACCGCCCCAAGCTTCGCGAGCCTTCGTGAGAGACTGTTCCCCGGCGAATGGTCTTCCACCACGAGAATGCGGCGTCCGAAGATGGGGTTAGGCTCTAGGTTACTCAATCGTATCTCCTGTGATAATGCAACGGCCCGACGATCCGAACCGCCCGGACACTGGTGCTTAGACTAGACCGCCTAATCTACCGGGAAACATAGACTTCTAGCCCGTTATCTCGTCGAGAATTTCTTTTGCAGTCTCAAAGCGTTCCGCCGAATTCCCTAGTATCGACTTTTGTGAAAGTCGATACGTCGCGATCGTGTCTAGTGTCCGAATCACGCGACGTCGCGTGGGTCGCTCTGCGACTCACGCTCCTTTGCGATCGGATACTAGGGCGACGCGAAGGCCGTCGCTTTGGTGACGGCCGCCCAGGCGTCGATCTCGGCGGTCTGGGCCTTCAGCTTGCCGGTCGTATAGCCCAGCGCGTCGGCGCCAAGCAGCAGACGGAGGGGCGGTGACGGCGAGTCGGCGACCAGCAGCATGGCCTCGGCCGCCTTCGCCGGATCGCCGGCCTCATGGCCGGCATGTCCTTCCATCGTGCGCAGGCATTGGCCGACTGTCACATCGTAATCATCGATCGTCCGCCGTGTATAGACACGAGAGCCTTTGGCGAATTCGGTGCGAAATCCGCCAGGTTCGATCATGGTCAGCTTGATTCCGAGCGGCTCGACCTCGAGCGCGAGCGTCTCGCAGATGCCCTCGAGCGCGAACTTGCTGCCGGTGTAGATGCCGAGGCTGGGATAACCGACCAGGCCGGAGACCGAGGTCACGACCAGAATGCGGCCGGCGCGCCGTGCGCGCATGAAGGGAAGCACCGCCTGAAGGCTGGCGACCGCGCCGAATACGTTGACTTCGAATTGCGCCCGGATCTCGGCCAGGCTGGCCGCCTCGACGCCGCCCACCAACCCATATCCCGCATTGATTACCAGCACGTCGATGCCGCCGGTCCGAGTCTCGGCCTCGGCCGCTACGCGCGGCACTGCTGCCTCGTCGGTGACGTCGAGCAGAAACCCGATCGCGCGCTCGGGCGACAGCGCCTCGAATCCTGCCCGGTCGGCCTCCTTCCGGACGGTCCCCACGACGCGGTCACCTCGCTTCAGGGCGGCTTCGGCGAGCGCGCGGCCGAAGCCGGAGCTGACGCCCGTGATCATCCAGGTCTTCGCAGGGGTGGCCATTGATGCTTTTCCTCGGCATATTTTCGGTATCGCCGGTGCGTCGCGCCGGCTGGGGGCCCATCAATGCAGCGCTTCATCCGCCCTGTCTTGCTTTCACGCGCTGAAACCATTGCCTTTTCCAGTGCCCGACCAGCTGGCCGGGCGTGGCAAAAGCTGGTGCGGGTTCAGACAAGACGGTCTGGGCCCGGCGCTCCCACTGTCGCAAATCCACTTTGGCACTGTTGTGAGTAGCATGCGCGACCTTTCCCCAACGGCCCGCAGGCCCGGCAAGTGGTTGATGCTCGTGGGGGTCTGCCTCGCCTTCTTCTTCCTCAACATGGCGACCTTCACGTCGCTGGGCGTGGTCCTGTTCACGATGGAGGCGGAACTGCACTGGTCGGTTCCGTGGGCGGTCTTCAGCTTCAGCTTCCTTGGCTTCGCCTGCGGGCTGTCGAGCCCGCTGCCCGGCATGACCATGCGCGCCTGGGGTGGGCGTCCGACCATCGTCGTTGGCGCGGGTCTGCTGGCGATCGGCTTCTTTCTGGCATCGATCAGCCATTCGCTGCTCTTGTTCTATATCGCGATGACCTTCCTCGGCGTCGGCTACTCGTTTGCCGGGAACGTCCCTTCCGTTTATCTGATCGCCGGCTGGTTCCCGGGCAGCGCCGCGCGCGTGATCGGCGCCTACATGATGCTGGGCGCGGCCGGAGCGGCGGTGGGCCCCTATATCGTGCAACAGATCGTCGCGCTGGGCGGCTGGCGCGGCCATTGGCAGGCCATGGCATGGGCCTCGATCGTGATCGGCATCTTTTGCTTCGCCGTCATCCGGGAGGCCGGCGTCCCGCTCGAGCAGAGGCGCCGCGGGTCTGTGTGGCGCGCGGCGTGGAGCAAGCCGTTCATCCTGGTCACGCTGGTCATGACCGGGACTATGGCGTGCGTGACCACGAACTCCGCGATCGCGCCCAACCATCTGGTGAAGCTCGGAGACAATCTCGAGCAAGCCGCTCTGGTCATGAGCTTCATAGGGCTGATCGCGACGGTGCTTAAGGCCGGTTCCGGCTGGCTTTGCGAACTCATCAAGCCGACGACGGTCACGGCAATCGGCCTCGTGCTCCAAGGGGTAGGCGTCCTTATCTTTGCTTTCGCCGGCACCGCCTTCCTGCAGTATCTGAGCGCGCTCGTCTTCGGGACCGGGTGGGGCCTCGCCTACGTCGCCGCGACGGTTGTGCTGCTGGACCATTATGGACGCGACCTGGGATCCCAGCTGCTTTCGCTCGTCTGGTTCTTCGTCAGTATTGCCGGGATCGGGCCGTTCGCGGCGGGCAAGATCGCGGAGGTCTACGGGACATTCGCGCCGATCTACGTGATCTATGCCGTCTTCATGGTGCTGCTGGCTGTTCCGGTCCTTCTTCTGCGTCGTCCGGCACAATCAGGGCTGGCAGCACCATCCAGCAGCGACAAGGACAGGCTGGTCGCCGGAGCCAGCACCATTTGATCTGACACAGCAGCCACGCCGGGCCATGAGAGCGAAACGATGATGAGTGACGGGCCTCGGCAAGTCGACCTGATGGTGGTCGACGCGATGCTCGTCACCATGGATGCCGAGCGCCGCATCATCAAGGACGGCGCGCTGGCGGTGAAGGACGGGATAATTGTCGCGGTCGGCAAGTCGGCGGAACTCAGGCCAAAATACCAGGCGTGCGAGGTGATCGACGGGCGGCGCTTCGTGGTGACACCGGGACTGATCAACGGCCATGTGCACGTCACCGGCGAGCCGCTGACGCGCGGGCTCGTGCCGGACGATGCCGGCTTTGAGGAAAACGTCTTCCAGTGGCTGGTGCCGGTCCACATGGCCTACACCGAGGCGGAGGAGCGGCTCGCAGCACGGTTCGCAGCACTGGAAATGCTGCGCTCGGGCACCACCACATTCCTCGAAGCCGGCACGATCCGCTTCCTCGACGCGGTGGCGGATGGGCTCGAGGAGACCGGCATCCGCGCCCGGGTCGGGCAATGGGCCTGGGATTTCTCGCCGGAGGACCAGAGCCACCCGGCGGCGTTGACCGATCAGGCGATTCGCGTGCTGGAGGATGAGCTTGCTCGCTATCCAGCTGACGGAAGGCGTGTCGCTGCATGGCCGATCCTGATCGGGCATATGACTTGCGGCGACCGGCTGTGGCAGGCCGCGAAGGCGTTGGCGGATGAGCATGGCGTCGGCGTCGCCGCCCATATGAGCCCTGTCCAGGCCGACCCCGACTGGTATCTGGCGCGCCACGGCCGGCGGGCGATCGCGCATATGGCCGATATCGGGGTGCTGGGCCCCAACGTCACCTTCACGCATGCGGTGCATCTCGACGACGACGAGGTGCGGCTGCTGGCCGAGGCCGGGGGCCATGTCTGTCACTGCGCGACCAGCGCGCTCAAAGGCGCTTACGGCGCAACTTCGGTGGGCAAGTTCCCTGAGATGCAGGCGAGCGGCGTCAACATCGTGCTGGGCACTGACGGCAACAATAACAGCAACTATCACGACCTGATGCGGGCGACCTATCTGCTGGCCGGCTTGTTCAAGGATGCACGCCGCGACCCGGCCCTGTTCGGGGCGGAGCAGGCATTCACCTGCGCGACTCTCAATGCCGCCAAGGCCCTGCTCTTGGCTGACCAGATCGGCTCGCTCGAGCCGGGCAAGAGAGCGGATTTCGTCGCGCATGACACCTGGCGCCCGGAATGGCGGCCGCTGCTCAACGTGATGAACCAGTTGGTCTGGTCCGCCGACGGGCGCGGCGTGCACAGTGTCTGGGTAGACGGTCGGCGCGTGGTCGAGAATTACCGCTGCACCAGGATCGACGAGGATCGCATCTACGCCGAAGTCCAGGCAGCGGGCGAGGCGATCGTCGCCCGCGCGGGGCTGCCGGTCAAAAGCCGCTGGCCGATGGTGTGAGGATGGTGACGAGACTGCCGATCGCCTGGGTGACCCTTAAGATGCTGCTGGCGACCGGCATCCTCTACCTGATCATGATGGGGTCGACGTTCTCGTCCCTGGGCGTCGTGCTGCCGCACATGATCCAGTCGCTCGGCATGGACAAGGCCGAGGCGGGGTTCGGCTTCACCCTGCTGGCGCTGGCCGCCGGCGCCTCAAGTCTGCTGCCGGCGCCGATCATCCGTCGGTGGGGCGGGCGGTTCACGCTCGGGCTCGGCGTGTTGACGATGATGCTGGCCTATACCGTGCTCGCGACGTGCCGCGGGGTCTTGACCTACGATCTGGGCGCGGCGCTGTTGGGGCTCGGTTTTGCGCTGATCGGCGCGGTGCCGGGGCTGCATATCCTGAGCGGCTGGGAGAGCAAGCGCCGGTCGGTCGTGTTCGGCGCCTATCTGGCGTTCGGTGGATTGGGCGGTGCGCTGTGGCCCAACGTGGTCGAGGGCATCATCGGCGCGCTCGGCGACTGGCGCGCCTATTGGTGGTTCATGGTGGCGCTGATGGCGGCGGCCGGCGCGGTATCGCTGGCCGTGGTTCGCGAACGGGCGCCGGCCGGCGAGGCGGAAGACGCAGACGGTGCGGCCGGCAGCTGGACCTTGATCGAGGCGCTGCGCACGCCACAATTCTACGTCATCGGCTGCGGCATCGCCGCCACCTATTTCATCGCCACGATCGTCAACGCCTTCACCGTGATCCACCTGAGCGCGGTCGGGGTCGGCCTTGCGGTGGCGATACCCATCTTCGAAGTTCAGTCCGGCTGCCATGCGCTTTTTCCGCTGCTCATGGGCGGCATCGCCGAGCGTGTCGGGGTGAAGGCGCTGCTCGTATTCGGGCTCGCCATCCAGGTTATCGGCATGCTGGCGCTGGCGGTCGGGAAATCCTTCCCGGTGCTCGCCATCTTCGCGGTGGGTGCCGGCGGCGGCTACGGCACGATCTTCCTGGCAACGACCTTGTCGCTGCAGGCCTATTTCGGCCGGGCGCATTACGCGGCGATCTTCGGCGCCAACCAGGTCTTCACCACGATCTCGGTGGTCGGCCCGACGATCGTCGGCTTCGTGGCGGACCGGACCGGCCGGTTCGACATCTCCTTCGCCGGCTGCGCGGTGATCCTGCTTGCAGCTGCGATCGCCGCCGCTACGCTGCGGCCGCCCGAGAAGCGGCCGGCGCTCGTGCCCGCCCCGGCGCTCTGAGGGCGACCCCATGCACAGGATCGACCTTCCCGACTGGGCTGTCGAGCGCGGCCATCGCATGAATCGCTTCGATCGCATCGACCCGGCCGGGACGGCGCTCATTGTGATCGACATGCAGAACGGCTTCATGCTGCCGGGCCAGCCGTTCGGCAACCCGCACGCCTGCGATATCGTCGACAACGTCAACCGCCTAGTGCGGGCGATGCGCGCCGCAGGCGGACGTGTGCTGTGGACGCGGCAGACCATCACCGACGATCCCGCCTACGCGCATCCCGCCTGGCACTACGATCCGGCCGATCCCTACGTCAAAGCCGCGATGGATGCGCTGAGGTCCGGGGCGTTTGGGCATGAAGTGTATGAGGGCATGGCGGTCGAGCCGGCGGATATCGTCATCGACAAGTACCGCTACAGCGCTTTCATCCAGAACGCGTCCGACATCGACACGCGGCTGAAGGCGCTGGGCATCAAGCAGCTCGTCATCGCCGGCACGCTGACCAATGTGTGCTGCGAAAGCTCGGCCAGGGACGCTTACATGCTGGGCTACAAGGTGCTGTTCGCGACCGATGCCACCGCAACCCGGACCGACGCGGAGCACAATGCCGCTCTGCTCAACGTCTGCCTGAATTTCGCCGACGTGCGCACGACCGAGGAACTTGTGGCCATAATGAGCGCCGGCGCAACGGCCGGGCCCGGTAACGCCATTTAGTAGAGCGGAGCGACAGAGCAATTCCATGTCTTCAGTGGGGCGGGCCTCCGTGCCCGCCTTCTGGCGGTGCAAGGCGGCGGCCAGAGGCCGGACCCGGGGCCATCCACACATGACGATGATTTATCGGGTGATTCGACGTCAACGCATTCTGCTCAGAAGACCGGCTTGTCCCCGGCGATGGTGACCCGGAAGCCCGACCGGGTTTGCGGGTAATAATCCCACACCGCCAGATGCTGGGTGCAGCGGTTGTCCCAGAACGCCACCGCCTTGGGCGTCCAGTGGAAGCGCACCTGGAAATTCGGGTTGGTGCAGTGCTGATAAAGATAGCCCAGGATCGCGTTGCTCTCTTCCTTCTCCAGTCCGACGATTCGGGTGGTGTAGGATTGGTTGACGTACAGCGCCTTGCGGCCGGTTACCGGGTGTGTGCGCACCACCGGATGGGTGTTGCAGGGGAACCGGATGTTCGGGTCGTCGATGAAATGCGGCGAAGTCGGGTCGGTGACGAAGGGCCGATATACTTTGTCGCCGTCATGCACGGCCGTCAGCGCGTCGATATGCGCCATCATCCGGTCCGACAGCGCGTCATAGGCGGCGTACATGCTGGACCAGCAGGTGTCGCCGCCGGTCTGGGGCACCGTGTGCAGATAGAGAATGCTGCCCATCGGCGGCTCGGCATTGCAGCTCAGGTCCGAATGCCAATGCTCGCCGGCGACGTATTTGGAATTGGCGTCGCTGTGGATTGCCACGATCTCGGGGTAATCCTTCAAGCCGGCGACGCCGGTGTGGATGGCGAGCTGGCCGAATTTCCGCCCGAGCGCCAGGTGCTGCTCGTGCGTCATCTCCTGGTCGCGGAAGAAAATCACCTGCCATTCGGCCAGCGCGCGCTTAACCTCCTCGAGCTGGCGTCCCTCCAGATGCGCCAAGTCAACGCCTGCGATTTCTGCCCCCATATACCCGGTCAGGGGCGTGACCTCGATCGTGCTGTACGGCATGGGTGCCTCCCTGGACGGCAGAAACGACAGGCAAAGCGCTAGCCTTCATGGTTTCTGTTTACGCCGGGTCCGGCCGCCGATCTTGCCGTAGCGCACCCGGGTTCTTGCCTGTGGCGTCTACGAAGTGTCTGTGTAAGGCGCGCAGCTGGCGGGCCTTGCGGGATCGGATCGTCGCCCCATTTGTGGGAAATCACAGTCGTGGCACGTTCGTGCCGCGAAGCGTTCCGCCGTTCGGCAAGCGGAGTTGCGACATGAGTCTGGATCCGGTCCTGCTGTCGCGCATTCAATGGGCCTGGGTGATCGCCTGGCACATTCTCCTGCCGGCGTTTACGGTCGGCCTTGCCTCCTATATCGCGGTTCTCGAAGGACTGTATTTCTTCACCAAAGACGAGGTCTGGTTCCGCATCTCCGGCTTCTGGACGCGCATCTTCGCAGTCTCGTTCGGCATGGGCGTGGTCTCCGGCATCATCATGCCGTTCCAGTTCGGGACGAACTGGAGCCGCTTCGCCGACAATACGGCCAACATCATTTCGCCGCTCCTGGCCTATGAAGGCCTGATGGCTTTCTTCCTGGAGGCCTCATTCCTCGGCATTCTTCTGTTCGGCCGTAAGCTGGTGCCGCGCTGGGCCCATTTCTTCGCCGCCCTGATGGTCGCGGGCGGCACGCTGCTCTCCTCCTTCTGGATTCTCGCAACGAACAGCTGGATGCAGACACCCGCCGGCTACACGGTCGTGGACGGGCGCTTCTACCCTGAGGACTGGCTGTCGATCGTCTTCAGCCCCTCCTTCCCCTACCGCTTGGCCCACAATGTCGTCGCCTTCTACATCACCACCGCGATCGTGGTCATGGCGGTCGGCGCTTACTTGCTCCGGCAGGGCAAAAGCGTCGCGGAATCCCGCGTGATGATCCGGATGGCGCTTAACCTGCTGATCATTATCATACCGCTGCAGATCCTGCTGGGCGACCAGCATGGGCTCAATACGCTGAAATATCAGCCTGCCAAGCTGGCGGCGATCGAGGGCCGGTACGACACGGTGCAGCCGACGCCGCTCACCTTGTTCGGGATTCCCGACGACAAGAACGAAGTCATGCACTTCGCCATCGACATCCCGCGACTGGGCAGCCTGATCCTGACCCACAGCTGGGACGGCGCGATCAAGGGCCTCAAGGAATGGCCGGCCGACGAGCGCGCGCCAGTGGCACCACCCTTCTATGCCTTCCGGATCATGGTCGGGATCGGCTTTCTCATGTTTTTTGTCGTCATTGTCGGGCAATGGCTGAAGCTGCGCGGCCGACTCTACGAAACCGGATGGTTCCTCCGGCTCTGCCAATGGGTCGGCCCGCTCGGTTTCATCGCCGTGCTCGCCGGCTGGACGACGACGGAGGTCGGGCGGCAGCCCTGGACGGTCTATGGACTGCTGCGCACCAGCGATTCAGTGTCGCCGTCGCTGACCGGCGGCGACGTGCTGGGGTCGCTCGTGCTCTACATGGCGGTCTACCTGATCATGTTTCCGACCGGGATCGCCTTCATGGGCGCACTCGCCCGTCGCGGGGTCAGCGAAGCGGAGCACGACGCTCACGAGATCGAGGGCGGCCGCTCACATGTCCCGTTCGAGACCGCGGCGCATCTGCCCACCCAGACTGCCGACAGATAGGTGCCCCCTATGGTGCTCGACCTGGTCCCAATCTGGACGATCATCCTCGGCATCGCCGTCTTCATGTATGTGCTTCTCGACGGGCTCGATCTTGGGGTCGGCATCCTGCATGGCTTCATGCCCGAGAAGTACCGCGTGCTCGCCATGAACTCGATCGCGCCGATCTGGGACGGCAACGAAACCTGGCTGGTGCTGGGCGGGCTCGGGCTGTTGGCGGCGTTTCCGCTCGCCTTCGGCATCATCATCCCGGCGGTCTATTTCCCGATCCTGGTGATGCTGCTGGCGCTGGTCTTCCGCGGCGCTGCGTTCGAGTTCCGCTTCCGGCGCCCGGCGCTCAGGCGCTTCTGGGACCGCGCGTTCAATGTCGGGTCGATGGTCGCGACCTTCGCCCAGGGCGCGGTGCTGGGGAGCTACATCCAGGGTTTCCAGGTGTCAGGCCGGATTTTCAGCGGCGGCTCCTTCGACTGGCTGACACCGTTCTCGGTGCTGACCGGTGTGTCGCTGATGTTCGGCTACAGCCTGCTGGGCGCGGCCTGGCTTATCCTCAAGACGGAGGGCGAGGCGCAGGCCTGGGCCAGGCGCGCCGGCCGTATCGCGCTCATAGGCGTGATCGTCGCGATCGGCGCTGTCAGCCTTTGGACGCCGCTCGCCGATCCGGATATCGCGCAACGCTGGTTTTCGTGGCCGAACATGGCGTTTCTGGCGCCCGTTCCGCTCATCACGCTCGTGCTCGCCGGGATCGAATGGCGGACCTTGCAGCGCGGTAATGAGGTATTGCCGTTCCTCAGCGGACTCGGCCTCTTCCTGATGTCCTATATCGGCATCGCGATCAGCCTGTGGCCCGATATCGTGCCGCACCGCTATTCGCTTCACGAGGCTGCGTCGTCGCCCAGTACGCAGGCATTCCTCCTGATCGGGACCCTTTTCCTGCTGCCGGTGATCTTCACGTACAGTGCCTGGTCGTATTGGGTGTTCCGCGGCAAGGTGCGCGGCGATCTCGGGTATCATTGACCCGCCTTTACGTGCTGGACTCTGGGGGTTCGCTGATTGACTTCTGAGCCCCACCTGGGATCATGACGGCAGAGCGGGTCGCCGCATGCGAGCGACACTCCTGCATCCCTGCGAGGCGCCCGGATGTGAGAACCGTCACTTACTCCCTGATCATATTGCTGGGCGCGCTGGGCTATCGCATGGCAACGTCGCCCGCCTGGCAGGATGCGGTCAGCGGTGCCGCGATCGCCGTGATCAAGCCGATACTCATTCCACTTGTGCTTGCGATCGCGGCGCCCGCCTTCGTCTATATCGTCTCGCTGCTGATTCTGCTGGCGGCTTTCGCGGCGTGCATTGCGTACGGGCTCTCAGAGGTCAGGCCCCGCCGCCGCCAGATCGGGACGGTTCGTCGCGGCGTCCTGGATCTGCCGCAGCCAGGGGCGGGGCGCGTCGATCCGGGGCGGCATGAGGCGATGCATGGCTTGGGCACCTTGCTGCGCGACAATGCAATCTTCGTTTCGGCCTGGTCGGAGTATCAGGCCCGGACCGCCCAATCCGGGCGCATGCCAGATGCTCCGTTCTCCCATTTTGTTGCCTCGGAACCGGAGAGCCGGGGCCGCGTCAGCTTCATGCACTCCCTGCCGGGCTACTTCACCTCGCTCGGGCTCATCTTCACCTTCATTGGCCTGGTGGTTGCGCTCTATTTCGCGGCCAAGGGCTTCCGGTCAGGCAGCATGGAGGAAGCGCGGGCAGCGATCATCCAGCTGCTCAACACCGCCTCGTTCAAGTTCCTGACCTCAGTCGCCGCCCTCATCGCGGCGATGATCATCAGCCTGTTCCTGCGGTTCAACCTGGCGACGATCGCGCGGGAAATGCATGAGTTGGCGGAGCGGATCGAAGCCTATCTCACCATCTGGCGCGAACAGCTAAACGCAGGACACGCCGCGGCATTATCAGACAAAGGTCTGACGGCTCGGTTCGAGGCGTTGCTCGATCAGGTCGAGCGGCTCGCCCGTGCCGTGGAAGCGCTGGCCAGGCGGGACCGTGCGCGCCTTGTGGGGCCTGACCATGCAATCCGCTGACGATCTGGACGGCATCGACTTCAAGCCATTCTTTGACATGGTCGTCGGGATACTGTTCGTCCTGCTGATCCTTATCGGGGCGCTCCTGTTCTTCCAGACGGCGGCAAATACCCCGCCGGCCCCCAGCGAGGATCAGCGCATGAGCGAATGGCGGATGGAGATGGCCGCCTTTCTCGATCTCGTTGCCGGCGATCTGCAGGCGCGCGGACTGGACACCAAGGTCGATACCGACCGGACGACGATCGTCATCCCGCTCGGCATGATCGCAGAGCTGGATGCCGACGGGCTGCCAAGCGTCATGGCGAAGCCTGCCAAGGATATCGGGGAAGTGCTGGCGTCGGACCTCGGCTGTGTCACCGTCGCGAGCCGCCGTACCGGCCGGTGCGCGGACTTCCGTCTGCTGACACCGAGCCGGACGATTGCCGAGCTTCGCCTCGGCGCGATCGATACACCCGCCGGCCTCTCGCCGACCCGCCTGCTTACGCTGCTGCAGAGCCAGTTCGCCGCGATGCTGTACAAGAGCACGCCCGATCTGCTGAGACTTTCCGGCATTGACGGTGGCGCTCTGATGGAGGCACGCGGGACGCTCGGAACCGCCAAGGCGGTCCGACTCGGGGCGGTGAGCGGCGACTTCGCATTGCGCTTCGATTTCACCCCGCCGGTGCCGGCCGAGCAGGGCTCAGGACGCCAGTAAAAGCGGCGGAAGCCGATAGGACTGGGTGAGGATTTCCTGCCTCGGCTGATAGGTGCGAAGCACGAGGCGGAAAGGACCGGCCGGCACAGGTAACCAGTTGGCCGTCCCCTGCGCCGGCGGCGCGTGCTGGATCTGGATCTCCAGCGATCCGTCGCTTGCGAAGACGAGGCCGGCTGTCCGATCCTTGATCGCGTAGCGGTGGATCGGGTTCTCGATCAGGCTCATCGTCGGGCTGTAGGCGGTCAGCGACCAGAACGCGTCGACCGGTGGCAACCCGCCGTTGGGAAAGCGCAGGGCGTAACGGCGCTGGCCGCTGAGCGGCTGGCCGTCCGGGCCGCGATCGAGGTTGAAATAAAGCGCTTCCTCCGAGACATGTCCCCCTGGGCCGTACTTGACCGCCGACGCCCGCTGAAGCGGGTCGATCTGGAAGGCGACCATGTCGAAATTGACAAACCAGCCGTTGATGAGGGTTCCGTGATGGGCAACCTTGATCAGTGTGTCCGCTTCGGCGATCGCGGCCACAAAGGCCTTCTTCAAGGCATCGTCGGCAGCCACGGATGGGCGGAGCTTGGGCCCGATGCAGAGTGGTGCGAAGTGCTCCACCGCAAAACGGTCCTCCGGTCGGGGCGGGTTCGCTGCGAGGCCCGCGCACAGCTCGTCAAAGAAGCCGATGCCCGCCTGGGAGAGATCGAGGACGGGCGGCAGGGGAACCGCGTCCTCGACGATCGGATAGCGTGTCGCCCGCGGAAAATCACCAAGGTCGCCGAACGCGAAGCGGCTCTGCAGATCGCGCGCCGCCGGCAAATCCGTGTCGTCCGCCACCAGCGTGCGGGCGAAGGTCATGATGTTGTCGGTCGGTGCCCGAATCGCCGTGAGGCCCGCAGGCAACTCGCCCTTCCAGCCGGGCCCGACGATCGCATAGACGCCGGCCTTGGTCCCGGTTGCGCGCCGTCCGACATAGGCAAAGACATCGGAATACATGTCGATCAGCTGGATCGAATAATAGCGGTCGCCGGCCTCCGGCACGTGCAAGAGCTGAGGCCCGGGCCGAAGGTCCAGCCAAGTATAGCCATAGAGCGTGTCGACGCCCGGACCGCCGCCGGGCGTGGCCGGAGTCGATAGCGTGGGCTGGACGAGGAACTGGTTGAGCGGATTGCCCTGTTGCAGGTACAGGTCGCGGTAGCGGCCGAACAGCACCAGAGGATAACCCCAGATGTAGGTTTCCTTGGGGCCGATAAGCTCGCGTGGCGTGATACTCCACGCCGCCGTCGGGGTTAGCGTCCCGGCCAGCCCCGCCTTGAGCAGGGTCCGGCGCGTGATGCGCGGAACCACCCTAGAGCGACCCCGCCAGCGCCCGGGGCACCGGCACCGGAAACTCCAACAGCTGCTGCGCCATCGCCTTGGCCACCTTGTCGAGCCGGGGCGAGGAGGTGATGCCGCCGTCGAGCGCGTCGTGCACCACGAAATTGAGCGCATGGATGCCCGGCACTTCGAACCGGTCGACCCGAGGTTCGCCCTTGCCGGAAAAGGCGTCGGCGAACCAGGCGGCGACCGCGGCCGGGGTCAGCGCCGCCCGGATATAGGGCAGATAGTCGGGTCGCCGCGCAATCACGCCGACATTGAACAGGTCGCCTTTATCGCCGCTGCGGCCATAGGCCAGACGGATCAGCGCCACAGTCGCTTCCGCGTCGGCCGGGCCCGGCTCGGTCACTGGCGCCGGCGGCTTCGGTGCATAGCCGCCCGCGGTCGGGACCGGCACCGGCTCGGTCACGCCGTCGATCGTCATCGTCACCTTGACCTGGTTCTTGGGCAGCAGGAACGAGAATAGGTTGAGGATTGGCTGGACCGAGCCGCCGAGCCCGATCGAGGTGCCGACCGACATGGTGGTGATGGTCGCAAGCTGCTCGCGCGCGAACAGCTCGGCGCCGGCGCGCTCATCATGATCGGCGACCATGCGGAGGATGACCTCCCGCGTATCATGGCGGCGCCCACGGCCGCCATAGGTCGCTTCCGTGCCCAAGAGCTCGACATGGGTGCGCTTCCAGTCGCCGAGATTGCGGGCGTGCAGCATAGCGCGGGTGCGCTCGACCAGGGCTGCGGCCTGCCGCGCGGCCTTGGCCGGCGCGTCGATGCCCATGATCGGCTGGATCGCCGTGCAGCGCCAGCTGTCTTCATACGTGACGGTGACCTTGGTGGTCGCGGTCGGAGGCAGGCCACGGGCGCCTGAGACCAGAACGCGGTCCGGCCCGATCTGGGCAAGCTCCACCCCCGTGAAATCGACGGTGACATCCGGCACGAAATAGCAGCCGGGGTCGCTGATTTCGTAAAGCATCTGCTCCGCTACCGTCCCGATCGAGACCAGTCCGCCCGTGCCGGCAGGCTTGGTCATGACGAGGGTTCCGTCCGCCCGGCATTCGCCGATCGGATAGCCGATGTTGGCCCAGTCCGGTACGTCCCGCCAATCGGTAAAGGTGCCACCGGTGACCTGCGTGCCGCACTCGAGCAAGTGCCCGGCGACTGTTCCCGCTGCCAAGACGTCCAGATCGTCGGACGACCAGCCGAATTCATGGATCAGCGGCCCCAGCACCAGCGCGCTGTCGACTACCCGGCCGGTGACGACGATGTCCGCGCCCTTGTCGAGGGCCACAGCGATCGGGAAGCCGCCGATATAGGCGTTGATGCTGGTGACCGGCTTCTCAGGAAAGGGTGCCCCGGAAAACATGTCGCGGTAGCCTTGCGCCCGGAACTCGTCCGCCCTTGCCCTCAGATCGTCGCCCTCGACGAAAGCGACACGGGGCTTCAGACCCAGCGCGGCGGCGGCGCGGTCGATCGCCACCGCGCATCCGCGCGGATTGAGCGCCCCAGCGTTGGTGATTACCCGAACCTTTTTGGCCAGCATCTCGCCGAGCCAGGGCAGGAGATAGAGTTCGGCGAACTCGGGCGCGAAGCCGCCTGCGGGATCGCGCGCGGCCATCTGTCCGAAGGCGCCGATCGACCCCTCGGCGAGATTGTCGAAGATGAGATAGTCGACGCCGGCCTGCAGGAGCTGGGGCACTGCAGTTGCACTGTCGGAGCGGAATGCGCTCGCGCCGCCGATCCGCACGACCTTGCCGGATGCAGAGCTCATGGTCGCCGGCCCTAGAAGCCGGCCTCGACCGCTGTCAGCTTTGCATCCCAGACACGCGAGATGGCCTTGGTGTCGACATCACGGACATTGCGGATACCGAGTTGCTCGCGCGCCTCGGCCGGCGTCAGGTGGAATACGTCCTCATAGTTTACCAGGAAGAATGGTTCCGAAGTCTCGCCGATGCGTCGTCCGCGATCGATCGCATCCCAGGCCGCATGCCAGGTATGCGGATAATGGAGCGCCGTGCGCGAGAGGAAGCGGAACGACAGGAAGAACTGGCGCACGGCCAGTTCGTTGGCGAGCTCGGGCGTGAAGTACTTGTAATAGCCGCTGAGGCGCATGAAACCGGGCACCAGCTCCCCGATCGAATCGAAGCCTCCACCGCCCAGGATATGCTCCCAGTCATGGGTCTGGCCCGCGCGCAGCCGCCAGAAGTCATAGTCATCCTTGGGCTCGTAGGGCGGTACGATGTCGACTTGATAATCGTTGTCGACGAGCTGCCGGTACATGATCCCGGCGATTGAGACGGCCGGGTATCGGCCCAGTTCTTCTCGCGTATAGGTCGAAACGCGGCGCTCGGCGAACCAGCGGTCCAACGCCGGCCATTTCCTCCGCTCCTCGGCGATCAGCGTATTGATAAGGATCGGGTCCTGGATTTCGCGCATGATCTCGCCCAGCCGATAGGCTCCGGACGGCGTCGGCAGGTCCGGTCCGTTGCGGCGCAGGAGTTCGGTCGCGACCCATTCGCGCAAGCGCGGATTGTTGAGATATTTGGACGAGCTGATCAGCGTACTGCTCGCGGTGCTGAGCTGCGTGATGCCGCGCAGAAGATAAGGCACGTCGTCCATTCTTCCCCCCATGCGCCGGTCAATATCCGGCGCGTTGCTTTTGAAGAATGCTAGCCGCGCTCGAAAACGACAAGGGTCAGCCGTTGCCGGCCAGGCCCTATACCGATTGGCGGAGCCAGGCGGGGCGCATCAATGCCTCACCGCATAAGCGCCGCCCCTATGACGAGCAGCGCGGCAGCGATTGAGCGTTTGACGCTGAGCGGCTGAACCTCCGGGCCAAGCAGGCCGAAATTGTCGAGCGCGACCGAACATAATACCTGGCCGGTCATGATAAGCGCGATCATGCTGCCGGCGCCGAGCCGGGGGGCGGTCGCGGTCGTCGCCGAAAGCAGGATGGCTCCGCAGAAGCCACCGGTCCATTCCCACCAAGGCAGCGCCCCTAGCCCGCTGATGCGGGGGCCTCCACGACCTGCAGCGCTCGCGACGACGGCGAGGACAATAGTGAGGACCAGGCCGGAGATGGCCGCTCCCCAAACAGGTCCGCCCAACGCGCGCGCCAGCCGTGCATTGATGGCCGCTTGCATAGGCACCGATGCGCAGGCCGCCGTCCGGCAACGCTTCGATCCGCGCCATATCGGGCAATCCGTTGATGTCCAGCAGGCGCTCGGGAAGCGTCGCGCGGTCCTTCATCAGCCCGAGAAGGTCGGTGCCTCCCGCAATGA
>CAZVYC010000046.1:0-25494 GCA_964631425.1 uncultured Rhodospirillales bacterium
GGCAGACCTATGCCGCCGATCGGCGCGCGCGCCTCAATCTCGGCATCCGGCGGCGGTTGGCGCCGCTGATGGAGCGCGACCGCCGCCGGATCGAGCTGATGAAATGCCTGCTGCTGACCATGCCGGGCACGCCGGTCATCTATTACGGCGACGAAATCGGCATGGGCGACAACATCCATCTGGGCGACCGCGACGGGGTCCGTACGCCGATGCAATGGTCGTCCGACCGCAATGGCGGATTCTCGCGCGCGGACCCGGAGGCGCTGGTCCTGCCGGCAATCATGGACCCCGTCTGGGGTTATGAGGCGGTCAATGTCGAAGCCCAGTGGCGCGACCCGCACAGCCTGCTCAACTGGTTCCGCCGCATGCTGGTGGTGCGGGGTCGGCATCAGGTCTTCGGCCGTGGAAAGCTGCGCTTTCTCCGGCCTCAGAACCGGAAGGTTCTGGCCTATCTGCGCGAGTACGAGGGCGAGGCGATCCTGTGCGTGGCCAATGTCTCGCGCACCGCGCAGGCGGTGGAGCTCGATCTGCCGGAATACGCCGGCTACACGCCGAGCGAGCTTTCGGGCACCGTCAGCTTTCCCGCGATCGGGCAGTTGACCTACATGCTGACGCTGCCACCTTATGGCTTTTACTGGTTCCAGCTCAGCAAGGATGCGGAACCGCCGGTTTGGAGCACTGCGACGGCCGGGGGCATGGCCGAATACACGACGTTCGTCCTGCGCAGAGCACTTGCCGAGATCGGCGAACCGGCCTCGCGCCATCTGCTGACCGCCGAAATCCTGCCCCCCTATATCGCCAATCGGCGCTGGTTTCAGAGCAAGGACCACCCGATCGAACGGATCGAGCTCGCGGTGGTGGAGCCGTTGCCGGCGGTAGGCGGCGACGCCCTGTTCGTGGAGCTGGTGGTCAGCGGCGGCGGGAAGCACGAGCGCTACACCTTGCCGATGGCGGTGGCCTGGGAAGATCAGCCGCAATATCCGTTCGAGGCGCCGCTTGCGCTGGCGCGGGTCAGGCGGGGGCGGCGGGTCGGTCTTCTGACCGACGCTTTCGCCAGCCCGCTTTTCGGTCGGGCGCTGCTTCGCGGATTACGGTCGAATGCGACGCTGTCTTTGAGCGACGGCGGCGCACTGGAATTCCGCGCCACGCCGGCGCTCGCATCCGCCGGGCTGCCCGATGAGGCCGATATCGAATGGCCGTCCGCAGAGCAGACGAATTCGTCGCTCATCATCGACCGCAAGGCGGTTGTAAAATTGCTCCGCCGCCTGACGGTCGGCATCCATCCCGAGGCAGAGATGAACCGTGTCCTGACCGAGCGGGGCTTTGAAGGCGCGCCGCCGCTCCTTGGCGATGTCGTCCGGCACTTCGCCGATGGAAGCTCGGCGACTGCCGCGATCGTCCAGGGCTTCGTTCTGAATCAGGGCGACGGCTGGACGTGGACGATGGACCGGCTGCACCCGATCATCGACGAGCACGCGACCCCGTTCGGAGATCCCGATCATGACACGTTCGAGAGCTACCGCGTCTTCGCACAGACGCTGGGCCGGCGGCTCGGCCAGATGCATGTCATCCTGGCGCAGTCGTCCGACGATCCTGACTTCGCGCCGGAACGTGTCGATCACGCTGAGGCCGATGCCTGGGTCGCCGCGACACAGCGTCAGCTGGAGTACGCGTTCGATCTGCTGGCGAAGCGGCCCGATGATCCCGTTGCGGCCGATCTGCTGGCGCGCCGGCAGGAGATACTGGACCGGGTCGGCGTGTTGGCACCGAAGATCGTGGGTGCTGAGAGCATCCGTATCCATGGCGACTTGCACCTGGGCCAGTTATTGGTCGCTGGAGCCGACGTGAGGATCATCGATTTCGAAGGACAACCGCTCAAGCCGATTGCGGAACGCCGGGCCAAGTCGAGTCCCATGCGCGACCTGGCCGGTCTGGTCCGATCGTTCGATTACGCCGCCGCGAACGTGGAACGCGAGAGCCGGCTGTCGGAATCGGGCGAGTCCGGAGGCCGTGCCAGCGAACTGCTGACCCGGTTCCGCGAGACCGCGACCGAGGCACTGCTCGCAGGTTACGTGGAGGGCACCGGCGCTGCGCTCGATGAGCAGCAGGAAGTGCTGCTCGACCTGTTTACGCTGGAAAAGGCGGCCTATGAGATCGCATACGAGGCGGCCAACCGTCCGACCTGGATCGAGACGCCGATCCGGGGCCTGTTCGACGCCGCCGATCGGCTGCTCGCCGCATGAGGAAAAGGATTGATGGCTGATTCCCTGCCGAGCCAGCTGGCTGATCCGTTCGCGGCGCGCGCGCTCGCCGACGGCGCCGTCACCGACCCGTTTGCCTTCCTCGGGCCGCACGAGACGCCGGTCGGTCGGGTCGTGCGCGTCTTCGTGCCAGGCGCGGAAGCCGTCGAGGTCATCGCGCGTCAGAGCGGCAACATGATGGCCGCCTTGTCGTCCAGCGGCGACGGGCTTTTTGTCGGCCTGCTCCCTTCAGGCGACCCTTACACGCTGCGCATCCGTTGGCCGGGCGCAATCCAGGAGACCGAGGACCCCTACAGCTACGGACTGCTGCTGGGCGAGGTTGATCTTTACCTCTTCGCTGAAGGTTCGCACTGGCGGCTCGCAGAACAATTCGGCGCCGTGCCCATGGAAATCGACACTGTCCCGGGCGTCCGCTTTGCGGTGTGGGCGCCCAATGCGCGTCGGGTTTCGGTTGTAGGCGACTTCAACGCCTGGGACGGCCGGCGCCACCCGATGCGGCTCAGGATCGAGGCCGGCGTCTGGGAGCTGTTCGTGCCCCGGCTGAACGCCGGGGCGCTTTACAAGTTCGAGATAGTCGGCGCCGATGGCCGCGTGCTGCCACGCAAGGCCGATCCGCTGGCGCGCGCGACGGAACGGCCGCCGGCGACGGCCTCGATCGTCGCTCCCCTGCTCAACATGGAATGGACCGACGGCGACTGGATGGCCACGCGCGCTGGGCGCCAGTCACGCACCGCGCCCATCGCGATCTACGAGGTCCATGCCGGCTCGTGGATGCGCCCGCCAGGCAATCCCGCGGGCAATCTCGACTGGAAAGACCTCGCGGAGCGGCTCATTCCCTACGCCACGGAGCTCGGTTTCACGCATGTGGAGCTGCTGCCGATCATGGAGCATCCCTTCGGGGGCTCCTGGGGATACCAGCCGCTGTCCCAGTTCGCGCCAAGCGCGCGGTTCGGTCGCCCGGAGGATTTCGCCCGTTTTGTCGATGCCTGCCATCGCGCCGGGCTCGGTGTGATTCTGGATTGGGTGCCGGCCCATTTCCCGACCGATCCGCACGGCCTCGTCCGGTTCGACGGAACCGCACTCTACGAGCATGCCGATCCGCGCGAAGGCTTCCATCGCGACTGGAACACGATGATCTACAATCTGGGCCGCCGCGAGGTTCAGGGCTTCCTGATCGCCAGCGCGCTGCACTGGCTGGAGATCTTCCACGCCGACGGCCTCCGGGTCGATGCCGTTGCCTCCATGCTCTACCGCGACTATTCCCGCGCGGCCGGCGAGTGGATTCCAAACAAATATGGCGGCCGCGAGAATCTCGAAGCCATCGAATTCCTGCGCCGCCTGAACACTGTCGTGGCCGAGCGCTGCCCGGGCGCCATCACTGTCGCCGAGGAATCGACCGCCTGGCCCGGCGTTTCGGCGCCGGTGTCCGATGGCGGCCTCGGATTTTCCTTCAAATGGAACATGGGGTGGATGCACGATACCCTCGACTATTTCGGCCAGGACCCGATCCATCGCCGCTGGCGCCATAACGAGATGACCTTTGGGCTGATCTACGCCTTTTCCGAGCGCTTCGTCCTACCGCTGTCACATGACGAGGTGGTCTATGGAAAGGGCTCCCTCTATGGCCGCGCGCCCGGAGACGCCTGGCAGAAGTTGGCAAATCTCCGGGCCTATTTCGGCTTCATGTGGACGCATCCGGGCAAGAAGCTGCTGTTCATGGGCGGCGAGATCGGCCAGCCGCGCGAGTGGAGCCATGACGGGGAGATCGAATGGGACCTGCTCAACAACCCGGGCCATGCCGGACTGCAGCGTGTCGTTGCCGACCTCAACCGGCTTTATGCCAGCGAACCAGCTTTGCATGGAACAGATACGGAGTCGTGGGGATTTGAATGGATCGTCGGCGACGACGCGAACAACAGCGTCTTCGCCTATCTGCGCCGCGACGCCGGCGGAACCCTGATTGTGGTAGTGCTCAATATGACCCCGGTGGTTCGCAGTTCCTATCGCATCGGCGTGCCGCGGGGCGGTTACTGGCAGGAAATTTTCAACAGCGACGCCGCCATCTACGGGGGGAGCAATCTCGGCAATTTTCCCGGCGTGGCTGCCGAGCCGCGGCCCGCGCATGGACGGTCTCACTCGGTGCTCTTGACCCTGTCGCCGCTCGCCGCATCCGTCTTCAAAAGCGAAGAATGATCATGCTCCATGCGTCCTGACCGTCTGGAATCCGGTTCACCCTATCCTCTCGGTGCGACTTGGGACGGTCTCGGCGTCAATTTCGCCGTCTTCTCGGCACACGCGAAGCGGATGGAGCTTTGCCTTTTTGATCCGTCCGGTCGCCGTGAAACCGTGCGTTTCGACCTGCCGGAGTGGACGGATCAGGTCTGGCATGGCTATCTCCCGGAGGCCAAGCCGGGGCTGGTCTATGGCTTCCGCGCCCGTGGCGATTATGCACCTCAAGCGGGCCATCGGTTCAATCCCCACAAGCTTCTGCTCGACCCTTACGCACGGCGGCTGGTTGGGCAGGTGCACTGGACCGATGCGCTGTTCGGCCATCGCATCGGTTCTCCTCGGGCCGATCTCAGCTTCGACCGGCGCGACAGCGCGCCGGCGATGCCGAAGGCCGTGGTGGTCAGCGACGATTTCCGCTGGGACGGGGATCGCAAGCCGCGCACGCCATGGGCGGACACCGTCATTTACGAACTGCACGTCAAGGGCCTGACACAGCTGTTCGAGGATGCACCGCCGCAGGAGCGCGGGACGTTCGCGGCGCTTTCCCACTCCAGGGTAATCGATCATTTGAGATATCTCGGGGTCACGGCGGTGGAGCTGCTGCCGATCCATGCCTTCCTTCAGGATCGGGCGCTGTTGGAAAAGGGACTGTCCAACTATTGGGGTTACAACACACTGGCCTACTTCGCGCCCGAGGCGCGGTATCTGAGCCAGGGCGATCCCAACGAGGTCCGCATGGCCGTACGGCGCCTCCACGCCGCCGGCATCGAGGTGATCCTCGACGTGGTCTATAACCACACCTGCGAAGGCAGCGAGCTTGGGCCGACGTTGTCGTGGCGCGGCCTCGATAACGCCAGCTATTATCGCCTGCAGGCCGACAACCCCCGCCATGCCGTGAACGACACAGGAACCGGTAACACGCTCAACCTTTCGCACCCGCGTGTGCTGCAGATGGTCGTGGAT
Source organism: uncultured Rhodospirillales bacterium (assembly GCA_964631425.1). Classification (GTDB taxonomy): domain Bacteria; phylum Pseudomonadota; class Alphaproteobacteria; order BOG-932; family Roseiterribacteraceae; genus BOG-932. The sequence continues at coordinate 5,454 of CAZVYC010000046.1, forward strand.
TCGCTCCGCTATTGGACGACGTCCTACGGGATCGACGGTTTCCGCTTCGATCTGGGCGTGACGTTGGGCCGCGAACAGCACGGGTTCGATCCGCGCTCAGGCTTCTTCGATGTGCTGCGACAGGATCCGGTCTTGTCGGAGGTCAAGCTGATCTCCGAGCCTTGGGATATCGGTCCCGGCGGTTATCAGCTCGGCCGCTTTCCACCCGGCTTCGCGGAGTGGAACGACCGGTACCGCGACGATATCCGACGTTTCTGGCGCGGCGATCCCGATATGCGGCGCGTCATCGCGGCCCGCCTGTCGGGATCCGGCGACCTGTTCGACCATTGCGGTCGCCGCCCCTGGGCTTCGGTCAATTACTTGGCCTCCCATGACGGGCAGCCGTTGCAGGACATCGTCAGTTTCGAGGGCAAGCACAACGAAGCCAACGGCGAGGATAATCGCGACGGCCATTCGGAGAATTATTCGCGGAACTGGGGCGCCGAAGGGCCGACCGAGGACGAAGAAATCATCGAGCGCCGCGAGCGGGCCAAGCGGGCTATGCTGACCACGCTCCTGACATCGATGGGCACGTCGATGCTGCTGGCCGGCGACGAGATGGGACGCTCGCAGCGCGGCAACAATAATGCCTATTGCCAGGACAACGAGATTTCCTGGCTGGACTGGTCGCTGCTGGAACAGCGGCGGGGGGCGGAGCTCGCCCGGTTCGTCAGCAGACTGGCGCGAATTCGGGAGGACCATCCCGTCATCCGGTCAAGCCGTTATCTCTACGGCAAGGTCGAGCTTGCCCAAGGCGTGCACGACATAGACTGGTTCGATGAGCGCGGCACAACATTGAGCGAGCAAGATTGGGGCAATCCGGAAGGCCGGGCGCTCGTTCTGCGCCGTGCCCAGCGCGTGGGCGACAGTATCGAGATGATCGCGCTCTTTGTGAACGCATCCGAAGGCGCGCTGGACTTCCGGCTTCCCGGGGACGCCCAATGGTTCGTGCTGGTGGACAGCCTTCACCCGGATGGGGAGGAAGGACCGGTCAGCAACGGCATCTATCAGGTCCAGCCCACCAGCGCGGTCGTCCTCAGAGCGCGAATGGCAGTGCCGCGATGATGAACAGCGATTTTCGTTTCGGCCCGCTTCTTGGGCCCAACGGCACCCGGTTTCGACTTTGGGCGCCCAGCGGGCGCGCTGTCGCCGTCGAGGTCGAGGGGATCGGCGCGGTCGCGCTTGAGCCGGTCGGCGGCGGCTGGTACGAGGCCGAGGCGAACTGCGGGGCGGGAGCGCGGTACCGCTTCCGCCTTGACGACGGCACGCTGGTGCCGGACCCCGCTTCCCGCGCCCAGCCGGAAGACGTTCACGGCCCGAGCCTGGTGGTAGATCCAGGGTCCTATGCTTGGCGTTGTACCGATTGGCGCGGTCGACCGTGGGAAGAGACGGTCTTCTATGAACTGCATCCGGGGCTGATGGGCGGCTTCGCCGGAATTGCAGACCGGCTGCCCCAGCTTGCCGAGCTCGGCATCACCGCGATCGAGTTCATGCCGATCGCCGAAGTCCCGGGCAGCCGCAACTGGGGCTATGACGGCGTGCTGCCCTTTGCGCCGGAAAGCGCCTACGGCACGCCCGACGCGCTGAAAGACCTGATCGACCGGGCCCATGTACTTGGGCTGATGGTATTCCTGGACGTGGTCTATAACCACTTCGGACCGGACGGGAACTGGCTGCACGCATACGCGCCGAATTTCTTTCGGGAGGACATTCATACCCCGTGGGGCGCCGCGATCGATTTCCGTCAGCCCGAGGTCCGGCGGTTCTTCACCGAGAATGCGCTCTACTGGCTGGGCGAATTCCGCTTCGACGGATTGAGGTTGGACGCGGTCCACGCGATCTCCGAGCGCGACTGGATCGTCGAGATGGCGCGCCAGGTCCGTACCGCCTTGCCGGATCGGCATGTTCATCTGGTCGTCGAGAACGAGAAGAACGATGCGGGACTGCTGCGCGCCGGTATCGATGCGCAGTGGAACGACGATTTCCACAATGTGCTGCACGTGCTGCTGACCGGCGAGACCGATGCCTATTATCGCGCCTTCGCCGACCGGCCCGCTGAGCGGCTGGCCCGCGCGCTGGCGGAAGGCTTCATCTACCAGGGCGAGCCGTCGCCGATCCATGACGGGGCGCCGCGCGGCAGTGCCAGCGGCGACCTGCCGCCGACAAACTTCGTCATCTTCCTGCAGAATCACGACCAGGTCGGCAACCGGGCACTCGGAGAACGCCTGACCGTGCTGTGCGATCCCGTCGCGCTCAAGGCGGCGACGGCGCTGCTGCTGCTGTGTCCGCAAATCCCGCTGGTCTTCATGGGCGACGAGGTGGGTGCGCGGACGCCGTTCCTGTTCTTCACCGATTTCCACGGAGAGCTGGCGGACGCCGTGCGCGAAGGCCGCCGGGCCGAGTTCGCCGCGTTCCCGGCCTTCGCCGATCCGGAACGGCGCAGGGCCATTCCGGATCCGAACGCCGTCTCGACATTCGAAGCGTGCCGCGTGCAGGACAGTGATGATGCCGACGCGTGGCGCGATCTCTACCGGCGCTTGCTGGACTTGCGCCACCGGCGGATCGTGCCGCATCTTGCGGGCGCGCGGGCTTTGGGCGCGGAGGCGATCGGCGAAAAGGCGGCCGGCGCCCGCTGGCGCCTTGCCGACGGAACGACCTTGACCATCGCCTGCAATCTAGGGAACCAACCCGTGCCGGTGGATTTAGCGCGCGAACCGCCGATCTGGGGTAAAGCGGCCCGCGCAGCCCTGCAACCCAAGACCACGCTCGCCTGGATCACGCATCAATGACCGAGACGACCTTGGACTCCCTCGCGGCCTTGGCAGGCCTGGCGAGCGAATGGACTGACTTCCGTGGCGAACAGCATCGTGTGTCGCCGGACATACTGCGCGCCATTCTGGCCGCGATGGGGTTGCCGGCTCAGACGGCATCCGACATCGCGGAGAGCAGTCATCAGCTAATTGCAACGTGCGGCGCCGCCGTCGCGCCGTTGATCACGGCCGATGCCGGCGGCTCCGCGGCGATCGCAGGCGAGAGCGGCATTGGGCGGATGACACTGGACACTGGCGAGCAGCTTGATATCGAGCTGCGGCCCGATCGTCCGGGCATGGTCCGGTTCAGCGTTCCAGAGCAACCGGGCTATCACCGGCTGGAAGCCGGCGGCCGCCTGATCATTGTCGCGGCGGCCCCTCGCCGCGCTTGGCGCATCGCCGATCTCGGTCCTGGACGCCGCCGTTGGGGCTTGGCGGTGCAGCTCTATGAGCTGCGCGACGGCTTGACCGAAGGGTTCGGCGACTACGCCGCGCTGGCGCGCTTCGCGCCCCGGGCTGCCGCCGCCGGCGCCGACGCGCTGGCGATCAGTCCCACCCACGCGCTGTTCGCGGCCGAGCCGAGCCGATGCAGCCCTTATGCGCCGTCCACCCGCCTGTTCCACAATGTCCTCTACGCCGATCCCGGCGGCGACCAGCTCCGCTCGGCCGCCGACGAGGGCGCGCTGATCGACTGGCAAACGGCTGGCGTCGCGCGCATCGAGGCGTTGCGCGCCAGCTATGACCGGTTCGCCCGCGCGGGCAAAAAGGATCGCGAGGCCTTCGCCGCGTTCGTAGCCGAGGGTGGCGAGCGGCTGTTGAACCATGCGCGATTCGAGACGTTGGACGGCCGCTTCCGGCCCCAGGGTCTCTACCATTGGCGCGACTGGCCGGACGGTTTTGCCGAGATCGCCAGTGAGGCGGTTCAGGCCTTGCACGCGGACCAGCCGGAGGTCGAGTTCTATCTCTATCTGCAATTCCTCGCCGAACGGGGGTTGGCGGAGGCGCAGCGTGCTGCGCGGGAGGCCGGTATGGCTATCGGTCTGATCGCCGACCTCGCCGTCGGCATGGATGGCGCGGGCAGCCACGCCTGGAGCCGTCCCAAGGACGTGCTGACCGGCGTCTCGATCGGCGCACCGCCCGACCCGCTGGGACCCGAGGGCCAGAATTGGGGCCTGACGGCCTTTTCTCCACCCGGGCTGGTCGCGTCGGGATTCGACGCGTTCCTGTCGACGCTCAGGGTAGCGATGCGCCATGCCGGCGGCGTGCGGATCGACCACGCTATGGGGCTTGAGCGTCTATGGGTTGTGCCGGAGGGCGCAAAGGCCATCGAGGGCACCTATCTCACCTATCCCTTCACCGACCTGCTTCGCCTGACCGCGCTCGAATCCTGGCGGCACCGGGCGATCGTGGTTGGCGAGGATTTGGGCACCGTCCCATCCGGCTTTCGCGAGCGTACGACCGATGCCGGCGTTCTCGGAATGCGGGTCCTCTGGTTCGTGCGCACGTGGGACGACCGCTTGTTCCGGCCGCCATCCACCTGGGACACGCCTGCGGCGGCGCTGACGACGACGCATGACCTGCCGACGGTCGCAGGCTGGTGGAAGGGCCGCGACATCGATTGGCGTCTCAAAGTGGACGGGAACGAGGACCGCGCCAAGAACGATCGGCGGGAACGGACTGCCGATCGCCGCGCTTTATGGTCGATGCTGCGCGATTGCGGCGCTGCCGAGGGCGAGGAGCCTGGGATGGAAGCACCCGACCGGGTGGTTGATGGGGCGTTGCGGGCGATCGCCGATACGCCCTGCGATCTTGCGCTCATTCCCGTCGAGGACGTGCTGGGGCTGGATGAGCAGCCCAACCTGCCAGGCACGATCGACGAGCATCCGAACTGGCGTCGGCGCCTGCCCTCCACTGAGGTGCTGGAGGACTCAGCCCCCCGGCGCCGCCTCGAGGCGCTGCGGCGGGCAAGGCCGTGATCCCGCGCGCCACCTATCGCCTGCAACTCCATAAGGATTTTCCCTTCGACGCGGCGGTGGAACTGGCGCCCTACCTTGCGCGTCTCGGGGTCAGTCACGTTTATGCCTCGCCGATCCTGATGGCGCGGCCGGGATCGCTGCACGGCTATGACGTTATCGACCATCGCCGGATCAACCCGGAACTGGGCGGCGAGGCGGGCTTCGCTCGACTGTCCGAGGCGCTCAAGGCAGAGGGTATCGGCATCATCCTCGACATCGTACCCAACCACATGGCGGTCGGCGGCGCCGACAATGCCTGGTGGCTCGACGTGTTGGAGCGCGGGCGCGAGAGTGCCTATGCCGGCTTCTTCGACATCGATTTCGACACGCCGCGCGACCCGTCGCTCAAGGACAAGATCCTGGCGCCGTTCCTGGGCGCGCCTTATGGCGAGGTGCTGCGCTCGGGTGATCTCAAGCTCCTGCCGATGGAAGGTTCGGGCAAGTTCGCCGTCGCCTATCACCACCACCGCTTCCCGATCCGGCCGCGCGACCAGGAGATGGTCGCGGAGGACCCGGAGGCCTTCGCCGCGCCCGGACCGCTGCACGCGCTGCTCGAACGGCAGCATTTCCGGCTCGCCTGGTGGCGTACCGCGGGGGACGATATCAACTGGCGCCGTTTCTTTAACATCACCGAGCTGGCGGGCCTCAGGGTCGAACGGCTGGAGGTGTTCGAGGCCGTTCATGCGCTGATCTTCGATCTATATGCCGAAGGCGTGATTGACGGCATTCGGGTCGACCATGTCGACGGCCTGGCCGACCCCGCCGCCTATTGCCGAGCGCTCCGTGGCCACCTGGACCGACTCTCCGAGGAGCGGCCCTTTCATGCCGCACCGGGTCCGGCCTATCTCGTGGTCGAAAAGATATTGGGCGCGGCCGAAGCCTTACCGGCCGATTGGGATGTCGACGGCACCAGCGGCTATGATTTCATGAATCAGGTGTCCGCCCTTCAGCACGACCCGGCGGGTGCCGACCCATTGAGTCTGCTCTGGCGTCAGGTCAGCGGCCGTTCGGCGGAGTTCGAGACCGAAGAGCTCGCCGCCCGCGCCGAAATCCTCACGACCACGTTCGATGGCCAGCTGGGCGGGGTCGCCGCGTCCTTCCACCGGCTGGCCCGGCGCGATCCCGCGACCAGGGACCTGACCGAGGCGGCGCTCAGGCGCGGCATCGGCAGGCTCATCCCGCGGCTTCGGGTCTATCGCACCTATGCCACCGGAATGCCGGGCTCGCCGGATCCTGGTCCGGCCTTTGCGACCGCAGCAGCCCAGGCGATCCAGGAGATGCCGAACGAAGACTGGCCGGTTCGCTTCATCGCGGAATGCCTGGCGCGGGATGACGCCGGCGAGCCGGTCCGCCGCCTGAACCAGCTCTCGGCGCCGGTGGCAGCGAAGGCGGTCGAGGACACGGCCTTCTATCGCTATGGCCGACTGCTCTCGCGCAACGATGTCGGCTTCGACCCTGGGCGGCTGGCGATGGAGCCGGCTGAGTTCCATGAGGCGATGGAAGGGCGCGCCGCCGCCTTTCCCCACGCACTCCTGGCGACGGCAACCCACGACCACAAGCGCGGCGAGGATGCGCGGGCCCGGCTGGCGGTGCTGAGCGAGCTTCCGGACGAATGGGCTGAGACGGTCAGTGAATGGTTCACGCTCAACGCTGCGGCGCGTCCGGCTGGTCTGGCTCCCGATGACGAATACCAGCTCTACCAGACGCTTGTCGGCGCGTGGCCGCTGGAGTTGGCCGAGACTGATCAGGCTGCCCTGACCGACTTCCGGGAAAGGATAGCCGGCTGGCGGCTCAAATCGCTTCGCGAGGCTAAGCTTCGCTCATCTTGGGCGGCCCCCAACGAAGCCTATGAAGGCCTAAATCGTGAATTCCTGGAATGCCTGCTCGACCCTCTGCGCTCGCAGCCGTTCCTGGCGTCGCTGAAGCGCTTCATCGATCACATCGCGCCGGCGGGTGCGCTGAATGGGCTCGTCCAGCTCGTGCTCAAGATGACCTTGCCGGGCGTTCCGGACACCTATCAAGGGACCGAGCTCTGGGATTTCAGCCTGGTTGACCCCGACAATCGCCGCCCCGTCGACTTCGCGCGGCGGCAGGCGGCGCTTGAGAAGGGCTGGAGTTTCGCGGAGTTAATGGACAGCTGGCGGGACGGCGGCGTCAAGCAGCACGTGGTGCGGCAGCTGTTGACGTATCGTGCCAGCGAGCCCGATCTGTTCCGCCGCGGCGGTTATCGGCGCTTGGCCGTGGACGGCGCACGCCAGGACAATGTTCTGGCCTTCCAGCGTCGACACGGCGATCGCGATCTGATCGTGATCGTCCCGCGAGTTTGCGCCTCGCCGGTCGTGGGCTCGGCTCGGCCCGATATCCCCTCTGCTTGGTGGCAGGACACGCAAGTCTCAGGGATTGAGTCCGGCGGTGCCCGGTCCTGGACGCACCTGTTCGACGGTGAAGGGCAACCTGAACAGCCGGTCCAGGCCGGGCTTGGCGTTGCTAGTTTGCCGCTCCCGGCCGTGTTGGTGGGCGCTGCGTAGCCGCAGCGGTGTTACCGCCCATGCCCGCCGCCGCCGCCATGTCCACCGCCTCCGTGGAAGCCGCCGCCCCCATGGAAGCCACCCCCATGGAAGCCGCCCTCGTGGAAGCCACCGTGACCACCGAAGCCTTGGTGGTCGAAGCCGTGGTGGTCGAAGCCGCGGCCGAAAAAGCCGCTGCCCAGTCCGACGTCCCAGTACGGCCAGCCCCAGTCATCCCAATAGCCATAATCGGCGGGATAGGCGTAATTCGCGTTCGGTACGGCGACATAGCAATTTCCGCCTTGTCCGCCGGGCGCCGTGGGAGCGGGTAGAGGAGCGGCCGACGGCGCTGGCGCCGCGGAAGCGGTTCCAGGAGTGGCGGACGGCGCTGGCGCCGCTGATGCACAAGTGACCGGCAGATAGCTGTATGCAGGTGTTGGCTGATCGGTGCAGCCAGCCAATCCCATTGTCAGGGCAATGCTCGCCGTGTAGAGCGTGCGCTTAACCATCGTAACCTCCAAAGCGAAGCGGAGTACTGATATCCGATCCGCAAATAAGATGTGGGAGGCACGCAAAGGGCGGGCAACGAATACAGAAATAAAATAAAATTTATGTCATGACAGTTGCTGTAGATTTGGACCCGTTACATCGAGGCTCGCCCGCACTTCAGGCAGAAAACGCAGCCGCGCGTGCTCTCTTGAAGGCTTAGATCGAAGTTGTGGAGAGCGGCGATCGCGGAGGCCAGGCTGAGCCCAAGCCCGCTGCCCTGGATTCGGCGGCTTTTGTCGGCGCGATAAAAACGCTGGAAGATCGCGCTTCGCTCCTCAGGTGACACGCCGGGGCCGTCATCGGTGACGCGGATCACCGGGCCGCTGTCATTCGGCACCAGGTCGATGCGGACATGCCCTCCCGGCGGGGTGAACTTGATTGCGTTGTCGACCAGATTGGCGACGGCCTCGTTAAGGAGGTCATAATCGCCCTGAACCGCAGCCGATGCCTCGACGTGGACGTCGAGGGTGATTCGCTTATCCTCGGCGATGGGCTCATAGAATTCGCCGATCTCGCGGACCAGGGATGCCAAGTCGACCTCACCGAATGCCGCCCGGCGGCGGCCATTCTCGATCTCACCAATGCGCAGCAGGGAGGTGATGACCTTGAGCGCCTGATCGAGGCCCGTGATCGCGCTATCGACCACCGCCGCGAGCTCGTCGCGGTCTGCCGCCGTGTCGCGGCCGCGCTCGAGCCGGGTCCGCACGCGCGTCAGCGGGGTGCGCAAATCATGGGCGATGTCGTCCCCAACGCCCTTCAGGTCATCGAGCAGCCGCTCGATCTGGTCGAGCATCCGGTTGACGCCATGGGCGAGCCGATCGAAATCGTCACCGCTGCGCCTGACCGGCAGCCGCTCGCCGACATTGCCCTGCATGATCCGCTCGACCGCCAGATGCACGGCCTTGACCTGGCTTTGCGCCCGCCGGCTGATCCAGGCGCCGGATGCCAGCGACAGCGCGACGGCCGGGATCAGTCCGAGGCCAAGCGCGCGGCCAACGACCTGACGCAGATGGTCAATCTCCTCGACATTGCGCCCGATGACCAGAACCTCGCCATTCGAAAGGCGCGCCGCAACAGCGCGCACCGGTTCGAGCGCCCCCTCGGGGCTGCCCAAGCGCGCGACCTCCGCGCGGCGCGGATATCCGTCGGGCGGAAGACCAGCAGGTGCGGTGGCGACGTTTCCGGCGATGCGGTTTCCACGGGCGTCGAACAGCCCCGCAAAGGTGACCCGACGGAGATCGGTGGCCAGTCGCGTCTCGACCGCGCGCAGGATCTGCGCCGGCTGCTCGCCGGCGACCACCCTGATTTCTTCCGCGATCACCGTATCAATCCGGTCGATCTCGTATGCCGCGGTGGCGAGATAGATGAACAGGAACAGCAGCAGGCTGGAAATCGCGAACGTGCCCGCAAAGGCGACGGTCAGGCGGAATGTCGACGTGCGGACGATCTCAGCCGGGATCATTCAGTACGAATCCTGCGCCACGGACCCGTTGGATCAGCATCGGCTCATGCACCAGGTCGACCTTGTGGCGAAGCCGGCCGATATGCACGTCGACCAGGTTGGTTTCCGGCATGAAGCGGTAATTCCAGACATCTTCGAGCAGCATGTCGCGGGTCACGATCTGTCCTGGGCGCCGCATCAGATATTCCAGCAACTTGAACTCCCTGGGAAGGAGCTCGATCCGCCGGTCGCCGCGGTGGGCGACCCGCTCGATTAGATCGAGCGTCAGCGGACCGACGCGCAGCACCGTCGTGCGGGTTTCCACCGGTCGCCTGAGCAGCGCCTCGACTCGCGCCGCCAGCTCGGCGAGCGCAAACGGCTTCGTCAGGTAATCGTCTCCGCCGGCCTTCAGCCCGCGCACCCGGTCGTCGACCGCGCCGAGCGCGCTCAGCACCAGGACAGGAATGTGGATATTCCGCCGGCGCAGCGTCTCGATCACGGAAAGACCGTCGAGTCCCGGCAACATGCGGTCCACGATCAGGAGATCGAAATCTCCATGCTCAGCCGCTTCCAGCCCGCACGTACCGGATTCTTCATGCCGGATCGCATAGCCCCGGTCCGTCAGGTCGTTCCTGATATCATCCGCGGTTTCGACATCGTCTTCGATCAGCAAGATGGACGGCACGCTTGCGCTCCTTTCCGGGCCTCCGGGAGCGGCGTGAGCGGCTGAGAAATCATAGTGGTGCTGTCCTTCGCGACGGGATCTCACACCGAATAGGATGTTATCGCCGGCCTATAATTCAATTATTTGGCAATGCGTTCCCTCCTTCTCCCGCACTGCGGGAGAAGAGCCCTCAAGGGCGGCGATCGCATTTGCGGTTCGGAAACGTTTTCCGGCCCGCTTTTAGGAATGGGCGCCTTCAGTCAGGCCGAGCGGTTAAATCCGCCCACAGCGCATCGGCACCCCGGGCGGCGACCTGGCCGCCGAGCCATTCGGCCCAATAACGCTCCGATCCGCATTCCGATGCCCATGAGACGAGCCGACGGGTCCAGCGGTGCAAATCGTATTCCCGGGTAAAGCCGATCGCGCCGTGCACTTGGTGCGCGGTCGAATGGCCGATCTGCGCCGCCATGTTGGCGCGCAGCTTCGCGGCCGCGATCTCGAATCGTGCATCGCCGTGGTCCGCGGCGCGCGCGGCGGCCTGCGCTGCGCAGTTCACCGCCGCCGCCTCTTCGGCGAAGACGGCCAGCGCCTGCTGCACGGCCTGGAACTTGCCGATCGGCTTGCCGAACTGCACCCGGTCGTTGGCGTATTGGATCGACCGTTCGAGCGCGGCGTCGAGCGCGCCGGCGATCAGGGCAGCGCGGGTAAGGGCGCCCAGCGCGAACAAGTCAGGTTCGACCGGCATCATGTCGGCCGGGGCGTCGTCGAAGATCAGCGTATCGCGGGGTTCGCCCACCGGATTCTGAGACTGGGCGGTCTCCGCCGCGTCGGTCCAGCGCAGGCGGAGCAGAGCGCCGTCGACACTGGCGACGATGCTGTCGGCAGCGCGCCCCCAGGGCACGGATCTGAGCCGGCCGGAGAAGCGGCCTGCCACCACTTTGCCCTCGGCCACGGGCGCGAAGACCGTCAGGCCGTCGGCGGGCTCCAAGCCGGCAGCGGCGACCAGGCCCGCGGCGACGATCGCCTCACCCAAGGGCGCGGGCAGCGCGTGGTAGCCGACCAGGCGCAGCACCGCGACCACGTCGAGCCAATCGCCGCCGAAGCCGCCGGCTTCCTCAGCGACCAGCAGGGACGGGAAGCCGGTCTCGACGGCTTGGTCCCACAGGGCGGAGAACTCCAATTTCGGGTCCGCGGCGAGATCGGCGAACAAGCGGTCGGCGGTTTCGACCAGCATGGAATGGCTTTCGCTCATCGGAGTCCCAGCCCCCGTGCGATGATGCCGCGCAGGATTTCCCGGGTCCCTCCACGCAGCGAGAAAGACGGCGAGATCTGCAGCAAAAGAGCGGCCATCCGCGCGAAATCGCTGTCGACCGACAGGTCGTCGGTACTTTCCATCGCGGCCTGGACCGCTCGCGGCAGCGCCTGTTCGTACACATTGCCGAGGTCCTTGACGATGGCGGCTTCCAGCATCGGGTCTTCCCCGGCTGCCAGCTTGGCCGCGGTCGAACGCGACATCTGGCGGAGGGTCCACAGCTCTGCGGTCAGGCGACCGATCAGCGCCTTGGTGGCCCCGTTAGGATCAGCGCCCGCGACGCGGATCAGCTCCAGCAGCAACGCGAAGCTGGACAGGTATCGCTCCGGTCCCGAACGCTCGAGCGAAAGCTCGGCCGTGACCTGCTTCCAGCCATTGCCTGCCTCCCCGACCCGCATGTCATCTGGGATGAAAACGTCGTCGAAGAACACCTCGTTGAAGTCCGCCGAGCCGTCGGCGAGCTTGATCGGGCGGACCGTGACGCCGGGGGCCGACAGGTCGACCAGGAACTGGGTCAAACCCGCCTGACGCTCGGAACCGGGCTCGGACCGGAACAGTCCGATCATCATCTGCGAATGGTGCGCAAACGTGGTCCAGATCTTCTGGCCGTTGACCCGCCACCCGCCGTCCACCTTGTCGGCGCGGGTGCGCACCGACGCCAGGTCCGAGCCGGTGCCGGGCTCGCTCATGCCGATGCAGAAATAGAGCTCGCCCGCGGCGATGCCCGGCAGGAATCGCTGCCGCTGCTCCTCGGTGCCATAGCGCAGCAGCAGGTTGCCGCTCTGCCGGTCGGCGATCCAGTGGAGTCCCACGGGCGCGCCCGCGGCCAACAGCTCCTCAAGCACGGTATAGCGCTCGAGCGGGTGGCGCTCATGGCCGCCATACTGCTTGGGCCAGGTCATCCCGATATAGCCGGCCCGGCCTAGCGCGCGGCTGAATTCCCGGTCCGGCACCGCCCAGCAATTCAGCCGCCGAAGCGGGTCGCCGGGCGGTATGTGGGCGCGCACGAATTCCCGTACCTCGGCGCGCAGCCGGGGAAGGTCTGCTGGGCAATCGAAGGGAAGGACGCTGAAGCTCTGCACGAGGGATCAATCGCCAAAGTTGAAACGCCGGACAAGCCGCCGGCGAGAGCTATCGCAGGCACGATAAAGCCGGTTTCGCGCGCCTGGACCGCTGTTCGGGGCGGTGTCCGGTGTTATGGGAGCCCAAGGATTCAGCTACCTCATGGAGGGCCCGATGTCCATTGACTGGGCATTCGAAGACGGCGTCGCCACCATTACGATCAACCGGCCCGAGCGCAAGAATGCGATTACGCTCGCCATGCGGACCGAGATTGAGGAGGCTTTCCTCAAGGCGCAGGACGACCCGGCGGTGCGCGTCGTGGTGCTGACCGGCGCCGGCGGCAATTTCAGCGCGGGCGCCGATGTCAGCGAGATGAGCGGGCTCGGCATGAACGATGCGCTCCTGCGCATGCGTCACCTACACCGGATGGCGCGCAGCGTGGCCAATACCAACAAGCCGGTGATCGCGGCCGTGCGCGGCGTGTGCGTCGGCATGTCCTGGGCGCTGGCGCTGGCGAGCGACGTGGTGGTCGCCGCCGAGGATGCGCGCTTCCAGTTCGCCTTTCGCCATATCGGGCTGGCCCCGGACGGCGGCGCTGCATTCCTCCTGACCCGCTACCTGCCGATCCAGCAGGCCAAGGAGATCATCTATTCCGGCCGGTTCGTGAGCGGCAAGGAGGCGCACGAGCTTGGCCTGGCGCTCCACGCGGTGCCGTCCGAGGAAGTACCCGCCAAGGCCGCCGAACTGGCCCGTTCCTTCGCCGAGGCGCCGACCATTGCACTCTCCATGGCCAAGCGCCAATTCGAAGCCGCGCCGGGCCAGACTTATACCGAGGCGCTGGATTTCGAATCCGCGATGCAGACGCTCATGGTCTACACCGAGGATTTCAAGGAGGGGACGCTGTCGTTCAAGGAAAAGAGGAAGACACGGTTTACGGGGAATTGAAGTAGGGCGGAAAAGCGCAGCGCATTCCGCCTACACTCGTTCTTAAGCCTGCGCCACCAGCTTCGTGTTGAAATAGGCCTGCAGCCCTTCGATGCCGCCTTCGGAGCCGTGGCCGCTGTCCATGACGCCGCCGAAGGGCGTTTCGGGGTTGGAGACGGCGAGGCTGTTGATGCCGACCATGCCGGCCTCCAGGCCCCGGGCTACAGCGGCGGCGGTCTTGGCCGAGCCGGTGAACGCGTAGGCGGCGAGGCCGAAGGGCAGGCTGTTGGCCCGGGCGAGAGCCTCGTCCAAGGTGCGGAACGGCACGATGGGCGCGATGGGTCCGAATGGCTCCTCCGTCATCAGCAGGCTGTCGTCGGGAAGTTCGGTGATCACCGTTGGGTCGAAGAAGAATCCCTCATTGCCGCGCCTTGCCCCGCCGGCACGGATATTGCCGCCGCGATCACGGGCATCGGCCACGAACCGCTCCATCGCATCGATCCGGCGGGGGTTGGCGAGGGGGCCCATGGCGATGCCGGGCTCAAGCCCGTTGCCGACCTTGAGCGCCCGCGCCGTCTCGACGAAGCCCGCCACGAAGGCATCATAGGCGCCCTCCTGCACGTAGAAGCGGGTGGGGGAGATGCAGACCTGGCCGGCATTGCGGTATTTGCCGCCGGCGGCGATACGCGCGGTCGCTTCAGGATCGACATCGTCGAACACCAGGACGGGGGCGTGGCCGCCCAGCTCCATGGTCGTGCGCTTCATGCCGTCGATCGCGAGCCGCATCAGGTGCTTGCCGACCGGCGTGGACCCGGTGAAGGACACTTTCCGCGAAATCGGTGACGCGATCAGGTGGGAGGAGACTTCGGCCGGGTTTCCGAAAACGAGGCCGAGCACGCCCGCCGGCAGGCCGGCATCGGCGAAGGCGCGCGCCATCAGGACGGCGGTGCCGGGTGTCTCTTCCGCCGCCTTCAGGATCACCGGGCAGCCGGCGGCGAGCGCGCCGCCGATCTTGCGCGCCGGCGTCAGGGCCGGGAAGTTCCACGGCGTGAAGCCGAGGCAGACGCCTACCGGCTCCGGCAGCACGGTGTGCGTCAACCCCTCGACGCGGCTCGGGATCACCCGGCCGTAGGCCCGGCGCCCTTCCTCTGCGTACCACTCGATCATGTCGGCTGAGACGGCGACCTCGCCCTCGGCTTCGGCCAGGGGCTTGCCCTGCTCAAGGGTCAGCACCCGGCCGATCTCGGCCTTGCGCTCGCGGATCAAATCGGCCGCCCGCTTCATGATCCGGCCACGGTCATAGGCGGATGTCCGGCGCCATTTGGGAAATGCAGCGGCGGCCGCATCGAGCGCGCGGTCGAGGTCCGCCGTCGTGGCATGCGGCAGGTGCGCAAGCTTCTGGCCGGTCGCGGGATTCAGCACCGGCTCGCTCGAGCGGCCCTCCGCGGACAGGAATTCGCCATCGATGAACAGGGCGAGATCGGTGTACATGGTGACTCCTAGGCGGCGTCTGCGAGAATCATGTCGGCCGCCTTCTCGCCGATCATGACGATGGCAGCGTGGCTGTTGCCGGACACGAGGCTGGGCATTACCGAACCGTCGGCGATGCGCAGCCGGCCGAGCCCGTGCACGCGCAGGCGGGCGTCAACCACCGCGCCGGGATCGGGGCCCATGCGAGCGGTGCAGGTGGGGTGATAGATCGTGCTGCCGCGCTCGCGGCAATAGGCGAGCAGTTCGTTATCGGAGGCGACCTCCAGGCCCGGCTCGCGCTCCGCGGCAACGAAGGGCCGGATCGCCTCGGCCTGCATGATCCCGCGCAGGAGCCTCAGCCCCGCGACATTGACCCGCCGGTCGGTCTCAGTGGCGAGGTAATTGGGGTCGATCGCCGGCGGCGCCAGCGGGTCGGCGCTCGTAATGCGCACGGAGCCGCGGCTTTCCGGGCGCAACTGGCAGGATGAGGCGGTGAAACCGGAGAAGGGATGCAGCCGGTCACCCATCTTGTCGGTCGAAAAATTGATGAAATGCACCTGCATGTCCGGCGTATCCAGCGCCTTGTCGGTGCGGAAGAAGCCGCCGGCATAGCCGGCGCTCACCGTGAGCGGCCCCTTGCGGCGGAGCAGGAACCGCAGGCCGACATGGGCGGTGCGCAGCGGGTTGCGCATATCGTCATTGAAGGTGATCCGGCGCGTGCAGCCGAACACCATGCGGACCTGGAGGTGGTCCTGCAGATCCGCACCGACACCGGCAAGTTCGTGCGCCACGGTGATGCCGTGCTCGCGGAGCAGCTCGCCCGGGCCGATGCCGGAGAGCTGCAGCAGCTGCGGCGTGTTGATCGCGCCCGACGCCAGGATCACCTCGCCCGACGCGGTGGCGCGGAAGCGGCCGGCATCCTGGCGCCATTCGACCGCGGTCGCCGCGCCGTCCTCTATTACGACCCGCGTAGCGTGCGCGGCGGTGACGATCGCGAGGTTGGGCCGGCGCCGGGCCGGGCGCAGGTAAGCGACGGCTGCGCTGACCCTGAGGCCCCGGCGCGATGTGGTCTGGTAATAGCCGGCGCCTTCCTGGGCGGCTCCATTGAAATCCGGGTTGACCGGGTGGCCGCTTTCCCGCGCGGCGGCGATGAAGGCGTCGCAGAGCGGATGCGGCTCGGACTGATCTGAGACCGGCAGCGGGCCGCCGACGCCGTGATACGCGTCTGCGCCGCGCGCCTGGTCCTCGGCCTTGCGGAAATAGGGCAGCACGTCGTCGTAAGCCCAGCCCACATTGCCCAGCTGTCGCCAATAGTCGAAATCCTGCCGCTGCCCCCGGACATAGACCAGGCCGTTGATCGAGCTGGACCCGCCCAGCACCTTGCCGCGCGGCTGGTTGATGACCCGGCCGTTCAGGCCCGGCTGCGGTACCGTCCGGTAGAGCCAGTTGACCGACCGGTCGTTGAACAGCTTGCCATAGCCGAGCGGGATGTGAATCCACGGATTGGTGTCGCGGCCGCCCGCCTCCAGCAGCAGGACGCGGTGGCGGCCGGAGGCCGACAGTCGGTTCGCCAGCACGCACCCGGCCGAACCGGCGCCGACGATGATGTAGTCGAAGCGGCCGAACTCATGCATCCAGCGCCTCTTGGGCCAGCCGGGCGACCTCGTCGGCAATCGCGAGCGATGCGGTAAGGCCCGGCGATTCGATGCCGAACAGGTTGATGACGGCGGGAACCCCATGCGTCGATGCGCCGTCGATGCGGAAATCCGCCGCCGGTTCACCCGGGCCCGAGAGCTTCGGGCGGATGCCGCAATAGGCCGGCTCCAGCGCTCCGTCGGCGAGCTCGGGCCACCAGGCGCGGATGGCAGCGTAGAAGCGGCGTGCACGGGCCGGATCGACGGTGAAATCGAGCACATCCGGCCGGCGTGCCCCTAGCCATTCGACGTCAGGGCCGAAGCGGGCTTGGCCGGCAAGGTCGAGCGTCAGGTGTACGCCCAGGCCGCCAGGCTCGGGCACCGGATAGATCAGCCGGCTGAAGGGCGCACGGCCGGAGAGCGTGAAGTAATTGCCCTTGGCGAACCAGCCGTCCGGGATATGTGCGGCCGGGAAACCTTCGATCGCACGGGCCAGCTCAATGGCTCCGAGGCCGGCGGAATTGATCAGGAGCCGGGCAGAAAGCGACGGCACAGCCTCGCCATTGGCCGATAAGAGCACCCGGCCGTCTTCCAGCCTGGCGTGCGTGACGGAGGTGGCGTATGCGATCACCGCGCCGCTGTCCTCCGCCTCGCCGAGCAGCGACAGCATGTAACCATGCGAATCGATGATGCCGGTCGACGGTGACAGCAGCGCCTGGACGCCGGACAGTGCCGGCTCCAGCTGCTTGATCTCGCCAGAGTCGAGCCACGTCAGATCGTCGACCCCGTTGCCCTCGGCGGCGCGCTTGATCGCTTCAAGCTCCGCGACTTGCAACTCGCTCGCGGCCACGATCAGCTTCCCGCAGTTGCGATGCTCGACATGGCGGCTGGCGCAATACTCATAAAGCCGCTTCTTGCCGGTAACGCAGAGCCGCGCTTTCAGCGAGCCCTTGGGATAATAGATGCCGGCGTGGATCACTTCGCTATTACGCGAGCTAACGCCCGAACCGATCAAGGTCTCCCGCTCCAGGATCAATGTCTCGCGCCTGGCCTGGGCCAGGGCACGGGCGATGGCCAGCCCCACGGCCCCCGCCCCGACGACGACGCAGTCGATCTGGTCCATCATCAGGACTCTTCCGGATGCGTCCGTGCCGTCACCCCCACCCAACCCTCCCCCATCATGGGGGAGGGCTTTTTGAGAACGCCTCCCCCTTGATGGGGGAGGGTGGCCCGAAGGGCCGGGAGGGGGTGATGGCACCAGCCCATCCGGCATGTGCGATTCATGCTCACTCCGCAGCGGCCAGGAAGCCGCCCAGGGCGGCCAGCTCGGCGACATGATGGTCCGTGTCGCCCAGCATCATCTCGATCATGGTGAGCCGCTTCATGCCCCAGCCCACCTTGTGCTCGTCGGTTACGCCGATGCCGCCATGAAGCTGCACCGCGCTCTGCCCGACCGTGCGCGCCGCGTTGCCGATCACCGCCTTCACGGCGGCAAACGCCTTGCGCCGCTCGAGCGGATCGGGATGATCGGCCATGGACGTGGCATAGATCTTGATGCTTTCAGCCTGCTCGATCGCCACCAGCATCTCGACGGCGCGGTGTTGCAGCGCCTGAAACTTGCCCAGCGGCTGCCCGAACTGTTTGCGCGTGCCCAGATGCTCGACAGTAAGATCGAGCAGCATGCGCATGATACCGACCGCTTCGGCAGCCAGGAAGGCGATGGCGTGCTGGCGCACGCGCTCCACGATCGCTCCTGCGTCGGCGTCGGTCGCCAGCAGCTCGGCGGGAGCGGCGTCGAACGCGATGTCGGCAGCACGCAGGCCATCGAAAGTGGCATGGCCGCGGCGCCTAACGTGCGGGGAGCCGGCATCGAGCATGAAGAGGCCGCGATCGGCGGCGACGACCAGACGGCCGGCGCTGTCGCCGTGCAGCACGCCTGCGGCGTTGCCGGTCAGGCGCCAGCTTTGCCCGTCGTGCGCGGCATGGATTTGCTGCGAACCATCATCGACGAACGAAACCGTCAGGCTGCCGGAAACGATCTCCGGGATCAGCGTGGAGTGCCCGGCAAGGCGCAACGCGGTACCCGCCATGGTCACGGTAGCGAGATACGGTTCCGCCACCAACGCCCCGCCGAAAGCCTCCGCGATCACCATGATCTCGACCGCGCCGCCGCCAAGCCCGCCATCGGACTCGGCGAAGGGAACGCCGAGATAGCCTTGCTCGGCCAGCCATGCCCAGACCTCCCGGCTCCAGCCGGTCGGCGTCTTGCGAAGCGCGCGGCGGGTTTCGAAGCCGTAGTGCTGGCCGAGAAACCTGGTCAGCGCGTCACGCAGCATCGTCTGTTCGTCGGACAGGTCGAAATCCATCGCGCTAAAGCCCCAGCACGGTCTGGGCCAGAATGTTCTTCTGCACTTCGCTCGACCCGCCATAGATGGATGCGGCACGCAAGGTGAAGAAGTTGGAGGCAATTTCCGACGGCGCCAGACCCTCACCTTCATAGGCGAATTCGGAACTCCGCGGCCCGGCTGTGCGCAGCAGCAGCTCCGACGCGGCCTGGCGCAGCTCAACGGCCTTGATCTTGAGAATCGAGGCGCGAGGGTCCGCCACGCCGGGCCTGAGCGCCGCCAGGATGCGGAGCTGCGTGATCTCGAGCGCCTTCAGCTCGGCTTCCAGCGAAGCGGCCTTCTCCAGCGCGCGGACGCGCGCGGCGGGCTGCAGTCCGCCCGCCAAGTGCTTGGCGCGCTGGATCAGCCGCTTGGTCATTCCGATGCGGGCGATGCCGACGCGTTCGTTGGTGAGCAGGTATTTGGCATAGGTCCATCCCTGATTCTCCTCGCCGACACGATTGTCGATCGGGACGCGGACATCGTCCAGGAAGACCTCGTTGACCTCGTGCCTGCCGTCGATCGTGATGATCGGCCGGATCGTCACGCCCGGGCTCCTGAGGTCGATCAGCAGGAACGAGATGCCGGCTTGTTTCTTGGGCGCCGCCGGGTCGGTGCGGACCAGCGTGAACATCCAGTCGGCCCAATGGCCCATGCCCTGCCACATCTTCTGCCCGTTGACGACATAGTGATCGCCGTCGCGCACCGCCGTGGTCTTGAGGCCGGCCAGGTCGGATCCGGCGCCAGGTTCGGAGAAGCCCTGGGCCCACCAATCATCGAGATTGGCGATGCGCGGCAGCAATCGGCGCTTCTGCGCCTCGCTGCCGAAGGCGATCAGCACCGGGCCGATCATCGAGACGTTCATCGACAACGGTTCCGGCGCCGGTGCCTGATGCAGCTCGTCGAGGAAGATATGGCGTTCGACGGGGGTCCAGCCCGGGCCGCCCCATTCCGCCGGCCAGCTGGGCGTCGCCCAGCGGCGGGAATTGAGGGTGCGCTGCCACCCGACAATCTCATCCTTCGCCAGCGCGCGGCCCTCCAGCATCTTGGTGCGCGTCGCCGGCGGCAGGTTGGCGGCGATGAAGTCGCGGACCTGCTGGCGGAAATCGTTCTCGGCCTGGGTGAATTCGAGGTCCATCAGAGCGCCGCTTCTCCCAGCGCCTCCCCCCTTGAGGGGGAGTTCGGCCCGCAGGGCCGGGTGGGGGGTACTGTCGACGCTTTTCCGGCATC
>CAZVYC010000047.1:0-25015 GCA_964631425.1 uncultured Rhodospirillales bacterium
GATCGAGGCGATGACCGCCGAGCGCAGCATGATATTGCGGTGGATCTTTTCGCGCCGGAGATCGAGGAAGCGATAGCGCAGCCGGATGTCCTCGCCGGCATCGGTCTCGCTGTTGACCTGGAGCGGGACCAGATCGGCGCGCGACTGGACGGTCACGTCATCGACGCGAACTTCGATCTCGCCGGTGTCGAGCTTGGGGTTGACGGTTTCGGGGCTGCGCGCAACGACGCGGCCGGTGATGGTGACGACCGATTCAACGCGCAGTCCCTCGAGCGTGGCGAAATGCGCATTTTCGGTGTCGACCACGCACTGGGTGATGCCGAAATGGTCGCGCAGGTCCACGAACAGCAGATTGCCGTGATCGCGCTTACGATGCACCCAGCCGGAGAGCCGAACGGTCTGCCCGACATCGGAGGCGCGCAACGCGCCGCTTGTATGGGTGCGGTAGGGATGCATGATCGAGCCTTTGGAGCGGATTTCGGCGGGAAGAAGGTCGGTTTGAAGCCGGATGTCAAGAACCTCTGGCCCCGCCGCTCAGGAACATTATAACTAGCTTGATGACTCTGATCACAGATAACGAAACACTCGCCCGATTTTGCGCCGAGCAGGAAGGCGCCGACTTCATTGCCGTGGACACCGAGTTCCTGCGCGACCAGACCTATTGGCCGAAGCTTTGCCTGGTACAGGTGGCCGGCCCCAAGGAATCGGTGGCCATCGATCCGCTGGCGCCCGGGATCGAGCTGACGCCGCTTTATGGGCTGATGCTCGATCCCAAGCTGCTCAAGGTCTTCCATGCCGGGCGGCAGGATCTGGAAATCTTCTTCCATGCCACCGGCCAGGTGCCGGCGCCGATCTTCGACACGCAGGTGGCGGCGATGGTGTGCGGCTTCGGCGAGAGCGCCAGCTATGAGTCGCTGGTCGCCAAGCTGGCCAAGGCCGGGCTCGACAAGTCGAGCCGGTTCACCGACTGGTCCTATCGCCCGCTGACCGAGCGGCAGCTGTCCTATGCGCTGGACGACGTGATCCATCTGCGCACCGTGTACGGGAAGCTGCGGGCGCAGCTGGAGAAGACCGGGCGCGAGAGCTGGCTCGAGGCCGACATGGCCGTGCTGAAGGATCCGGCGATCTATCGCCTCGATCCGGCCGAAGCGTGGCGGCGGGTCAAGCTGCGCAACCCCAAGCCGCGCACGCTGGCCGCGCTCAAGGAGATCGCCGCCTGGCGCGAGGCGGAGGCACAGCGGCGCGACATGCCGCGGGGCCGCATCCTGCGCGACGAGGCGCTGATCGAGCTGGCCTCCCACATGCCGACCACGGCGGCGCAGCTGGCGCGCACACGCGGGCTCCCGGGGGGCTTCGCCGACGGCAAATGGGGTGCGGCGGTGCTGGAGGCGATCGGGCGCGTCATGGCGCTGCCGAACGAGGACCTGCCGCAGCCCGAAGCGCCAGCGGAACTGCCCGGGAATCTGGGCTCGACCGTCGAACTGCTGAAGGTCCTTCTGAAATACAAGGCTGAGCGCAACGGCGTCGCTCCTAAGCTGCTTGCCACCAGCGAGGAGCTGGACCGGATCGCGGCCGGACAGCTGCATCTCTCCGGCTGGCGACAGGAGCTGTTCGGCGCGGACGCCGAGGCGCTGCGCGACGGCAAGCTGATGCTGGGGCTGGAGCGCGGGCGAGTCCGGCTGTTTCCGATGGGGGAAAAGTGATCAGGCCGGCCGGCTGCGGGCTCCGTTACCGGCCGCGGGGGGCGTGATCCAGGTCTCAGCGGCGACCCCCAGCGTCTTGGCGAGGGCATCGAGACGGCGTTCGACCGAGTCGACCTTGAGGTCGGCGAGGTCGGGTGGGATGCGGAGGATGAGGCGGCCGCCTTCGCGGGACAGGCTGGTGCCATCGAGCAAAGAAAGCGCGCCGCCGCAAAGCGTGTAGGCGAGGCGCAGCTGGAGGCCGAGCGCGACGGCCTGGCCGATCGTGGCTTCGTCCAGCAGCGTATAGGACGTCGCGGTCACCGTATCTTCCGTCCGGCCGCCATAGCGCAGATGCAGGGCGAGCGCGATGAAGGCGCGGCCCTGATGGTCGATGCCGCCGAACGGCAGGCGGAGCGCCTTCAGGTAGGCCTGCTCGCTGCGGTAGTCGGGGTGCTCCATCCAGCCGATGTCGCTCAGCAGGCAGGCTGCGATGGTGAGCCGGTGCAAGGCCGGCGGCATCGGGCCAAGCGGCCGAATCCACGAAATTAGCGTATTCACGTCGCCGAAGCGGCCGAGACGGTTGGAGGTGCGCTCGCATGCGGACAGGAGCGGGTCGAGCGCGCGGGTCTCCGGCGGCAGGAGGTCGTGGAGGATACCCTCGCGCAACCCGAAAGCGGAGAAGACGAGGCGCGCCGGCTTGGCATGCTTCAGCAGGCGCTCCATGAACATGGCGGCGTAGGGCAGCGCCTCGACCCGGCGGCGCGAGATGCTGGAGCCTTCGAGCGAGGCCTTGGAGAGCTTGGCCAGGAACTGGGCGAACTCGATCGCACGGGAGGTCTCGATCGCGTAATGGTGGATGATGTGGAGCGGATGACCGACTTGCTCCATGTGCACCTTTGCAAAGGCGCGCCAGATGCCGCCCACGGCATAGATCGACGCGCCGGCGACATCGCGCAACCAGGGCAAGGTCGCCAGCCGCGCGTCGACCATGGCCACTTGGGTCTGGTAAGTGCCGCCCATCGCCATCAGGCGGAAGGGGCCGAACGGCATCGTGGTGCGCTGGCCGACGGTGCCCTTGTTGAGACGGACGAGCTCGACCGAACCGCCGCCCATGTCACCCATGGCGCCGTCGGCGTCGGGAATGCCGGAGAGCACGCCCTCGGCCGAAAGCCGCCCCTCCTCCTCGCCGCTGATAATGGTGATCTGCAGCGCGGCGCGGGCCTTGACCTCCTGGAGGAAGGCCTGCCCGTCCTCAGCGTCGCGCACCGCCGCGGTGGCCACGACGTGGCAGGCCTTGGCGTCCATCGCCTGCAGGAGCCGGCTGAAGCGGGTCAGCGTCGAGAAAGCCTGCGTCACGCCCTCGGGATTGAGCCGCCCGGTCTCGCCCACGGTCTTGCCGAGCGCGGCGAAGACCTTCTCGTTGAAAATCGGCAGCGGTTCCCGCGACAGCCCTTCATAGACGACCATGCGGATCGAATTGGAACCGATATCGATGACGGCAACGCGCTCATCATCGGCGGCAAAGCCGCCGTTCTGATCGAACGGCAGGATGCCTTGCTTCTGCAGACGTCCGATCACGTCGTGGATTTGAGCAGCAGGCGGGGCGGGTTCCGGGATTCGGCAATGGCGCTGCCGCGTCCGGAGAGACTCGGGTTGGTCATGAAGTAATTATGGGCTGAGAAGGGGTTGCGACCCGGTTTGATGCGCGCGTACGAACCGTCCGGCCGCATCTGCCAGCTTTGGGTGTCGTCTTTCAGGTTCGCCACCATGATCTGCTCCATGACTTGGCGGCGTACGGTGGCGTTTTCCAGGGGCACCAGGGTCTCGATCCGGTGGTCGAGATTGCGCGGCATCCAGTCGGCCGAGGAGATGTAGACCTTGGCGTGGCTGGACGGCAGGCCGTGGCCGGCGCCGAAGCAAAGGATGCGCGAATGTTCGAGGAAGCGGCCGACCAGGCTGCGCACCCGGATGCGGTCCGACAGGCCGGGCACGCCGGGGCGCAAGCAACAGATGCCGCGCACGATCAAGTCGATCTCGACGCCGGCCGAGGAAGCCCGGTACAGCATGTCGATCATCTCGGGATCGACCAGGCTGTTGATCTTGGCCCAGATCTGGCCAGTGCGGCCTCCCCTGGCGTGGGTGATCTCGTCCTCGATCAGCGACACCACCGTCTTGCGCAGGTTGATCGGGGAAATCTTGAGCTTTTCCAGCGAGTCCGGCTGGGCGTAGCCGGTCATGAAATTGAACATGCGCTGGGCATCGCGGGTCAGCGCGGGATCGCAGGTGAAGAAGCTGAGGTCAGTATAGATCTTGGCGGTGACCGGGTGGTAGTTGCCGGTGCCGTAATGGACATAGGAGCGCAGCGTGCCGCCCTCGCGGCGCACCACCAGCGACACCTTGGCGTGGATCTTGAGGTCGACGAAGCCGAACACCACCTGGGCCCCTGCCAATTCCAGGTCGCGCGCCCAGCGCAGATTGGCCTCCTCGTCGAAGCGAGCCTTGAGCTCGACCGAGGCGATCACCGCCTTGCCGGCTTCGGCCGCCTCGATCAGCGCTTTGACGATGGGGGAGTCCTTGGAGGTGCGGTAGAGGGTCTGCTTGATCGCGACGACATCCGGGTCGTGCGTCGCCTGGCGCAGGAACTGCACCACCACGTCGAAGCTCTCGTACGGGTGATGGACGACGAAGTCCTTGGCCTGGATGGCCGCGAAGCAATCGCCCCCGAAATCGCGGATGCGCTCTGGAAAGCGCGCGGTGTAGGGCGGGAACAGGAGGTCGGGCCGCTTGTCGGAGATCAGCTGCTTGACGTCGACCAGGCCGATCACGCCTTCCGAGACCGAAATATCCTCCGGCTCGACCTTGAGCTGCTCGGTCAAAAGCTCAAGCAGCTCGGGCGGCATATCGGCGCTGGCATTGAGGCGGATGACGTTGCCGCGCCGGCGGCGCTTCAGCGCGGCCTCGATATTGTGGATCAGGTGATGGGCGTCTTCTTCGAGGTCGATATCCTCTATCTCGAGGTCGCTGTCGCGCAGGATGCGAAATACGCCCGAGGCGCGGAGCGTGAAGGACGGAAAAAGGTAATTCAGGAACAGCAGGATGACCTGCTCCAGCGGGATATAGCGCGCCTCCGGTCCGGGAAGCATCACGAAACGGTCGAGCTGCGGCGGTATGGGCACCAGCGCGTCGAGATCGTGGCCCAGCTGCTCGTCGTACATCCGGACAGCGAGCGCGATGCCGCGGTTCAAGATGAAGGGAAAGGAGTGGGTCGGCCCCATGGCGAGGGGCGTGAGGATTGGGAAGATGTCGGCCTCGAACTTGGCCCGAAGCCACTCGCGTTCGGCGCCGGTCAGCTCCTCGGTGTCGATGACGGCGATGCCGTTCTCGCGCAGCTCGGCGCGGAGCGCATGCCAGGTGTTGCGGGCCTCGTTCATCATCTCGTGGACGCGCTCGCGGATGGCGACCAGCTGCCCGGCGGGGGTGAGACCGTCAAAGCTGGGCGTGACGACGCCTGCTTCCACCTGCTGCTTCAGGCCGGCGACCCGAACCATGAAGAACTCGTCGAGGTTGGAGAAGGTGATCGAGAGGAACCGGACGCGCTCGAGCAGCGGATGTTTCGGGTTCTGCGCTTCCTCCAGCACGCGCTGGTCGAAGGCGAGCCAGGAGAGCTCGCGGTTCAGGTAGCGGTCGCTGGCGAGTGCCGGGGCGGCCGAAAGTGACTCGCCGTCTATTGCCGGTAAGCTCGATTCCATGAAGCCCTCGCTGGAATGGGGACCGCGCGCACCGGCCCAAGCCAAAAGTCGGGCGCCGCGCGCCCCGACACCGGATTCCGGCCGGACCATAGCTGAATTCACGATGGCGCGCCACCGAAGAGGCGGCTATCGTCCGGGTGATTCCAAGATGGATGGGGACTGGGATTGGATTGGGGAGGAGCGGCGCCATGGGCACGCTTTCGCTTTTCCGCCACGCCAAGGCTGAGCAGGCGTTGCCGGGGCAGGGCGATTTTGACCGCAGGCTGACTGAGCGCGGCCGGGCCGACGCGGCGCGGATGGGGGCGTTGCTGGCGGACCTTGGGATCGAGCTCGCGATCGTGTCGCCGGCGGCGCGGACGCGGGAAACCTGGGAGACGGCGACCGAGGGGTGGGAGGCGCCGCCGACGGTGGAGTTCGACCCGGAGCTTTATCTCTGCCGGGCGCGCGTGCTGATCCGGCGTATCCGGAAGATTGCCGACGAGGTGAAGAGCGTGGTGCTGGTGGGCCACAATCCGTGCTGGCAGGAAGTGGCGCTGTGGCTGGCCCAGGAAAGCAGGGAGGCGGCCGCGATGCAGGCCAAGTTCCCGACCGCGGCCCTGGCAGTGTTGCATGTGAAAGGAAGCTGGAGCGAACTGGAGCCGGAGCGGGCGAAGCTGGAGCGGTTCGTCACGCCGGCGGACTTGCGATAGGGTAAACTCGCAATCACGCCGAGCGCGTCAATACCGGCCGGTTGCCTCCTTGGCTCCGTCCTGGCAGTGGTTCACAATGGTGACGCATTCGGCGACATGGCCCAATATGCCGCCGGTGTCGCCTGCATAATCGATCTCCTTCAGCGTATCGTTCTGGAAGATGGCAGTGGCGTGGCAGGTGCCTGCGGAACCGACCCCGATGCCGCCGATGAGCGGGAGCGTCGCGTTGAAGCTGTTGGTGTAGGGCGTGTAATCATAGGTGTCGTACTCGGCGCCGTCGACCTGCAGCGACCGGTTCGGCAGGCCGGCGCAGGCGAAGAACGCAGCGCGCCGCATCCCGACCAGTTCCTCCTGTGCCCGGCGCGCGTTATGCGAATCGATCGTTTCGCACCCCGTGAGCAGGAGCGCCACCGCGAGCAGGATCAGGACGGGCTGCTTCATTGTTGCCGGCACCACTGGACCGCCGCTTACCGGACGCAACGGTCAACTCCCCAGGCTTGAAATGCGGCGATGGCGACGCAAGTTCCGTTGGCTACAAATGGGTTAAGAGATTGTACGCGCCGCCGCCGCGCGGCGCCTGATCTCGGCGATGAATTCCTGCTTGTCGCCGCCGGGCAGCCCGTCATGCGCCGGCATCCAGTGATCATCACTGATCAACGCAGCGTCGGCCAAGGCTTCATCGAGGCGTCCCAGCCGCGCCAGCGTGTCGGCACGCAGATGCGGCCCGAAAGATGTGAGCCATTCCTGACGATCCATGGCATGGGCCTGATCGAGATCGGCCAATGCCCGAGGGTAATCACCTACTTTTCTGTAAACCTCGCTTCGCGCCAGGTAACGACCGCACTTCGGCTGCATCTGAATTGCTTTGGAGCAATCTTGCAACGCTTTCTTGTGCTCACCCAATCGCTTCCATGTGACGTGACGCGCGAAATACCCATGCGAATCTTCTGGATAATCTTCGATGTATTTATTCTCTAATTCCAGACCGGCATGTGGATTGTTCCTACTGCACTCAGTTGCGTTACTGAGTTGTACCAAATTCTCAGGTTTCGTATTCATCGCCACTCATACCACCCCGTAAGAGGAACGACCACCATCGGGCTTTTTGGGGCTCTTGCTATGGTCGACTGGATTGCCGCCACATCTCTCGGAAACTTGCCCTCGAACGCATTGTTCGAAATATTTTCCATGCTCTCGGTAATCGCCAATACCGAGGGCCCCTCTATCAGCTAAGACGCGACAATAGTCCCTTGCTTCTGCCCATTCCTCGTTGCATCCCGCCCTATCAGGATAGGGATTTTCGAGGGTGCGTGGAACTGCGATATCAGGTGTCCCCGTTACGGTGGCAGGATATCGCCGGGAAAGGGAGGTGTTGGTTCAAGCGCCCTGGGTGGGAGAATTTGTTCCAGTAAAGGAATTACAGGCTCGACAAAGGCTCCAACTGGAACCAAAGTGGGATTGCGATCAGACGCATCATGACTCTCCGTATTCCTCCCCGCATCTTCGTCTGTGCTCCAGCGCCCTCGTTCGTCACGGGGCTGAGCAGCATTAAATCCCGCCTTCGCAAGAAGCGCCTCTGCATCCACTGCCTTGGCTAGAGCCCGTGTGTGAGGCAACGAAGGCAATCACATGAACTGCGTTACGATCATTGCGTGCGCAAGATTACCTTCCTGAAGAGCTTTGGCGACGGAACGCAAGCCTCTGATACTCTTCGTGAATTCAGGCGAACAATCCAGCGCGCGCTTGAAAATAAAGTCCAGTTCCTCTGCCGGCCGGGGTTCAAGGCCAACCTCGGTCCTCCGCAGCAGCCGAATGGGCCCAATGCTGGGGCCATCCTCATCACAGCTAACGCCAAATAGGGTCCCAGGGGGATCGAGCCTAGACCAAACTATTGGGGGACATCCGCTCTCGTTCATGCTGACCTCCTAACGAGGCCATATTTAGAACAAACAAAGTATATTGTCAATACACAACTGGGGTTCTGAAGGGCAACCCGCGAAAGCCGGGCCACATCTTTCGGCGGCGCGATGGCTCGAAAATGGGTCCCGACTTTCGTCGGGATGACCGAGCGTGAGTGGTAATTGGGGTCGACTATCGTCCGATCGGACGAGCGGAAGCGGTTCGTGGTGTTAGCCGATGGAGCCGCCTGTGTACTTCTGGCCTTGCTGGCCACAATCCACGTATCGTCGAGGAGATGCTGGGCTGAAGCGATTCGCGACGGGGCTAGTCGTCTCAAAAATCAGCCCGGCTAAGCACCACCGCCCTCCCCTTGCGGCCACAGCTCGGCCAGCACCTCGCGGGCCAGCGGTTCCGTCACCGTGCGGCGCTTCGCGCCCAGTGCGGCGCGGTCCAGTGCGGCGACGGTGCGGGCGATGGCGGCGAAGCTGCGTTCGGAGCGGGTCAGGATCAAAGGGATCACGTCCTTGGCCGGGATCAGCTGGCGGTCGGCGAATTGCTTCAAAGCGATGGCGGCCAGCAATGAATCGTCGGGCGGGTCAAGTGGCATCACCATCGCGCTGTTGAGGCGGGAGGCGAGGTCGGCCAAGGTGAGGCGCCACGCCGACGGCGTACGGCGGGCGGTCAGCACCATCGTGCCGCGGCCGGCGCGAAGCAGATTGTAGAGCTGCAGCAAGGCCAGCTCGGCAGCGGGATCGGCGACCACGCGGTCGCAGTCGTCGACCAGCACGGCGCCGCCACGCGAGGCCTGAGCCGTCGCCTCCAACCCGGCCTCGGCCAGCGCCGGCGTGCTGGCGCCGGCGCGTTCGCGCCAGAGCTCGGCCAAGTGGGTCTTGCCGCTGCCCTCCGGGCCCACGACGATCAAGGCGGTGAAGGGCCAGTCGGGCCAGCGGTCGATCCATTCGACCGCGCGGCGGTTCGAGGCGGCGACCAGGAAATCCTCGACGCCGTGCGCGACACGATGCTCCAGCAACAGCGGGAGCTGTTGCGGCCCGCCTTTCGCCCCGGCCTTCGCCATGACTTAAAGCTCGCTCGGATCGACCAGCGGGAGGGAGACCTCTCGGTTGTCGTAGAAGCCGGAGGCCAGGTACTGCTGGATAGCGAAGCGGACCAGCACGCCGATCACCGCGGCGGCGGGAACAGCCAGCAGCACGCCAGTGAAGCCGAACAGGGCGCCGCCCGCCATCAGGCCGAAGATGATCCAGATCGGGTGCAGCTTGACACGGCCGCCGACCAGCCAGGGCGTGACAACGTTGCCCTCGATCAGGTGGCCGAGGATGTAGACTCCGGCCACGATGGCGACCCGGCTGTAATTGTCGAATTGGATGAAAGCGACGGTGACGCTGGCGATGAGGCCGGTGATGGCGCCGAGATAGGGAATGAAGGTCAGGACGCCGGCGGCGATGCCGATGACGATGGCGAACTGCAGCCCGGCCATGCTGAGTGCAACCGAGTAATAGATTGCGAAGATGAGGCAGACGGTGGCCTGGCCGCGGATGAAGCCGGCCAGGATGTCGTCGATCTCCCGCGCGAGGCCGCGGACGACTGCGGCGTGGCGGCGCGGCATCCAGAGGTCGATCCGCGTGATGATCTTGTCCCAGTCGCGCAGGAAATAGAAGGCGACCAAGGGCGTCAGCAGCAGGACGTAGAGGACGTCGGCGAGGGCCAGGCCGCCGCTCCAGACTTGGCCCAGGAGCTTCACGATCCAGGTGCTGAGCGTGCCGGTATAGGAGCTGACGGCATTCTTTACGTCCACCACCTCGCCGGGGCCGCCGATGCGCCGGGCGAAGTCGGTCAGCTGCGGCAGGACATGGTGGCGCAGGATCGTGATGTAGCGCGGGATCTGGGTCGCGAGCTGCATCACCTGGTCGACGATGACCGGCACCAGGAGCACCAGCACAAGGATCCCGATGCCGACCACCACGCCCAGCACGAGCAGGGTCGCGAGCCAGCGCGGCATGATCCGCTCCAGCCGGTCGGCCAGGGGATCTGAGACGTAAGCGAGGGCCATGCCGAGCACGAAGGGCAGCAGCATGCCGCGCAGCAGCCAGAGCAGGAAGATGAAGGCGGTGACGACCGCCAGCCAGAACAGGGCCTGACGGGTCAGCGGTAGCGGGGCGCGCGTCACGGTGCCCGGGGCGGCGGCGTATCCATCCGCCGTAGCTGGAAGGCGCCGGAGCCGGACGCGTCGGCCGGCACGGTCTGGGCAAGCGCGTAGCCACTGTTGGCCAGAGCCGCCTGCAGCGCCAGCGTGTCGCCAGCAAAGTCGAGCGTGAAGGCGGCGCCGTCACGGGTCAGTGCGTCGAGCGCCACGTGCTGCATGCCGGGAACGGCGGCCAAGCGGTCGCGCAGCTTCACCCAATCGCCGATGCCGGCGAGCGATGTGGCGACGGCGTAGAGCGTGCCGGCCGGAGCGACGGGCTGGGACTGGTCCTGGCCCGGCTGCTCGCCGGGGGCCGGCGGCGGCGGGACATAGCCGACGAGGCCGGTCGGGCCGTTCTTCCAGCCGTCCTCGAGCGCGGCCGAGAGGGTGGAGACGCCGTGCAGGAATATCTTGTCGGGCTGCTGGCCTGGGGCGGCGTCGACCGTCAGGTTCTGCGTGCCCTTGGAGCCGGTGGCATCATAGATGACGGCGGTGAGGACGAGGCCGGAGGCGGCGCCGCGGGCGGAGTCGCGCGGCTCAGCGGTGGCGACGACCACGCCCGCCACGTGGTAGCGCTGGATGAGCGCGCCGATGGCGTCGGTGTCGCCGTTTTCGGCCTTGGCGGCGGTGAGCGTGCCGGTGTCGAACCGGTCGCCGTTGGGCAGGATCAAGGTGACCGGGCCGCCGCCGGAACCGCCGCGCTCCCACGCGGTTCGCCACGGGTTGCCCTGCCCCCACAACACGGGGCCGTTACCGCCATGCCAGACCGGCAGCACCAGCACCTGCTGGATCTCGCCCAGGCCCTGGATGCCGAGGTCGGAGAGATATTTGCGCACTCGTCCGGCGCGGAAGCGGACGCTGTAGAGGCCGATATAGCGGACCGGGGAGGTGCGCTCGCTCTCGACCGCGAAATCCTGGACGAAGCTTTCGATCTCAGACTGGCTCGGATGGACGCGGGCCTGGTCCTCAGGCTTGGGCACCATGCGCTTGACGAGGCGGTCGAACGCCTTGGCCTGGGCCTGGGCGATCGCCTGATCGCGGGCAGCGGCGGCGCTTTTGGCAGTGACGTCGACGGGCACGTCGCCGATGGTCAGCGTGCTCTGGGCCGAGGCCGGGAGGGCTAGGAAGCAGAGCACGCAGAGGAGGACTGGCAGAAGGGCGCGGAAGGTCCTGGTCATTGCAAAGCCGTCCGTGTTCGCTCATGTATGCCGGCCGAAAGATGCCGGACCATATCGCAGCCAGCCGGAGGACGCCATAACGACCCCGACCGACAAGACTCCCGGCGCCTACAAGCAGGCGGGCGTGGATATCGATGCGGGCAACGCGCTCGTCAAGGCGATCGCGCCGCTGGCGCGCGCCTCGGCGCGGACGGGCACAACCGCCTCGCTGGGCGGATTCGGTGCGCTGTTCGACCCCAAGGCCGCGGGGTTCAAGGACCCGATCCTGGTCGCGACCACGGACGGGGTCGGCACCAAGCTCAAGATCGCGATCGCCACCGGCCTGCATGACACGATCGGCATCGACCTGGTGGCGATGAGCGTCAACGACCTGGTCGTGCAGGGTGCGGAGCCCTTGTTCTTCCTGGATTATTTCGCGACCGGCCGGCTGGAGGTGGATACCGCGCGCCGGGTGGTCGCCGGCATCGCCGAGGGCTGCAAGATCGCGGGCTGCGCGCTGATCGGCGGCGAGACGGCCGAGATGCCGGGCATGTACGGCCAGGGCGATTATGACCTGGCTGGCTTCGCCGTGGGCGCAGTCGAGCGCGGCCAGGCGATCGACGGCAGCACGATCCAGGAGGGCGACGCGGTGCTGGGGCTGCCGTCGAGCGGCGTGCATTCCAACGGGTATTCGCTCGTGCGCAAGCTGGTCAGCGACGCCGGGCTGGACTGGGACGACGCGGCGCCGTTCCACTCGGCGAAGACGCTGGGCCAGGCGCTGCTGGCGCCGACGGTGATCTATGTGCAGCCGTGCCTGAAGCTGGTGCGGGCGGGGCTCGCGAAGGGATTCGCGCATATCACCGGTGGCGGGCTCGTGGAGAATATCCCGCGGGTGCTGCCGCAAGGCCTGGGCGTCAAGCTGGATGCTGGAGCCTGGCGCCTGCCGCCGGTATTCCGGTGGATGGCGGATGTGGGCAGATTGCCGGCCGGGGAGCTGGCGCGGACGTTCAATTGCGGGATCGGAATGGTGGCGATCGTGGCGGCGGCCGAAGCCGACCGGGCGGCGGCGCTGCTGGACATGGGCGCCCGGCGGATCGGGACGGTGGTCGGCGCAGCCGGCGACAGCAAGGGCGATCAGGCGGGCGAGGACCGGGTCGAGATCGCCGGGACCAAGGCGGCGTGGGGGCGGTGAGCCGCGAGAAGCTGAGGCTGGGGGTCCTGATCTCCGGCCGCGGGAGCAACCTGCAGGCGCTGATCGACGCCGCCGCCGACCCGGATTATCCAGCCACGGTCGCGCTGGTAATCTCCAACCGGGCGGATGCGGCAGGGCTCAAGCGGGCCGAGGCTGCGGGGATTGCAACCCAGGTCATTCCGCACCGGGATTTCGCCGACCGCGCGGCCTTCGACGCGGCGCTGGACCGGGCGCTGAGCGAGGCCGGGGTGGGGCTGGTATGCCTGGCGGGGTTCATGCGGCTTTTGACCACGGGCTTCGCGGAGCGCTGGCGCGACCGGCTGGTGAACATCCATCCCTCGCTGCTGCCGTCGTTCAAGGGGCTGCATCCACACGATGAGGCGCTGGCGGCCGGGGTCAGGCTTTCGGGCTGCACGGTGCATTTCGTGCGGCCGGAGATGGATACCGGGCCGATCATCGTGCAGGCAGCGGTGCCGGTCCTGGACGGCGACGACGCGGCGAGCTTGGCCCAGCGAGTGCTGACCGCGGAGCACAAGAGCTATCCGCTGGCGATCAGGCTGATCGCCGAGGGTCGCGTGCGCGTGGCGGACGAACAGGTAATCGTGTCCGGCGGCAACAGGCCGCACGGGATGCTGATCAACCCCAGCGGTTGAGCGGTTACAAGCGACTTGAAGCCGGTTACAAGCGACTTGAAGAATGGGGCCGAGACAGCCTAATAGAACACTGTCAGTTTATGAGGAAAGCGATGCAGACGCCAGCAACCAACGATCAATTCCCCGATCTCAAGTCGCACCAGCAGATGTGGAGCGACTTCACTGGCGCGCTGGTGAAAGGGATCATCGCCGTGCTGGTCGTGGTGGTGTTCACCGCCTGGGTCACCGGCGTGTTCTGACCCGCCCGCCTTCAAGCGCGACCGCCGCGTCGCCCAGATAAGGAACGACCGGGCACTGCCCGGTCGTTTTGCGTTCGGCAGTGCCGAGGCTTTCCGTCCAGCGCTGAACCGACGTCGACATCACCCCACGCTACCGTCCCCCCTCAGGACCCCTCAGGGGGGAGGGCTCAACTATGTTTCCTATAAAGATCAGCCGACGATTTCGATTTCGGCGAAGAAGAAGGCGATCTCGGCCTTTGCGTTCTCCAGGCTGTCGGAGCCGTGGACCGTGTTGGCCTCGATCGATTCGGCGAATTCCTTGCGGATAGTGCCAGGAGCGGCGTTGGCCGGATTGGTGGCGCCCATGATTTCGCGGTTGCGAGCGACGGCGTTCTCGCCTTCCAGCACCTGGACGATCACGGGGCCAGAGGTCATGAACGTAACGAGATCGCCGTAGAACGGGCGCTCGGCATGGACGGCGTAGAACGCCTTGGCCTGCGCCTCGGTGAGCTGCAGGCGCTTCTGGGCGACGATCCGAAGGCCCGCCTCTTCCAGCTTCTTGTTGACGGCGCCCGTCAGGTTGCGCCGGGTGGCGTCGGGCTTGATGATCGAGAAGGTACGTTCCACAGACATGCGGCTCTCGTGCGTTTCAGGAGGGGCGGGTAAGGTGCGCGCCTTATAACCGCGGTGCGCGTGGGCGTCCAGGGTTGGAGGCATGCGGCGGATTTCGGCATGCCGCGAAAGCACCGAACGCGGAGTGGGTCGCATGAACCGGAAGGAACGGCGGGCGCAGGCGAAGCGCGGTGGCGGCGCGGCCATTCCCGCGGCAGCGCAGTCGCCGGCCTCGCGGACCGCCGAGCTGTTCGCGCTGGCAGACCGGCAGCACCGGGCAGGAATGCTGGCCGAAGCGGCGACGATCTGCCGCCAGATCCTGGCCGGCAACCCAAGACATCACGAGAGCCTGCATTTGCTGGGCGTGATCGCCCATCAGGCCGGCCGCAACGACATCGCGGTCGAGCTGATCGGGCAGGCGATCGCACTGAACAGGCGGAACGCCGCGTTCCACGCCAACCTGGGCATCGCGCTGCAAATGCAGGGCCGGTTCGCCGAGGCGGTGGAGAGCTTCGGCCGCGCCCTCGCCCTCGATCCGCGCATCGCCGAGATTCATTACAATCTGGGCAACGCGCTGCGGGAGCAGGAAAGGCTGACCGAGGCAGTGGAGAGCTATGGCCGGGCGCTGGCGCTCAAGCCCGCCTATGCCGAGGCGCATTACAATCTGGGCATCACGCTGCACCTCCAGCGCAAGCTGGGTGAAGCGGTGGAGAGTTACGAGCGCGCACTGGCATTGAAGCCGAATTATGCCGTGGCGCTGACCAACCTGGGCAACGCGCTTCAGGAGCAGGGCAGGCTCAGCGAGGCGTCGCGCTGTTATGAGCGGGCGCTGGCGATCGAGCCGGACCTTGCCGATGCCCACGGCAATCTGATCCTGGCGTCGCTCTACCAGCCTGGTGTCGGCCTGGCCGACATCCTGGCGGCCGCGCGCCGGTGGAACGCGCGGTATGCCGACCGGTTCAAGACCGCGTGGCCGGTGCATGACCGGGCCGGCCGGACCAATGACACGCCAAGGATCGGGTTTATTTCGGGTGATTTCCGCCAACATGTCGTTGCGACCCTGATCCTGCCGGCCGTGGAGGCGATGAGCCGGCGCGGTCACAAGCTGAATTTCTATCACAACGGCTCGATCGTCGACGCCGTAACGGCCCGGTTCCAGGCGGCAGCCGCCGCGTGGCGACCGATTCACGGACGGCCGGACGAGAGCGTTGCCGACCTGATCCGGACGGACGGCATCGATATCCTGTTCGACCTCAGCGGCATGACGGCGCTGAACCGGCTGACTTTGTTCGCCCGCAAGCCGGCGCCCATCCAGGTAGCATGGGCCGGCTATCCGGCGACCACTGGGCTTGAGGCGATGGATTATCTGCTGGCCGACCGCTGGCAGGTGCCGGAGGGCGCCGATGAATATTACCGTGAGAAGATCGTCAGGCTGCCGGACAGCTATGTCTGCTACACCCCGCCGCCGGACGCGCCTGCGCCGGGGGATTTGCCGAGCCGGCGGAACGGGCATGTCACCTTCGGCTCATTCAACGAGGCCAAGAAGATCACGCCCGAGACGGTCGGCGTCTGGAGCCGGATATTGGGCCGGCTTCCCACGGCCCGCCTGCTGCTGAAAGCCCGGAATTTCGACGATGGCGCGACCCGGGAGCGCTATGCCGCCCTGTTCGCGGAGCATGGCGTCGCCCGGGATCGCCTGGGTTTCATCGGCTGGACCGCGCCCGCGGCGCATATGGAGATCATGTCCAGGTGCGACATCGCGCTCGACTCGTTCCCCTATGCCGGGGGCGCCACCACGCTCGAGAGCTTGTGGATGGGGGTTCCGGTGATCACTTGCCCGGGCGAAACCCTGTCGAGCCGTCATGCGGCGGGTTACCTCTCTACGATCGGGATGCGCGACCTGGTGGCCCACGACCATGACGATTACGTCGAACTGGCGGTCGCGCTGACAAACGACCCTGCGCGCCTGGCAGCGCTCCGCGCCGACCTGCGCCCGCGGATGGCGGCCTCGCCGCTTTGCGATACCGAGCGCTTCGCCGGCCATTTCGAGGCGGCGTGCATGGCGATGTGGGGACGGTTCCGGGCGGGAGAGAAGCCGGAGGCGTTCGCTGTCGAGGCTGCGCATGGGCAGGATTGGGAATAGAGTGCTTGAGCGCGCCTTTATCGCGGTGGAGCGCGGCGTCCCTCGGCACCGGGCGGGCGGATTTAATCCGCCGTCACCGCCGCGTACCGGCGGTTGATGATTTCAGCCATCGCCGCCCGACCCTTGCCTGCGTCGCGCTCCGATTCCAGGCCGGCCGCCTCCTGCGCCATCTCCTCGTCGCCGATCGCGTCGCGAAACCACCGCGTGTAGTCGCCCCGATGCAGGTGATGCAGCCAGGTCGCATCGTCCACGCCCCTTGCCAGCTCAAGAAAGCTCGCGAGATTGTGTGCCCGCAGGTTCAAGGCCTGTTGCGGCCCGCGGAAATAGAAGCTCTTGTCCTCGCCGAGGCGGCCTTTGGCATATTTCCGCGTATGCCGCTGGTGCTCCTGCCTAGCCTTGCCGACCCTGACCCGCCGGAGCTGTTCGCCGGTTCCGCGGCGCCAGACGAGCACCTCGGCGTCGCCGGGCTTTGGCTGGCCATCCGGCGCCGGCTCACCGACCAGCGCGCAGAACTGCGCGATCGTTTCCGCGGCTTGGTCGCCAACCGCGATCATCGTCTGCACGAGATCGAGCGCGGCGGGCGAGAGGAGGTCGGGCCCCAGCGTGATGAAGATCGCGGCGGGAAGATCGGCCGGGAGAGCCGCACTCTGCGCATCGAGCGCGGCCGGGAGAAGATGATGCGTCTCATCGAGCATCAGCCAATGCGGCCGGCCGGTGTCGGCGCGCAGAGCGGAAAGCTGCCCCATCAGGCCGCTGAAGAATGCCGGCCGGTCTTCCACCCCAATTCCCAGGAGATTGAGCGCGACGCTGGTCCCGGGATTTCGCAGCAGGCCGACCGCTTCCGCCGCCGCTGGCGGCTGTTTCGGGCCGCCGATATGCGCGAGATCGGCCAGGTTGTCGTAATCGCCCTCCGGATCGACCACCACGGCCTGATAGGAACCGTCGACGATCCGCTCAAGCAACAGCGTCGCCAGCCGCGACTTGCCGATGCCGGAGGCGCCGGCGATCAGTACGGCGCCCGCGTCCGGCGCGAGATGGACCTTGGCGCCATCGGCGACCGCATCGCCGAGGTAAAGATCGTGGCGGCGGATGCCGGCGAAGGTGCCGACGGGATCGTCGAGCCAGCGACCGATGAGCTCGGCCACGCCTGCGCCATGATCGGCCCTGGTGACGATGTCGGCATCCGCCTTGACCGAGTCCAGCGCGTTGGCGACGGCGACGGCGCAGCCGCATGCCGTCAGGAAAGCGTGGTCATTCTCCGCGTCGCCGACTGCCACCACGTTGTGTGGCGACAGCTTCAGCTCGACCAGAGCAGCCGCCAGACCGCTCGCCTTGTTGACCCCGGGCGCCAGGCACATGACCGCGCCCTTGTTGAAGATGACCTGCCATTCCAGACCGAGCTCGCGTATCACATCGAGCACGATCGCCTGGTTGGGCTCCCAGGTGGCGACGATGCCGCGTCCGACCGACAAGGGCGCCACGCCGCGGGCGCGCAGGGCCGCCACGAAAGCCTCGGGCGGCTCCGGCGCGATCGCCCGCTCCTCGGCGGTTTGCGGCAGAAACAGCACAGCGCCGTTCTCGGCGACCACGACGTCGAACAGGTACAGCCGCGTGAACACGCGCCGCAAATCCGGAAGCTCACGCCCGGTCACCAGCAGCAGCTTCTTGCCCGTCGTCTTCAGCCGGCGCAGCGCCTCCAGAGCGGCGGCGTCCGCCTGCCCGTCATGCGCGAGCGTGCCGTCATAATCGGAAGCCAGTGCGATGAAAACCATGCCGGAGATAAACCGGGCGACAGGGGATCGTTCCGGGACTGGTAGAGCGCCTCCATGAACCGAATCAGATCGCGGCGCTGGCGGGCTGTCTCACCACAGAGGCCCGAGGACACAGAGAAGGAAAAAGAGTGATGACCCCTCAATCACCCCTCCCCATCCTCTGTGCCTCTGTGGTGGATCTTCAATCCGAGTAGCGCGCTGATCTGTTTCAAACAATCGATCTACTAGGGTGGGAGTTGACGACTGTCCTGAGGAGCAGACCCTGTCCTTGCGCGCCGGGTCCCTCCCTCTCCCGCTGTCGCGGGCGAGGGGCTTTGGGGCGAGTCGGTGGGGGCGATAGGGTTGGCGCTAGGCGCGTTTTTCCCAGCCGCCGCGGTCGGCTTGCTGCCAGTAGGTGATCGTGTGGCCGGCGGATTTGTAGTCGGTCCAGCGGCGGCGGGCGGCGGCGACGGCTTCGTCGTCGAGGCCGTCGAAGAGTTCGCAGCACAGGACGTAACGGGTGACGTCGGCGGTGGCACCGTCGACCAGGATCAGGAGGTCAGCTCCGTTCGGGCATTCCTCCATCGCCGTCAGCCAGATCGGCTGCTCCTCAGGCATGCCGGTCGAGAGGCTGCCGTGGGCAAGGAAGCTTTCGGGGCGAAAGGTCCAGAGCAGATTGTCCAGCGCCTTCACCCGCTCGGGCGAGCCCGCCTGGACGACAATGCGGTGGCCGCGCTCGCGCGCCTTCTCCAACAGCGAGGGCAGCACCTCTTCCAGGCGTTGGCGCTGCAGGTGGTAGAAGCGGATTTCGGTCACGGGCGGCGCAGCGAACGGGTTCCGGGGATTGGGTCAGGGGGGCGGGCTCAGCGCTCGTACACGTCGGCGACGAAGCGGTCGAGCAGGCGGACGCCGAAGGCGGTGGCGCCCTTGGGCACGGTGGACTTGTCCTTTTTCGACCAGGCGACGCCCGCGATATCAAGATGGGCCCAGCGCGTGTCCTTGACGAAGCGCTTCAGGAACGCCGCACCGATGGCGCTGCCGGCGCCGCGGTCACCGGCGATGTTCTTCATGTCGGCGGCATCGCTGTCGATCGCCTTGTCGTAGGCGTCGGCCAGAGGCAGGCGCCACAGCTTCTCGCCGGTCTCGGTGCCGGCGGTCAGAAGCTGCCCGGCGAGTTCGTCATCGTTGGAGAAGAGGCCGGCGAACTCGCTGCCGAGCGCGATGATGACGGCGCCGGTCAACGTCGCGAGGTCGACCACCGCCTGAGGCCTGAAGCGGTCGATCGTGTACCAGAGCGCGTCGGCCAGCGCCAGGCGGCCCTCGGCGTCGGTGTTGAGGACCTCGATGGTCTGGCCGGACATCGACTTGACGATGTCGCCCGGACGCTGGGCCTTACCGTCCGGCATGTTCTCGACCAGGGCAACGACGCCCACGGCGTTGACCTTGGCCTTGCGACCCGCGAGCGCGGTCATGAGGCCGGTGACGGCGCCGGCGCCGGCCATGTCCCACTTCATGTCCTCCATGCCGGGACCAGGCTTCAACGAGATGCCGCCGGTGTCGAAGGTGACGCCCTTGCCGACGAAGGCGACCGGGCGCTTATTCTTGACCTTGGGCGCGCCCGAATAGCTCATCACCACGAGCTGGGTCTCGCGTTCGCTGCCCTGGCCGACGCCGAGAAGCGCCCCCATGCCGAGCTTGGCGAGCTTCGCCTCGCCCAGGATCTCGACGGTGACGCCGAGCGGCGTCAGACGCTCGCGGATGCGCTCGGCGAAGCTTTCGGGATAGAGGATGTTGGAGGGCTCGGAGACCAGGTCGCGGGTAAGGAAGACGGCGTCGGCGACCGCGCGGGAGCGGCTGAACGTTGAGCGGGCGGCGTTGGGGTGGTTGGCGGCGATGACGAGTTCAGCGAGCGGCGGCTTGTGACCGGGCTTCTCGACCGTGCGGTACTTGTCGAAGCGGTAGGAGCGGAGCAGCGCGCCTTCGGCCAGGAGGGTGGCGATGTTGAGGCCGCTGGGGGCATCCTCGGGCAGTTCCGCGATCACCGTCGCCGCGGCGGCCTTGGCGGCGGAGAGCTGGCTGTAGATCGCGCCGCCCAGCGACTCGACCGCGGCGGGCTTGACCTCCTCAAGCTTGCCGAGGCCCATGAGCACAACGCGGTCGAACCAGGCGGGAGCCTGGATGGTGAGCGATTCGTCCTGCTTGCCGGTGAAGTCGGCAGCGGCCATGGCGCGCGTCAGCTGCCCCCCGGCCGCCTTGTCGACGGTCTGGCCAAGCGGGCCCAGGCCTCGTCCCTCCGCGATCAAAAGGACGATCGTGCCGCTGCCGGGCAGCGCGGGTTTGACGAAGTTGATCTCCATCCAGTAACCCCTCTCAGCGTCTAACAGAATCGGCTTTTACAGGGAGGGGCGACAGAACGCCATTGGGAAAAATTTGTCAAAGGCCCCATGCAGCCGTTAGACTACGCGGGGTTCCATTCATAGTACTGGCCTCATGAATCCAAGTCTGGTCGCCCGCTATCTGTTTCGCAACCTGGCGGTCTCAACCCTGATCGCGACCGTGCTGGTGAGTCTGGTGACGTGGCTGATCGAGTCGCTCAAATTCTTTGAGCTGGCAATCAATGGCGGCGCGCCGCTTGGTCTGTTCCTGTGGATGGTCATGTTGGCGATGCCGCCGATCGTGGCGGTGGTGCTGCCGATCATCTTCTTCGTGGTGATCGTCTTCGTCTACAACAAGATGACCGCAGAGAGCGAGCTGATCGTGCTGCGCGCGCTGGGCCTCAGCCAATGGCGGCTGGCGGCGCCGGCGCTGGCGATGGGCGCGATCGTGGCGCTGTCGGTCTTTTTCCTGAACGCGTACGTGGCACCGTGGGCCAACGAGCGGCTGAAAAACCTGCAGGATTTCAGCCGCTCGCAGTTCGCCGGCGCGCCGCTCAACGCCGGCGTGTTCAACGAGATCGGCGAAAAGATGACGATCTATGTCCACGACCGGGCGCCTAACGGCGACCTGAACGGGCTGATAGTCTATCAGGAGCAGTCGAACGGACGACCGAGGACGACCGTGGCCAAGCGCGGCGTGCTGGTCGACGGCGAGCACGGACCGGAGATCGTGGTCTACGACGTCATCCAGCAGGAGGTCGATCCGAAGACCGAACGGCCGCGCACCACCGAGTTCGAGCGTGGCACCGTCGACCTGCAGCAGGTCCAGGAGGCCCTGGCGCCACGCTGGAAGGAGCCCGGCATGCGGACCTTGCCGGAACTGCTCGCGGGGGTCCGGGGCCCGGAAGACAAAGGTTATGAGAACACCTTCCGGGCCGAGGCGCATAACCGCATCGCCAGCCCGATTTTCGCGCTCGCGCTTAGCATGCTCGGGCTCTACACGATGCTGGGCGGGCCGTTCGACCGGCGCGGCCAGTCGCGGCGCAATCTGATCGGCGCCTCCCTGGTCCTGGCGATCGAGGGCTCGTCGATCGGATTGGCGGACTTCGCCCGCAACCACATGATCGCGATCCCGCTGCTCTACTTCGCATCGCTTGTGCCGATCGCCACCATGCTGGTGCTGTTCGCGCGGGCGAACGACGGAATGCCGCCCTGGCGCATGTGGATCATGCAGGCGATGCCCCGCTGGGCTCTGCGGTGGCAGACGGCATGACCATCTCCCTCACCCTCCTGAAATATCTGGGGCGCCAGTTCCTGATCAGTTTCATGCTGTTCATCAGCATCCTGCTGACAGTGATCTACCTGGTGGATTCGCTCGAGCTGATCCGGCGCGCGTCCAGCCACCCTGAGGTCACCTTCGCGCAGATCGCTAAGATGTCGTTCTTCCAGCTGCCGGATGTGGGGCAGCAGCTGTTCCAGTTCGCGGTGCTGTTCGGCGCGCTGTACACCTTCTGGCGCCTGACCCGCACCAGCGAGCTCGCCGTGCTGCGCGCCGTAGGGGTCTCGGCCTGGGAGTTCCTGATGCCGGCGGTCCTGGTGGCGGTGACGATCGGCGTCTTCAAGATGACCGTGTTCAACCCGATTGGATCGGCCTTCAGCGCCAAGTTCGAGCAGATGGACAATACGCTCCTGCGCGGCAAGACCAGCACGATCGACCTGTCCGCGGGCGGCCTGTGGCTGCGCCAGAGCGGGCCCGACTCCTATACGATCATCCATGCTCAGAATGTCGATTCGACGAACTGGAGGCTGAATGACGTATCGATCTATTTCCTGACCAATAGCGATCAGCTGACCGGCCGGCTCGATGCCCCGGCGGCCCAGCTGCAGGGGGCGAAC
Source organism: uncultured Rhodospirillales bacterium (assembly GCA_964631425.1). Lineage (GTDB taxonomy): Bacteria > Pseudomonadota > Alphaproteobacteria > BOG-932 > Roseiterribacteraceae > BOG-932. Next base: position 22,217 of record CAZVYC010000047.1, read on the forward strand.
TGGGTCGTCGATGGCGGCGCGTTCAACAACCCGAAGACACCGGACGAGCCGCCGACCTTCGTGCCGAGGACCGAGATCCCGACTGACATGACGCCGACCAAGATCCAGGAGATCTTCGCGTCACCGAACAGCCACTCGTTCTGGACCCTGCAGCACTACATCCACAGCATGGAGACGACCGGTATCTCGGCGATTCGGCTGCGCCTGCAATATCTGGGCCTGCTGGCCGACCCGCTGTTGTTCGGCGGGCTGGTGCTGCTGGCCGCTGCCGCGGCACTGAGGCAAACGCGGCGCGGCGGTACGCTGTTCGTCATCGCCACCGGGATCGTCGCGGCCTTCGCGCTCTTCTTTCTCGGAAACGTCGTCCGCGCGCTCGGAGAATCGGAGACGATCCCGTTGGCACTCGCGGCCTGGACGCCTGCCGCCTTGAGCATGCTTGGCGGCATCGGTGCATTGTTGTACCTGGAGGATGGCTGACACCGTCGGATTGAGAAAGAGCCAGCATCATGATCTACCGTCGCCCGCCCCTGTCCCGCGTGTTGTCCGGTGCGTCTCTCGCGGCGCTTGCGGCGTTGTCTGTGCCGAGCCCCTCGCGGGCCGCCGATCCGCTCGAGAAGATCGTGGCCGTGGTCAACGACGAGGCGATTTCCGAAGACGATCTCAACGGCCGACTCAAGCTCGCGATGGTGGCGGGCAATTATCCCGATACCCCCGAGGTCAGGGAAAAGCTGACGCCCCAGGTGCTGCGCACACTGATCGACGACCAGTTGAAGATCCAGGAAGCCAAGCGGCTGAAGCTCAATGTCGACCGCGAGGAAGTCGAGAGCGAGATCAAGCTGACGGCGGAGCAGAACCACGAGAACGTCGACCAGCTGAAGGCGGCGCTCGCCAAGGAGGGTGTTCCCTATTCCACCTTCGAGCGCGAGATCACTGCGCAGACGGCTTGGCGCAAGGTGATCCAGAAGGAGATTCGTCAGCGCGTGGAAGTTACCGACGACGAGATCAACTCCGCCTATGCCAGAGTCATGGCTGCGGTCAACAAGCCGCAATATCTGGTGGCCGAAATCTTCCTGCCGGTCGACAGCCCGAGCGACGAGGCGCGCGTCAAGGATTTCGCTGGCCAGCTCGAGGATCAGCTGCAGCACGGCGCCAATTTCGCGAAGCTGGCGCAGGAGTTCAGCCAAGCCGCGGGGGCGGCGCAAGGTGGCGACCTGGGGGCAGTCCAGGAGGGTGAGCTGGAGGACGAGCTGAACCAGGCGCTGGTCAAGATGTCGCCCGGCCAGGTCAGCGCGCCGGTCCGCACCCAGGCCGGGTATCACATCCTGCTGCTGAGGGCCAAGGGCGACGCGCTGGCCGGCGACCCGAACGAGGCCGAAGTCCATCTCAAGAACGTGCTCATCCCCTTCACCCACCAGCCGACCCAGGCCGAAGTGCAGCAAATGATAGCCGATGCGGCGAAGATGCACGCCACAAGTCTGCCCAACTGCGCGGCGGTCGACGAGAAGGGCAAGCGCGACGGCCTCGCCGGCGACCTCGGCAAGCCGGGCGAAATGAGCAAGGTCGCGGCGCTGCCGCGCGGCATCGCCTCGCTGGTGGCGGGGCTGCAGGTCAATCAGATGAGCCAGCCGGTGCCGACCGAGAGCGGCATCATGATGTTCATGGTCTGCGCCCGGAAGGACCCGCCCAAGCGCGAGCCGCCGACCCGCGAGCAGGTCGGCAACCAGCTCTATATGGAGCGGCTCGACATGCAGCAGCAGCGGTACTTGAGCGACTTGCGCTCCTCCGGCTTCGTCGACGTCCGCGTCTGACTGGGTGAGCGGGTGACGGCCGTGGCCGCGCCGCTCTGCCTCACCATGGGCGAGCCTGCCGGGGTCGGCGGGGAAATCGCGCTTAAGGCCTGGGCTGCGCGGGCAGGCGAGGCAGTACCGGCATTCTTCCTGATCGACGACCCAGAGCGCCTCGCGGCGCTGGCACGCGTCATCGGGACGGCTGTCCCGGTGCGCGCGATCGACGATCCCGGCGAGACAGCCGCGGTGTTTGGCAATGCGCTGCCCGTGCTGCCGCTGCCGCGGCGGGTCAGCGCCAGCCCGGGCAAGTCCGACCCGGGCAACGCTGCCGCCGTGATCGAGAGCATTACCCGCGCCCATGCGCTGGTCGCCGCCGGCCGCGCAGCGGCGATGGTGACGAACCCAATCCAGAAGAGCACGCTCTACGCGGCGGGCTTCGCCCATCCCGGCCACACGGAATTCCTGGCCGCCCTCGACAACGCGGCCGGGCCGCCAGTCATGATGCTGGTGGTCGAAGGGCTGCGGGTCGTTCCTGTCACAGTCCACGAGCCCCTGCGCACGGCGCTGGCTCAGCTGTCGGCCGACGCGGTCGCCACCAAGGCCCGAATCGCGGGCGAAGCGCTGAGGAGCCGCTTCAAGATTGCCGAGCCGAGGATCGTGGTTGCCGGGGTCAATCCTCATGCCGGCGAGGAGGGCACGCTGGGCCGCGAGGAGATCGAAATCGTGGCGCCGGCCATCGCAGCACTGCGCGCTGAAGGATGGCGAGTCGAAGGCCCGAAATCGCCCGACACGATGTTCCATCCCCGAGCCCGGGCCCAATATGACGTCGCGATCTGCCACTACCATGACCAGGCGCTGATCCCGCTCAAGACGATCGATTACGATCACGGGGTGAACGTGACCCTAGGCTTGAGCTTCATCCGCACCTCGCCCGACCACGGCACCGCCCTCGACATCGCGGGCAGCGGTACGGCCAGCCCGGATAGCCTGATCGCCGCGCTCAAACTGGCTT
>CAZVYC010000048.1:0-11321 GCA_964631425.1 uncultured Rhodospirillales bacterium
GTGCGCCGTGCGATGGCCATCCAGATGATCATCAACCGCGAGTGGGGGCTGGCCAAGAACGAGAACCCAAACCAGGGCTCGTTCATCATCGACGAGCTGACGGACCTGGTCGAAGAAGCAGTTCTGTCCGAGTTCGACCGCATTACTGAGCGCGGCGGCGTGCTGGGCGCGATGGAAACCGGCTATCAGCGCGGCAAGATCCAGGAGGAAAGCCTCTTTTACGAGCACAGGAAGCATGATGGCAGCCTGCCGATCATCGGCGTGAACACCTTTATCAATCCCCACCCGGACGCCATTCCGGCCCCGCCACTGCAGCGCTCGACGACCGAGGAGAAGGACAACCAGATCGCCCGCCTGCGCGAATTCCAGCGCCGGCACCATGACGAAGGGGTGAAGGTGCTGGACCGGCTGCGCAAGGCGGCGATCGCCAACGAGAACATGTTCGCCGTGCTGATGGACGCCGTGCGCTATTGCTCGCTGGGCCAGATCAGCGATGCATTGTTCGAGGTTGGCGGGCAGTATCGGCGAAATATGTAGCCGCCGGGCGACATAGCCGGACAACGACTCCCAGCACGCGGCTGAGGTCATGGCGCCTTGGGCCGCGGCGAGGCTTCTTGAACCCCTCGCAGTCGCCTCCTGTCCGTCATCCCGTCGAAAGACGGGCCCCACCGTCCCGCAGCCGGGATGAGAGAGATACGGACAACTTTCATTTGAGGCCGCTGCAAGATCGCTCGCCCGGTTGATCCGGCGCGATCAAGGCAGAAGGCGCTTCCCCAATAAGGCGCCCGGCACGACAATGCCCAGGCAAGAGGGGAAGAGACATAATGAAAAAGCTCGTCGGTTCCAGCGTCGTCATCGCGATTATCGTTTTCCTCGCCGTCTTTCGGCCGTGGCATTCCAGACCTGTGGCCGACGCCGACGCGCTCAGGCACCCGTCGGCGGGTGACATTGTCGGCTTTGCCGACCAGCATGCCACGTTCGCGTGGCTGGGCGTGCCGTTCGCAGAGCCGCCGGTGGGCGATCTGCGCTGGCGAGCCCCGCGGCCTTTGCCGCCCCGGCAGGAGGCGCGCCAGGCGCTGGCGTTCAGCCCGCCCTGCGCACAGCTCAGCCTCTTCACGCTCTTCGACAAGCACGCGGTCTCGGGTTCCGAGGATTGCCTCTATCTCAACATCTGGACGCCCCGCATGGCCGCGGACGAGGCCCGGCAAAAGCGCCTGCCGGTGATGGTGTGGATTCACGGAGGCGGCAACAGCATGGGCTTCGCCGAGGCCACCCCGGGCAGCCACCTTGCAGGCGCGGAGCAAGTTGTTGTGGTGTCGTTGCAATACCGCCTCGGCGTTTTCGGCTGGCTCAGCCTGCCGGCGCTGCGCGATGCCGCCCGGACGCCGGACGATGCGTCGAGCAATTTCGGGCTGCTCGACCTGATCGCGGGCCTCCGATGGGTGCATGACAACATCGCCACGTTCGGCGGCGACCCCGCCAACGTCACCATCTTCGGCGAAAGCTCCGGCGCCCACGATGTGATGGCGCTGATGGCGGCACCGCTTGCGAAGGGCCTGTTTCAGCGCGCTATTTCCGAAAGCGGCAGCGTGCATGCGACGCCCCGTGCCGCGGCCGAAAACCATCTCGACGATGCCGATCCGGGCCTGCCCTACAGTTCGCGGGAGTTCGTCGACCAGCTGATGGTTGCCGACGGGGCCCAGGACCGCGCCGTCGCCAAGGCCCGGCAGCAGGCGATGGATGGCCCGGCGCTGCTCGCCTATCTGCGCGGCAAATCGGCCAAGCAGCTTTTGTCGGTCGTCACCGGCGGCGGCCTTGGCATGTACAAGGTGGCGAGCAACATCCGCGATGGTGTCGTCCTGCCCGACGAGACGATGATGCAGCTGTTCGCTGACGCCAGCCAATATAACGCGGTGCCCGTGATGCTGGGCGCCAACCGCGACGAATCCAAGCTGTTCCTGATGGGCAGCGAGGAGCTGACCACCACCCGCTTCGGCTTCGTGCCGAAGATCAGGGACCTTGCCGCCTATAACCGGATTACCGGCTATTATTCGGCCCAGTGGCGCGCCGAGGCGGTGGAAGAGGTGGCGGCCGTTCTGCACCACAGCGAAGGCGACAAGGTTTACGCCTATCGCTTCGATTGGGACGACGAGCCCGATTACGGCATCGTCAATCTGCATGATCTGCTGGGCGCGGCGCATAGCACCGAGGTCAATTTCGTGTTCGGCGACGATGTGACCACCGGCCTGCCGTTCGTGCGCTCCAAAGCCAACGGCGCCGGCCGCGACGCGCTCGCCGATACAATTATGGGCTATTGGGCCAGCTTCGCCCGCGACGGCGCGCCGGGCAACGGCGGCAATCCGGCAAACCCGGTATGGCAGCCGTGGCACGAGAGCGGCCCGTCCTTGATGGTCTTGAACAGCCCAAATCATGGCGGCGCGGCGATGAGCGACGCGCATGAGCGGATCGCCGACATCAAGGCGCGGTTAGCTGTGGATGACGGCCTTACGGCGCCGAAGGCGCGGTGCAAGCTGTATTACGGGCTGTTCCATGCCGGGTTTGGGGGGAACGAGTATTGGGATGACGGCGAGTATCGGGCCCTGGGGTGCGCGGACGGTGAGGCGTTTGACGTGCCTGAGGAGTAGCTTCGGTTGGGCGGAGGACATGGTTCGTGGTGCGGCAGACACGCTCAGACCGTGGTTCGATTTCCGCAACGACCCTCAGCACGCGGCCGAAATCATTGCGCCATAGACACCGGCGAGACCGTCGCAGACATCCCGGTGACGGCTCAGTTTGGCGCGATCAGCTTCAGGTTCGGAAAATACGTGCGATACCGGGCGGGGTCCCGCGTCAGCAATTGATACCCCGCCACGGCCGCGTGCGCGCCGATGAAGAAATCCGGAAGTGGCGATTGTTTCATGCCGCCCCGCTTCCGATAGGCGATGAAGGCCTTCCCGGCCAGGAAGGCGGCGTCATAGGGAAGCGCTTCACGCACGAACATGGCTTTGGGCAGCCCCGCGTCCAAATCCTCGATCCGCGAATACCGGACCGACACTTCGGCATAGATGATGGCGTTGATGACAAGGCTAGACCGGTCCGCTGCCTCTTCGACCGCCTGCGCGGACCAGGAAAACCAGTTTTCATCCTGGGTCATCAGGTCGAGCAGGATATTGCTGTCGACCAATATCGCGGTCATTCCTCCCCGCGAGTGAGCGCCATGATTTCGTCCGTGGTCAACGCCACGTCTCCTCGTCCGCGCAGATGGGCGACGAGTCGCGCCCCGCGTCCGTCCTTCTTCCGCTTCGCGGCGGGGAATATTCGCACGACCTTGCCATCGAACGCGAACTCGACCTCGGTATGTGGCAGCAGCCCCGCCTGCTCGCGGATTTCGGCGGGGATCGTCACTTGACCTTTGGATGTAATGCGCACAACTACTTTCCTTACTCTTACCAGTAAGGGTAAGACAATCACGTGCTGCCCGCAAGAGCAGCTGTCTCTGATAAGGGACGGCGCGCGTGAGCTGCCATGCTCACCGTCAGGAGACACCCAATGACTGATGAAACCGAGAACAACGTCTGGCCCCTTCCGAAATTCTATTTCTCGGTCACCGGTCTCTCCAAAGCTCCCGCCGCGTTTCAAGAGGTCACCGGCCTCCAATCCGAAACGACACCGATCGAATACCGCCACGGTGACAGCCGCGGCTTCTCCACGATCAAGATGCCGGGCCTGACCAAGGTCGGGAACGTGACGCTGCGCAAGGGCATCTTCGTGAACGATAGCGCGCTCTGGGACTGGTTCAGCCAGGTCAAGATGAACACCATCGCGCGGCGTACCGTCGTCGTGAACCTCCTCGACGAAACGGGGGCGACGAAGATGGCGTGGACGCTGAACAACGCCTTTCCCACCAAGATCACCGGGACCGATCTCAAATCCGAGGGCAACGAAATCGCGGTGGAAAGCCTCGAACTCGCCTACGAGACCTTGACCGTTTCGGCGCCATAGCCGGCACGCCCGCTAACCCGCGTTGCGTAGGCGCGCGGTCCATTGGGCCAGCGCATCCCGGACCCGTGCGATCACCGGCGGCCAGTCGCCGGCCGCGGCCTGGCGGAACAGCCGGGCTGTCGGGTACCAGGGGCTGTCATCCCGGTCGAGCAGCCAGCACCAGTGGGGCATGAAGGCCAGCAGCACCCAGACCGGCTTGCCCAGCGCCCCGGCCAGGTGCGCGACCGCCGTGTCGACCGCGATCACCAGGTCCAGCGCCGATACCAGCGCGGCCGTTTCAGCCCAGTCGGTCAGCGCGTCTCCCAGGTTCGTCAACCCGCCACAGCGCGCGAGGATTTCGATGTCGCTCCCGGCGATGTCGGGCTGGATCGCGAAGCACCGCACGCCTGCAACCTCGCACAGGGGCGCGATGATCTGCGCCGGGATCGAGCGCTGGCGGTCGCGCGTGTTCCTGGCGTTGCCGCGCCAGACCAGGCCGACCTTCAGGCCGTCCGCGCTTGCCAGCTTCGACTGCCAAGTGTCGACCCGGTCCGGCCGCGCATGGATATAGGGGATATCCGCCGGAATATCGGCCAAGCTGGTGTTCAGCACGCCCGGCACGCTGGTCAGCGGAAGATGCGTGTCGAAGGCGGGCAGGGGGTCGCCACGGCGGGTCACCTGATCGACGCCGGCCATGCCGGCCAGCAGGCCTGCGAGCTCAGGCTGGCATTCGACCACGACCCGGTCGGCCAGGCTCGCGACCACCGGCGCAAAGCGGACGAACTGGATCGTGTCGCCGAAGCCTTGCTCAGCGTGGATCAGCACCGTCCTGCCGTTGAGGTCGCCGCCGGTCCAGGCCGGCTGCGCGAACGGCCGCGCCGCTCGCCCCGGCAGCTGCGTCCGCCATGCATATTTGCGCCAGCCGGTCGCAAAGTCGCCCTGCGTCAGGCAGAGCAGCGCTTCGTTCCAGTGCGCCTCGGCATAGTCCGGCTTCAGAGCCTGCGCCCGGCGATAGCAGGCCAGTGCGTCGTCCAGATCGCCCCGCTGCTGCAGCGCCAGCCCCATATTATAATGAGCGGTCGCGCTGTCGGGCCGGGTCTGAAGCAGCTGCCGCAGCCGCTCTGCCGCGCTGTCGAACCGGTCTAGGTCGATCAGCACGGCGGCGATATTGTTGATCGCCTCGGCATAATCCGGCTTCAGCGCCAACGCCCGCTCATAGGCGGCGAGCGCCTCCTCCGCGCGGTCTTGCTCCTGCAGCACTGCGCCCAGCGCGTACCACGATTTCGGCGAGCCGGACTGGAGCTCGACAGCGCGGCGGCAGTGCTCGGCGGCTTCGTCCAGCCGTCCCGCATCCTTCAGTGCGGCGCCGAGATTGGCATGGGCCTCGGTATAGGCGGGCTTCAGCGCGACTGCCCGTTCGAGATGAGCAATCGCCTGGGCGGTCTGCCCGGCGCTGCGATAGGCAATGCCGATATTGTTATACAGCTCGGCGGCCGGGCGAGGCTGTGACAGCACGATCGCCCGGCCGATCAGGTCGATCGCCGCCGCGTGCCGGCCGCGCTGATGCTGGATCACACCCAGGAATTGCAGGGCGTCGATATGGTTCGGGGCCAGCCGCAGAATTTCGCGATACGCCGCCTCCGCTTCGGCAAGCCGCCCGGCCCGATGGTGGCCGAGCGCCGTCGCGAGGATCTGGCTCAAAGATGAAGTCTGCAACGTCTCTGCCTGTCGCCCACCGGCTTGTCGTGCCATCCATCCAATTTTCGCACAAATCATGCAAGCATCTCGCCCGGCGATCTGCTAACTTCTCTCGTGGCTGCGTGGGCGCTGCTCGCGATCGTCGAATCCGATTTATCGAGCTTTCGAGAGAGAGGCGAAGCCATGACAGGTGCCGAGCTGCTCGTATCCGCGCTGGAGAACGAGGGCGTCGACCGGATTTTCGGCATACCCGGCGAGGAGAATCTCGACGTCGTCGATGCCTTGCGCCGGTCCGACATCGAACTGGTGCTGACCCGCCACGAACAGGCGGCCTCCTTCATGGCGGCGACGCATGGACGGTTGACCGGCAAGCCGGGGGTGTGCCTCGCAACCTTGGGACCCGGCGCGCTCAATTTCACCACCGGCGCCGCCTACGCGATGCTGGGCGCGATGCCGATGGTGATGATCACCGGCCAGAAGGGCATCTTGAGCCGCAAGCAGGCGCGCTTCCAGGTGGTCGATATCGTCTCGACCATGGCGCCGCTCACCAAGATGGCCCGCCAGATCGTCAGCCCCGCCACCATCCCCTCTATCGTGCGCGAGGCCTTCCGACTGGCGCAGCAGGAGCGGCCGGGCCCGGTGCACCTGGAGCTGCCCGAGGATATCGCGCACGAAGAATGGGAGGACGTGCCGCTCATCCCACCGCACCCGATCGATTACCCGGTGGCGCATCCCGCAGCGCTCGAGCGGGCCGCCGAGCTGATCCTCAACGCCGAGCGGCCGCTGGTGATGCTGGGCGCGGCTGCCAGCCGGCCGCGCCTGTCGGACGCCCTGTCGGATTTCGTCCGCCGTTTGCAAATCCCGTTCTTCAACACTCAGATGGGCAAGGGCGCGGTGGCGGGCGGCGCCGGCCTATACATGGGCACCGCCGCGCTGTCCGAGCGCGACTATGTCCATGACGCGATCGATCGCGCCGACCTGATCATCTCGATCGGCCACGACACGGTTGAAAAGCCGCCCTTCTTCATGGGTCCGCACGGGCCCACCGTGCTCCATGTCGGCTACCTGCCGGCGCTGGTGGAGGAGGTGTTCTTCCCGCATGCCGAGCTGGTCGGCGATGTCGGCCCGAGTCTCAAATTGCTCGCGGACCTGCTGGAGGGCCGCCTGGCCAGCGCCCCCGCGCTGCTGCCTCTGCGCGACAAGATCCTTGCCCATCTCACCGACCGCGCGGAGGAGAGCCGGTTCCCGCTGACGCCGCAGCGCATCGTGCACGATGTGCGGCAGGTGATGCCGGAAGACGGCATCGTCTGCCTCGACAACGGCATGTACAAGATCTGGTTCGCCCGCAACTACCGCACCCGCGTGGCGAACACGCTGCTGCTCGACAACGCGCTGGCGACGATGGGTGCCGGCCTGCCGTCGGCGATGATGGCGGCGATGCTCCATCCTGACCGGCGGGTACTGGCGGTGTGCGGCGACGGCGGCTTCCTGATGAACGCGCAGGAGCTCGAAACCGCCGTGCGCCTGAAGCTCAATCTCGTCGTGCTGATCATTGAGGACAACGCCTATGGCATGATCCGGTGGAAGCAGGCGGTGGACCAGTTCCCTGATTTCGGCATGACCTTCAGCAACCCCGATTTCGTCGCCTACGCTCGCGCCCACCACGCCAACGGTCGCCGCGTCGAGTCCGCCGACGGGCTGGCGCCCGCGCTGGAGGCCGCGTTCCAGGAGGGCGGCGTGCAGCTCGTCGTCGTGCCGGTCGATTATTCCGAGAATACCCGGGTCCTGGTCGAGGAACTGCGCGCGCATGCGCACCGGGCCGGCGCGTAGCGGCGGAGGGCGCGATGATCCAGGTGGTCAAGGCTTTCGACCGTAACCCCCTGGCGGAACTCGCGAGCGACGACGCGGCGGCGCTCGAAAGCAAGCTGGCGACCGCGGCCCGCCTTTTCGCCGACCGCTCGTCCTGGCTGAAGCCCTACCGGCGGATCGAGATCCTGCGAAAGCTGGCCGTCCTCATGGAAGGAAAGCGCGATCATCTTGGCAGCCAGATCGCTGCCGAGGGTGGCAAGCCGCTGGCCGATGCCCTGGTCGAAACCGACCGCGCCATCGACGGCGTCCGCTACGCCATCGACGTGCTGCGCACCATGGGCGGCCGGGAAATACCGATGGGGATCACCCCGGCCAGCGCCGACCGCTGGGCCTCCACAGTCATCGAGCCCATTGGCGTCGTCGCCGCCATTTCCGCTTTTAACCACCCGCTCAACCTCATCGTGCACCAGGTTGTGCCGGCCATCGCTGTCGGCTGCCCGGTCATTGTCAAGCCGGCGACGCCGACGCCGCTCTCATGCCGCGATTTCGTCGCCCTGGTGCATGAGGCCGGCCTGCCCGAGGGCTGGTGCCAGACCTTCCTGCCCGAGAGCAACGATCTGGCCGAGGCGCTGGCGACCGACCCCCGGGTGGCCTTCCTCAGCTTCATCGGGTCGGCCAAGGTCGGCTGGTATCTGCGCTCCAAGCTGCCGCCCGGCACGCGCTGCGCGCTCGAGCATGGCGGCGCCGCGCCGGCGATCATCGACAAGAGCGCCGATCTCGACCGGCTGATCGAGCCCCTGGTCAAGGGCGGCTACTACCATGCCGGCCAGGTGTGCGTCTCGACCCAGCGCATCTATGTTCACGCCGACATCGAGCACGACTTCCTCGACCGTTTCGCCGCCCGCGTCGCCGCCCTCAAGGTCGGCGATCCGGCGCTGGCGGAAACCGAGGTGGGACCGCTGATCCATCCGCGCGAGGCCGACCGGGTGCAGTCCTGGATCGACGAAGCGGCCGCGGGCGGCGCCCGGGTGATCGGCGGCGGCCGCCTTTCCGAGACGACACTGATGCCGTCGATCGTCGTCGACCCGCCCGCCGACGCCAAGCTCTCGACGCTCGAGGTCTTCGGCCCGGTCACCTGCGTCATGACCTACACCGGCATCGATCGGGCCATCGCCTCGGCCAACAGCTTGCCCGTGGCGTTCCAGGCCAGCATCTTCACCGAAGACCTGCGTACCGCGCTTCATGCGGCCGAGCGCCTCGACGCCTCGGCGGTCATGATCAACGATCACACCGCCTTTCGCACCGACTGGATGCCCTTCGCCGGCCGCCGCCAGTCCGGCTACGGCGTCGGCGGCATCCCCTTCACGATGCGGGACATGACCGAGGAAAAGATGATCGTGTTCCGGAAATAGCTGCGCGAGGACCTTCTAATGGTCTGGTGTCTCTACCTTCCCTCCGAGCTTTGCCGCGAGATAATCGGAGAGCGCCCGCACCTTTGGGGACGGGCGTCGCCCGGCAGGGTAAACAGCGTGCACCTCGACCGGCTCGAGCTGGTAATCGGATAGGACGCGGCGCAACTCGCCACGTTCGAGTTCCGCCCTGCACATCCATTGGGAAACCACGGCAATGCCGAGGCCGGCCTTGACGCATGCCATAACGCCTTCGGCGGATGCCACCTGAACCCGGCCATCGACGGTGACCGACGTAACGGCGCCTGATCGCATGAAGCTCCAGCCCGACCGGCCCGATAGGCCCGGCCCGACAATGCAATCATGCCCGGACAGATCGGCCAGCGTCTCAGGGATGCCTCTTTCCATAAGGTAATCCGGCGATGCAATTACGAGCCGTGGGGCGGTCCCGAGCAAGCGGGCGCCGAACTGGGAATCGGTGAGGCGCCCAAGCCGTAGCGCGATGTCGGCGCCCTCGGCGACCAGATCGTCGGTGCGATCGGAGACCAGCAACTCGATCTTGAGCCGCGGGTGCTCTGCCAGGAAAATGGGCAGGCGCGGGATGACCTCACGCGTCCCGAAGGCCCCTGACATCGCGACGCGCAGAAGACCGTGCAGGCTGTCCACGCCGCGCGCCGCATGCGCCGCTTCGTCGAGATCGTCGAGTATTTGCCGCGCCCGCTCGAGAAACACGGTTCCGGCATCGGTCGCCGTGACGTGTCTGGTCGTCCGCAGAAGCAGCTTGACCCCCAACCGCGCCTCGAGGCTCGCTACCATCCGCGATACCGAAGGCTGCGACACCCGGAACTCGCGGGCGACCCGGGAAAAGCTGCCGGTCTCGGCCGCGCGGACGAAGACGGATAATTCCAGAAGCCTGTCACTCATACGTCAGCTGTATAAGTGATGTACAGCCTTCGCGTCTACCCGCTCCGTACTGCAACAATCATTCTCTCTCCTGTCGGGGGAAGGACCGACGGCATCACGCAACGTGAAAGGAGAGTTCCTGTGACGCTTCAAGATAGTCTCGATGCCTTCAAGGCCGATTTCGAAGCCGGCAAGCCGCCCTACCGCGTGCCGCCTTCCGTGATCGAGACCATGCACCGTGCCACCGCCGAGCTGATCGCTTCCCGGCAGGCGGAGCGGGCAAAAAAAGCCGGGGACGTCGCCCCGGCTTTCATCCTCGACGATCAGGACGGCCGCTCAGTCAGCTCGGCGGCGCTGCTCGGCGAGGGGCCTCTGGTCCTGACCTTCTATCGCGGCGTGTGGTGCCCCTATTGCAACATGGAGCTCCAGGCGATCCAGGCCGCATTGCCCGAGATCACAGCGCGCGGCGCCAATGTGGTCGCGCTCTCGCCGCAGACGCAGCCCAACAGCCGCAAGTCGTCGCGTCAGAACCAGCTGACCTTCCCGATCCTCAGTGACGTCGGGGGCGAGGTCGCCGCTTCGTTCGGGCTCCGCTTCGCGCTGCCCGAATATCTGATCGCACTCTATCGCGACCTCAAAAACGACTTGCCGACCTTCAACGCCGACCCGTCGTGGACGCTGCCGATGCCGGGCCGCTACGTGATCGGGACCGACGGCGTGATCGCCTATGCCGAGGTGAATCCCGACTACACCAGGCGCCCCGATCCATCCGAGCTGCTGCCCGTGCTCGACACGTTGGCGGCACGGCACGCCGCCTGACGCGGCGGAGCGTCCTGTTCACGCACTCCTCACCAAATCTGAAAGGAAATCATCATGAGCAAGAAACTTGCAGGCAAGATCGCTGTCGTCACCGGCGGCAGCGCCGGCATCGGCCTCGGCGCGGCCAAGCGCTTCGCTGAAGAAGGGGCGCAGGTGTTCATCACCGGCCGCGACCAGGCGAAGCTGGACAAGGCCGCCGCCGAGATTAGCGGCGCCACGGGCATCCGGGCGGACGCCTCGAATCTCGCGGACATCGACCGGATCTATGCGACCATCCGGGACAAGGCCGGCCGCATCGACGTGCTGCTGGTGAATGCCGGCTTCTATGAGTTCGGCACCTTCGGCGAAATCACCGAGGCGCATTTCGACCAGACCTTCAACACCAATGTCCGCGGCGTGCTGTTTGCCGTGCAGAAGGCGCTGCCCCTGCTGTCCGACGGCGCGTCGGTAATCCTCACCGGCTCGATTGCGTCGATCAAGGGCTTCGAATCCTTCAGCGCGTATAACGCCTCCAAGGCCGCGGTGCGGTCTTTTGCGCGCAGCTGGATCGTCGACCTCAAGGGGCGCAACATCCGCATCAACGTGCTGAGTCCCGGCCATATTGCAACGCCGGGGCTTTCGAACCTGTTCACCGAGCAGCAGGCGGCGGCCGCCGCGGGAAACGTGCCGCTCGGTCGCCTCGGGACGTCGGACGAAATGGGC
>CAZVYC010000048.1:11421-24710 GCA_964631425.1 uncultured Rhodospirillales bacterium
GCGTCCTCGCGGGCGGGGCTTCCCAGCCCCGCCCGACATAGTACGAGTTCATGGCTTGTCGATGACACGATCGGAATATCCGCCGTAAGTCACCGCTCCGGAGGTCGCGAGAAAGTCGTGCGGAAAGCCGAGCGGTACTTTGCTGACCGCGTCGAGCCGGTTCATCTGTTCCGGACTCAGCTGCACATCGACGCAGCCCAGATTGTCCTCGATTTGTGCGACGGTCCGCGCACCCAGGATTGGCAGAGCACCTTTGGCGCGGACCCATGCCAGCGCCACTTGGCTGGTGCTGGCGCCGATATCGCGGGCGACAACGCTGAGGACGCCGACGATCTCTGCGTCCCGCTCCAAGCCCTGCGCCCGCATGCGGGTCTTGTCGAGGCGACGCTGATCATTCCCGCCACCTGGCGCCGCATATTTGCCGGTCAGAATTCCTGAGGCGAGCGGCGACCAGGCGATCACGGTGATACCGAATGCCTGCGCCATCGGGATCAGTTCGCGCTCCGCCGTGCGTTCGATCAGGCTGTATTCGATCTGCATCCCGACAAAGGGCGTCCAGTCGCGCAATTCGGCCAACGTGTTGCAGCGCGCGATCACCCAGGCCGGCGCATTGGAGATGCCGACGTGAAGCACCTTTCCCTGGCGGACCAGATCGTCGAGACCGCGCATCACCTCCTCGCAGGAGGTGAGGAAATCCCAGGCGTGAACCCAATAGAGATCGACGCGGTCGGTGCCGAGGCGTTTCAAGCTCGCCTCCAGCGACTGGACCATATTCTTACGCTGATTGCCGGCGGCATTCGGGTTGCCTCCGCCGGGCAGCGCGTTCGTGTATTTTGTGGCGAGCACGGCCGCATCGCGATTTTCGCGGACGAATTCGCCGATGAGGCGTTCGCTGGAGCCGCCGGTATAGAGGTTCGCGGTATCGAAGAAGTTGCCGCCCCGGCTCACGAAGCTGTCGAAGATGGCGTGGCAGGTGTCCCGATCGGCGCCCCACCCCCAGTCCTGGCCGAACGTCATGGTCCCGAGACAGAGTTCGGAGACCTTGAGCCCGGTTCGGCCCAGCACCCTGTAACGCATGGCCGGCATGGAGCCCTCCTTTATGGCGACGGGACGGCAATCGGCTGCCGTGCGAAAGGCGGCGTACGATCGGCATAGAGCGGCGGCAGGCCGGTTGTGCTGAAGCGCAGCAAGGAGCGGCGTTTGCCCTCCGCCCCGGTATATTCCGTCGGCGTCGCACTGTGCATCGTTGCAAGATTGTCCCAGATCAGCACGTCGCCACGGCCGGCTTTGCAGGCGAGGCGGAAGCGCTCCTGGATGGCATGCCGCTTGAGTGAGATGAGCAGCGTTTCGGCTTCGTCGTCCGGCATGCCGATAATGCCGTTGCCGGTGCCGGATACTGCATAGAGCGCCTTCCGGCCGGTCACCGGATGCACCAGGACCAGCGGATGGACCGGCTTCTCCGTTTCCTGCTTCACGCGCACGTCGGATTCGAAGGGGCGGAGCGGCGTCTCGCCCTCGATCCGTTTGCCGCCGACGATCATGTGCCTGACTTGCAGCCCGTCGATGTTGGCCTTCGTCTCGGCCGGAAGCGCGTCATAGGCGGCTGACATATCGACGAACATCGTCTCTCCGCCGACCTCTGGCGCTTCCAGCGCGTACAGCATCGTGACGCTGGCCGGTACGTACTCGTACGAGCCGTCGGTATGCCAGAACGCGGCCCCGTTATGCTGCCGCTCCGGCACGTCGGGCGAATTGGAGATCCGGATCAGATCGGGAAATTCGGGGTCGAGATGACTTTCCTTGAAGAACTTTATCGGCTGGCCCCACTGGTGTCCGAACCGCGAATATTGCGGCTTCGTCAGCTCCTGGCCGCGAATGACCAGGACGTGATGCTCATACAGCAGATCGAGCAGCTGTTTCAGCGCCGCCCGGTCGATCTCCTGGCTGACATCCGCGCCGACGATCTCCATGCCGAATGGGCCGTCAAGCCGGTTTGCGTTCCACATTCGATCCTCCTTTTTGCTGCACGTCTCAGGCGGACAGCGCGCCACGGATATAGCCGTCGATGGTGCCGGCGCAGCCGATATGGTCGTCTTCGCCGGGCTGCGCGTAACGCGTGATGGTGTCGAGGATCGTCGGGCCGGCACGGCCGCACGGGCAGCGTTCATTGAGGTCGGCCGTGACTTTGTCGCCAGTGATCAGCCCGCCCCAGCGCCCGCCAAGCATGAGGTCGAGAAAGGCGAACCGTCCTTCGACAATGCCGTTTTCCCCGTCCGCAGCGGTCAGCAGTCGCTCGCCGGGCTGGTCGAGGATCAGCGTGATGAGGCCGGGGGCGCGGTGGTACCGATCATGCTCGCAACGCGGCAGCAGTTGAGACAGCTCCGTCATTCCGTAAGCGCCGCCCCGGATGACATTGCCGTAGAACCGGGTGACCTGCTCCTTATAGTCGTCGGGCAGCGCCACGTTCTTTACGCCGCCGCCCGCGGAAATCACGCTCTGCGGATGAAAATCCCCATCAGGCACGCCCAGTTCGCGGGCCCGCTTGATGATGATCAGATGCTGCGCCCAAAGGCCGGAGAGCACGATCGGCTCATGCCGATGCGCCAGGACCTTGTCGGCGATGGCATGGACGGCCTCGTTCATGCGCGCGCCCCTGGCGGCGGCGTCGGCTTCGAACCGGGCGATCTCACCTGGGGTCGCGGTTCCTTCCGCCATCTTCCGTCGCATGGAAGCCATCGCGCTGACATCCGAAATGCGCAGTGGCTCGTCGGTCAGGAAGTAGCTTTCCCCGGGGCGGCCCCACAGCTCGGCATTGATCTTGCCGGCTTCGATCGCGCTGTTCGGGCCGGTGCTCGGCCCGAGCGAAAAGAACGGCCGGTCGGCATTGGGGCGAATGCGGGGCCAGCCCAGCGTGTTGCGCCAGTGCCGGAGCTTCAGCGGGAAATCGTCGCGCGTATGCGGCAGGAACGAGCATTTCCCCGAAGTCCCGCTGGTCGCGAGGATATGGTGGCCCGCCGCCTCCAGCCGATCGATCCAATCATCGACATTGCCGACTCCGTCGACGTCGACCTCAGTGACATCTTCGACCGCGAGCGTATTCAGCCACTGCAGCATGCGGGACCATTGTCCCTTCTCCACAAAGGATGCCGGATAGGATTTGTAGACCGTATGCGCGAAGAGCAGCGGAACGATGTCGTCGAATGAGCAGATTTCCGTCACGCCGGCCTCGCCCGCGCGGCGGCGAAGCACGGCGATCTGCTCCCGCCGTTCCAGGAAGAGCGCGCGGGCGGCGTCGAGCTGCAGTGCTTCGATGGCGTGCTTCGGCTGATCATAGGCGTCCGGCTTTTCGATCAGGTCGAGCAGATATTGGCGGATGGAACCCATGGCTACCCCTCGCAATCCGCACGTCGGACCGCTGTCAGACTCACTGGAAATATGCGCCGAACCGATTAGCCGTCATCCTTGGCCCCGCACCGAGCGCATCTGCGATGGATGGCGGCTGGGCTCCGCATACCGGCCAGCAAAGAGTCGCGCCGGTTAAGCTACCAGCGATAGACCAGGGTCGCGCCGAGGCTCCGCGGGTTGCCGTAAGTGACATTGTTGATGCCGAGCACGTTCACGAAGAGCTGCTCGGTCGTGACGTAGCGTTTGTCGGTTACATTCTTGACCCAGAACGAGACGTCGAGCGGATAGCCGGCGACCTGGTTCAGGTCGGCACGCACATTGAGCAGCCCGAAGGCTGGGAGCCTGGCGGAGATCAAGTTGCCCGATGCGTCGGTCGCGCCCTGGCCCGGGAGGAGCTGTGGGCTGCGCCAGGCATAATCGGCTTCGATGCTTAGGTCGCCATAGCGCGGATCGGTCTGGAAATCCCAGCGTGCCGATACTTGCGCCGTATGCTTTGATGCCTGCGGGATCGGCTGGCCTGCCAGGCTCTGCCGCGCGGCCACGGCGCCCCCGGGGGCATAGGCGGTGGCGAAGGACGAGCCGTTTGAGTACTCGCTGACCGTCAGCGAATAGGAACCGCTGAGGTCGAGCTGCGGCAACGGCTTGCTGAAGAATTCGAACTCCAGCCCGCGGATGGTGGCGCCCTCGACGTTCTGCAGAACCTGATAGATATTTCCCTCATAGACCGGCAGCAGGGGAAGTGTCGGATTGTCCATCACGCCGCGATAGAGCGCGAGGTTGGTCCTGAGCGGCACAGTCCCGAGTTCCCAATCCGCCTTCAGGCCGGCCTCGACATCGGTAATCTTTTCCGACTGGTATTCCTGGGTGCCGGGAATCCCCGAAGTCGAGTTGAAACCGCCGGACTTGAACCCTTTGCGGCTGGCCACGTAGAGCATGATCTTGTCCGTTACATGGTAGTCGAACCCCACGGTCCAGCTGGGAGACTGGAAGGTTTTCGAGAAGCTGCTGAAGCAGTTGGGATATGTGCCGGCCAGCGGGCAGCTGTTCACCATACTGAACGTCGCGAAATCCGCCGCGCTCTGCCTGAAGTCGAGCATCAGGGATCGTTCGTCCCAGGTATAGCGGTAGCCGGCGTTGAACTTCAGTCCGGGCAGGATTTCGTCGAGATCATAGGCGCCATGGGCAAACAGCGCCGTCGCATCATCCGTGCTGACCGCGTCGATAGTATGGATCAGGGCGGCGGGCAGGATGCTGTCGAAGGCCGGGTTATAGTTGATAAAGATTTTGTTGTTATTGATGTTCGAGTCGTCCTGATGCCCGTAGAAGACGCCGAATATCCAGTCGAGCTTTTCGTTGAAAGATTTGCCGAGAAGCTGGGCTTCCTCGCTGACCTGGCTCGCCGTATCCGGATTGTTCAGCGGCGCCGCATAGTCATAGAGCAATCCGCCGTTATTCAGCAGAAACAGCGATTGGGAATGCTGGTATGAGACGATATTCTTGAAGCTGTAATCGTCGCTGAAGTGAACGGTTGAAACGTTCGTGACCGTGTAGGTATCGAGATCGACGGAGTTCGGATCCGTGGTGGCCACTTTATCGGGTCCCAGCGCCTGTTGACGCGCGAATTGCGCCTGTACGGTCTGGAACGCGCCAAGCGCCGGAGTGGTGAAGAAGCCGGCGGCGCCCGGGCCATAGAGGGCGAGTGCCGGCCCGCCGACCGCGGTCGCTTCCTTGATGACGATATTCTCGTGGGAATCCGACGCATCGATCAGCGTGTAATTGTCGAACCAGTCGGTCGGCGCAAAGGCGATCGACACACGGCCGGACTGGAAATTCTCATCGTTAAAATCAGGGCCGAGCAGATTGTGCGTATAGCCGTCGCGCCGGCCGAGCTTGCCGGCAAAGCGAACCTGCAGCTTGTCATTAATCGGCACGTTCACGGCGCCGGTAAATTCATGGAGGTTGTAGTCGCCGAACGTCGCTTCGGCGAAGGCCTCGAAATCAAAGCCGGGCTTCTTGGGGTCGAAGATCACGGCGCCGCCGGTGCTGTTCTTGCCGAACAGCGTGCCCTGGGGACCACGCAGAACCTGAACGTCCGCCATGTCGTAAAGACTGTGGCCGATATCGCGGTTATAGAGGACTGGCACGTCGCCCAGGTAAACGGTGACAGCCGAATCGGCTATGGTGGTGCCGGGTACAGTCGTGCTGAGCCCGCGCAGGGTGAAGCTGGGCTCGGCGCTCAGCAGATATTGACTGGGATTGACCTGCAGTTCCGGCACATGGAATTGGAGGTCATCCACTGTCTGGATCGTTTTCTCTTCGAGATCATGGCCGGACAGGGCAGTCACCGCGACCGGCACGTTTTGCACGACTTCAGCCTTGCGGCGTGCGGTGACGACGACTTCCTCAAGCCCGGTATTGGCCGCCTGCGATGCGGCGTCCGACGCGTCTTGAGCAAAGCTTGGCGCCGCGCCTACAATCAGCGCTAGGCTGCTGGCGGCAGCTAGGAAACTCAAGACGCGCTTATATTGCCTGATCATTTTCCCCTCTTTCGAACGGACCGTTGACGCGGTCTTTCAATGCGGCGTCGACGGCTTTTGCCTGTCCGATTACTGGACGCCGCATCAGTTCACCGGCCGATTATGTTGGCAAGAAAAGTGGGCCGCCGTTTAAGAGGCATCGCAGTTGCGTTGCGTGAAAAAGCATCGCGGTTGCGTTGTGCGCCACCCGCGTCGGGGCCGGCCCGCCTGAAAGGCTTGACCCCGCTCGACGATTGCCGAAGCAATCCCACCGGGAAGGAATTGTCCCGGGGAAACAAGACAGATGCTCAGGTCCCAACCGCTGATCGCCCGGGACGCGCTTACCCCCAGGGCGCGCGGCTTTGCTTTCCCGGAGTTTTCGCCGGCGGCGCGGCAGATCATTGCCGCCTGCGAAACGGACGCATCGATGGCGGGGCTGGAGCCCGCGTATCTCATGAATGCGGCGCGACATCAAACCGGCCTCGATGATTTTGGGGATGCGCCGCTGGTCGAGCCGCTGGGCGTCCTATGCCGGTCGCTGGAAGACGAGCTCGAATTCCACGCTCTGGGAAAATCCTATCTCAGGAAGCAGTTGCTGGCACTCCTCTCCACCCGCCTGCGCCTTACGGATTTATGGAAGCGCCGACCCGAAATCCTCGAACAGCCGATCGAGCGTCCGCTGATCATCATCGGCCTGCCGCGCAGCGGGACGACCATTCTCCACCGGCTGCTGGCGCGCGACCCCATGCTCAGGGCCGCGCCGTTCTGGGAGTTGTCGATGCCGCTGCCGCTGGGCGATCCGGAATCGCCGGCCCCGGAACCCGACCCGCGTATCCCGCTGGTCCAGGCCGGCCTCGACACGCTGTCGACGATGGCGCCCGACCTCGCACAGATGCACGAGATCCAGGTGGACGAGCCGGACGAGGATATCTCGCTGCTGATCTATGGCTTTTCGTCGTTGCAGTTCGAGTGGAGCTACATGGTTCCAGGCTACAGCCGGTACTATCGGGATACCGATCAGACCGAGGGCTACCGCATGTTCAAGCGCGTGCTGCAGACCATGCAATGGCTGCGCGGCGGCAGGCGCTGGGCTCTGAAGGCACCGCAGCACCTGGAGCAGCTCGGCCCATTGCTGGCAGTCTTTCCGGACGCGACGCTGGTCCAGACCCACCGTGATCCGGTGGTCGCCATCGTCCCACTCGCCAGCCTGACCGCCTATGGCGTCCGGCGGTATTTCGATCATCCCGATCCCCATGCGATCGGCGGCAATATCGCCAATATCGTCGAAAGGCTGCTCTGCGCCGGCGTGGCCGGACGGCAGCAGTACGGCGGCCGGTTTGTCGACATCCCGTTTGCCGACCTGGTCGCCGACCCGATCGGGTGTGTACGTCGGATCTACGCCGCCTCCGGCGATGTGCTGACCGAGGATGCCGAAGCCCGCATGCTCGTGTGGATTGCCGACAACCGCCAGGAAAAGCACGGGCGTCACGATTATGCCGCCGAGGATTTCGGTCTCGATATCGAACAGCTCCGCTCGCGGCTGAAATTCTACCAAGAGCGATTCGAGGTTTCGATCGATCGCAAATTCGACCGCCTGAAGGTGCACCAATGAGTGGCGGTCTGGATGAGCTGCGCGCGATCGCCGAGGAGGCTTATGTCTACGCATATCCCATGCTGCTGGGATACGGATTCAGCTACCCGGCCAACATCGATCCCGCCGGGCCGAACCATATCGGGATGAACCGGCTGCATCATTTCAAGAACTTGGGAAACCCCGACTTCATCAATGCCGTTCCGTGGATCAATACAGACACGCCCTACGGTTCGGCCTTGGTCGATCTGCGCGCCGAACCTTATGTGATCGCGATTCCGGAAATGCCGGCCTGGCGTTTCCAGGATGTGCAGTTCACGGACCTCTATACCCATAATTTCGCGATCCGTGGAACGCGCACGGACGGCAATGCCGCCCGAACCTATCTTCTCGCCGGGCCGGACTGGAACGGTGCGGCGCCGCCGGCAATCGACGACGTCATCCGGTGCGAAACCCGGATCGCGAAAGTCATCACCCGGATTCTCCTCGAATCACCCGACGACTGGGGCGCGATCGATGCGCTCGAGAGGGGATATCGTTTCGTACCGCTCAGCACATGGCAGGGCGTGTCTCGACCGCCGCCGCCAACGCCGATCGCCTGGCTGCGGCCCGACGCGCGGCTGTTCGAGGCGCGCTCGGCTGATTTCATCCGCGGCCTCAATTTCCTGCTTGCGTTCTGCCCGACGGTTCCCGGCGAGCGGGACTTGCTGAGGCGCTTCGCCGCCATCGGCATCGGCGCCGGCCGCCCATTCGACGCAAGCGCGCTGCCTGATGACCAGCGCGCGGCGATCGAGCTAGGGGTGGCGGCGGCACATGCCAGGATCATGGTCCGGGTCGGGTCGATCGGCGATCCGGTGAACGGCTGGGTCTATCCGCTCGATATTCGCGGCGGCCGCGATATCCTTGCCGGCAGTCCGGATGCCTATCTGCGGCGCGCGGCGGCGGCCAAATACGCAATCTGGGGCCCGATGGCGGAAGAGGTCGTGTATGCCGCAGTCGAAACCGACGCTGACGGCGATGTTCTCGACGGGTCGGACGGCGACTATATCCTGCATTTCGACCGGCCGCCGCCGGTAAAGGGATTCTGGTCCTTTACGATCTATAACGCCGCCACACGTTGCCTCGCTGATCACCCTTCGGGAAAGTTCGCGGTACGGCAGCGCGATCCCGCGGTGCGCTATGGCGAGGGAGGTTCGCTGACCATCCGCATACGGCACGAGAGCCCCGGGGCCGGCGAAGAGGGCAACTGGCTGCCGGCGCCGCGCATGCCGTTCCAGGTCGTGGCGCGCCTGTTCTGGCCCGAGCAGCCGCTGCTCGACGGCCGTTGGACGCCACCGCCGATCCGCAAGGCTGGGGCCGTTTAGCTGGGAGACATATCATGACCGATCCCACGCTTCTGGAACGGATCGACCGCGTGGAATCGACGCTGGCGATCCAGCAACTGCCGATTCGCTATGCCATCGCGATCGACAGCCGGGATATCGATGGTTGGCTGGCGCTGTTCGTCGACGATGTCGACTGCGGACGGCGTGGCCGTGGCCGTGAGGCGCTGCGCGGTTTCATCGATCCGGCGATCCGTACCTTCTACCGCTCGATGCATCAGATCGTCGGGCACACGATCGATTTCATCGACCCCGACCATGCGACGGGCCGCGTTTACTCTCGCGCCGAGCATGAGGTTGGCGAGAAATGGATCGTCCAGGCCATCTGCTATTTCGACGCCTACGAGCGTCGGGACGGGCGCTGGTATTTCGCCCGGCGGGAGGAGGATTTCTGGTATTCCGCCGACCAGCTCGAACGCCCGCAGGAGGCGGACTTCCAGCGCTGGCCAGGGCCCGCCCCACGCTACCAGCCCAAGATGATGCTGCCGCGATTCCTGAGCTGGCAGGATTTCTGGTCGAGAAGCCCCGAGGAGGAGATCGAGGCCGCGACGTCGCGGCCGGTCTGAGATAAGAGGTTTCACCACAAGTCACGAAGACGCTTTCGCGCATAGGCGCTGACTGATACGGGGAAGAATGCGCCCATTATCCTAAGTCGTCATCCCGACGAAAGTCGGGACCCAATTATCGGCTTTCGCGATGGCTGGAAAATGGATCCCGACCTTCGTCGGGACGACGGCATTGGGGGTAACTGGCGGCGCAATGACCAGCCCAGGCTCAACCCCAGGCGACGGGAAGACTGGCGCGGCCCCAGTACATCCAGGTCGGTATCCGCTCGGACGGTCCGTCTAGGCGGAGGTCGGGCAGGCGGCGCGCCAGCGTTTCGAAGGCGATCTTGGCTTCCAGCCGCGCGACCGGCGCGCCCAGGCAGAAATGCACGCCGGCGCCGAACGACAGGTGCTTGCGCGCCTGAACGAGCGGGCGGTCGAGCACGAATTCCTCGGGGTTATCGAAGATCGCGGGGTCGCGGTTGGCGCCCGCGATCGAGAACATCAGCTTGGCATGCTCGGGCAGAGCCTGGCCGTGCATCTCCACCGGGCAGAGGCTGGTGCGGAAGTGGGCCAGCACCGGCGGATCGAAGCGCAGGCTTTCCTCGATTGCGGAGGTGACGAGGTTGGGCTCGGCCTTTAGCCGTTCCCAGCGCGACGGCTCTTCCAGCAGCCGCCACATCAGGTTGGCCAGCAGCGACAGCGTGGTCTCGTGCCCGCCGGTCAGGAAGGCGAGGCAGACATTCAGCATCTCCTCGTCGGTCATGGCGCGGCCTTCGACCTTGGTCACCAGGATGCGGGACATGAAATCGTCGGGCAGGATTGTGCCCAGCACGCCCGTGTCCGGCTGTGTGATGCCGGCCGCTCGCAGCTTCGCGCGACGCGTTTCGATGTGGCCCAAGAAGTGCGGGTATACCTCCTTCAGGATCGGCTCATAGGAGCCAGGCTCCGGGTCATGGAAGATCAGGAATTGCACCAGATCCGCCCAATGCTTATAGCGGGGGTGATCGGCCTCGGGCGCGCCCAGCATCACGCACATCATTCGCGCCGGCAGCGGCATGGCGAACAGCTCGCAGAAATCGCCGCGCCCGTCCGGGTTCGCCAATATGCCGTCGATCAGCTCATTGGCGATGGCTTCGATACGGGTGGCATAGGCTTTGAGCTGCCCTGGCGCGAAGCCGGGCAGGAGGGCGGCGCGGAACGCATTGTGGAACGGCGGATCGGTCTTCAGCCCCACATCGCTGATCGAATCCTTCGCCGCGTTGCCAAACCGAAAGCTCCACACCGGATTGTCGGCCAGCACCTGGTCCCGGATCTCGGCATGGTCGCTCAGCACGTAGAAATCATGCTGGTTGCCGACATGGTGATGAAACGGGCAGGCGGCGCGCAGCGCGGAATAATGCGGGCCGGGATTCGCCAGCGTTTCGGGTGCGAGCGGATCGAATGCGACGTTTTTCATGACGTTCCCGCGGATGTCCGGCAATTCGTGTTCAAACTGTCTCGCCGATCGGGTGGGGCCAACAGCGATTCGGACAAGCTGCCGCGATATCAGTCCTGCGATGGTAGTGAGGAACTGCTGGCCTCGGCGTCTTTTCCACCGGTAGCATCGATTGCGCACGCCAGATCGACGGCTTTCAGATGCGGACGAGCATGAATCGGCTAACGGGGAAAGTGGCGATCATCACCGGCGCGGCCGGCGGGATCGGCAGGGCGACCGCCGAAGCGTTCCGGCGCGAGGGGGCAAGCCTGTTGCTTGCCGATCTCGCGCTTGATGCTGCGACCGCACTGGCCGATCGCCTGTGCGCGGACGGCGGCGAGGCGTCGGCGGTGCATGCGGATATCGGCGACGAAGAGTCGATCCGCCGAATGGTCGAGTCCGCAGTCGCCACGTTTGGCCGCCTCGATATCCTCTACAACAACGCCGCCGCCACTTCAATGGCATCGACCCGGGACGGGCCGGTCGAGACCATGTCCGCTGCGCTCTGGGACGACACGATGCGGATCAACCTGCGCGGACCGATGCTGGCGATCAAATACGCCACCCCGGTCATGCGGCAGGGCGGCGGCGGTTCGATCGTCAATATCTGTTCGAACGCGATGCTCGCCGGCGATCTCGGCAACACCGCTTATGCCGTGTCCAAGGCCGGGCTTGCGGCCTTGACCCGCTATGTCGCGACCCAGTACGGGCCGGATGCCATACGCTGCAATGCCATCTCCCCGGGTTTCATCGAAACCCGCCCCGCCGACAGCGATCGCGGCCGGATGTTCCGCCGCGTCATCCATGCGCATGAGCTCACACGAGCCGGCACGCCCGAGGATATCGCGGAGATGGCGGTCTATCTCGCGAGCGACGAGTCCGGCTTCGTCACCGGCCAGATCTATTCCGTCGACGGCGGCGCATCTGCGCATCAGGCGCACTATGCCGACGCGCTCCGTGCCGCCGACGAGGCCGGCTGAGCCTCACGAGGAGGAGATTTATGAACGCACCAGTTTACGGCGCCCCGACGCCGGTCCTTCACGTCGTCAAAGGCGAAACGATCGTCGGCGCCGAATGCGAATTCGGACCGGCGCACGCGCGCTTCGTCACGCCCAAGCTCGATCTCGACGCGCTTGTCTGGTCGCGTCGGGAATCGGGACCGGTGTTCGATACGCCGCTCAGCGAGATCATGGACGTGCTGGTGGCGACCGGCGAGCGCTTGACCCGCGATCCCGACGGTTCGCTCGCCGAGGCGCTGGAGCGCAACGCCCGGACCAACCCCTTGCCGATCGATGTGCTGGAGCGATCCTACGCATCGCTGGGCTCCATCTTCAACCGGCGCTCGATGGAGTTCATGGTCGAACAGGAGCTCGGCGGGGCCGACGTTCTCGACGGCTGGCGCCCGGTCGAGCGCCCGTCCGGCCGGCCGGCACGGATTCGCGCTTTTCCGCCCCGGCTGGTTCATATCATTGCCGGCAACGCCCCTGGCGTCGCAGCCCAGTCGATTATGCGCGGGGCGCTGGTCAAGGGCGTGCATCTTCTGAAGCTGCCGTCCAACGATCTGTTCAGCGCGACCGCGATCCTGCGCGCGCTGGCGGCGGCTGCCCCAGGCCATCCGCTGGTGAAATCCTTCTCCGCCGTCTATTGGCGCGGCGGCGACGAGCAGGTCGAGGGGATGCTGTTCCGGCCCCAGTTCTTCGACAAGCTGGTCGCCTGGGGCGGGGAAAGCACGATCCGCAGCGCCGTCAAATATATCGGCCCCGGCTTCGAGCTGGTCGCGTTCGACCCCAAGACATCCATCTCGATGATCGGCCGCGAAGCCTTCGCGTCGGACGCGCTGCTTGAGGCCGTGGTCGAGCAGGCGGCCGCCGACGCCACGCTGATGAACCAGCAGGCCTGCACCGCCAGCCGCTTCCAGTTCATCGAGGGGGAACCCGCGGACATCGACCGCTATTGCACGCTTCTGCAAGCCCGGCTGGGCGTGGCGCGTCCGACCGCGTCCGCCTTGCCGTCGCCGATTCCCGGCACGCTGCGGGAGGAGATCGACGGCCTGCGCGATCTCACCGACTATTACAGGGTCTGGGGCACCTATGATGGCCGCGGCCTCGTCATCCGGTCGGACGACCCGGTCGATTTCCAGCCCGATCATAAGATCGTGAACGTGGTTCCAGTCGCCAGGCTGGAAGACGCGCTGCCCTACGTCACGGTCGCCACCCAGACGGTCGGCATCTATCCGCTGGAGCGAAAGACGGCGCTCCGCGACGCGCTAGCCGCTGCTGGCGTGCAGCGTGTTACCGCGCTCGGCGGCGCAGCGCCGGAGATCGGCCTCCCGCACGACGGCTTCTACCCGCTGCACCGGTTTGTACGGTGGGT
>CAZVYC010000049.1:0-24494 GCA_964631425.1 uncultured Rhodospirillales bacterium
CTGTGCCACGGGCGTCTTCTTCACCGGGGGCGACCAGATGCAACTCGTCAAGGTGATCCGCAACACGAAGCTCGACGAGCTGCTGCACCGCCGCAACCTGATGGGCCAGGTCATCGCCGGCACTAGCGCCGGGGCGTCGATGATGAGCGAGATGATGGACGACGAGGGCCCGGACGCTGCCGCCCCCCGCGCCGGGATGGTCAAGCTCAGCTACGGCCTCGACTTCATGCCGGGCCTGTTCGTCGACGCGCACTTCGCCCAGCGGGGCCGCCTGGGGCGGCTGCTGGCGGTCCTGGCGATCCGGCCGCAGTCGATCGCCGTGGGCATCGACGAGAACACGGCGCTGATCGTCCGGGGCCGCGACCGCGGCGAGGTGATCGGCTCGGGGGTCGTGACGATCCTCGACACCACCCGCATGCGGTACAACAACCGCGAGGGCCGGCCCAAGGGCGAGGCCGCGCCCACCCATGGCGTCGGCACCGAGGACGAGATGGCGGGCATCGTCGGGGATATCCGCACAGCCGGCGGCGAGGCGACGATGTTCGCCGCCGACATGCGGGTCGAGGCCGAGGTCGAGGCGCTGGTCGGCTATGCGGTCGCAACCTATGGCCGGCTGGACATTCTGGTGAACAATGCCGGCGTCGGCTTCATGTTTGGCCCGTTGGTGGACATGACCGCGGAGCGATGGAATACGGTGCTTGATGTTAATCTGCGCGGCGCGTTCTTCGCGATGAAACATGCGGCACGGCAGATGATCGCGCAGGGACCGCAGGGCGACTGGGGCGGCGGACGAATTATCTCCATCGGTAGCAGAGCGTCCAAATCCGGCGGCATGCTGACCCAGGCCTATACGGCGTCGAAGCATGCGCTGGTGGGTCTGACCCGGTCGGCCGCGCTCGAGTTCGGCCCGCATAGGATCAATGTCAACGCCATCTGTCCCAATCATGTCACCACCAAGCTCGGTGCGTGGCAGAACGAATTCATGTCGACCGCGCGCGGGCAAACCTTGGACGAATATCTGGCGGCGATGCGTGGGCGCATCCCGCTGGGCCGGGTCGGGCTGGTCGAGGACACTGCCAATGCCTGCGCGTTCCTGTGCTCAGGCCAGGCCAACTACATCACCGGCGAGGCAATGAATGTTTCGGGCGGCGAGGAGTATCATTGACCGCTGCGGCAGGCTCCACATCTCAAATGAGAGACAGTGAGGATCAGGCTATGACACTTCCGAACATCGACACCATTGCCACCCCGACGGCGAACGAGCTGGCGCGGCAGAAATTCGTCTCGGCGCTGCGCAAGGCGGCGCTGGTGGATGTCGGCGGCGCGATGAAGGAGACCTATCAGAGCCAGGTCGAGCCCGCATTCGAGAAGGCCAATGGCCGTAAGCCGGAGCATGCCTGCGAAATCCGCGGCGCGATGGAAGAGACCGGGATTTACAAGTTCTATTCCAGCCTACGCTACAACGCGCAGGAGATGGTGTGGGAGTCGGTCAGGCCGCAGATTGAGCGCAGCCTGCCCGACCTGATCGCGCTGGCGGACGAGGCCGCGACGGCATCAGCCGTTGGCGGCACGCTGCGGCTTGATCCCGATCTCAAGGTGCCGCGCTATGTTACCGAGCTCGACGTCCACTTGATGCCGGGCTGCTTCCACAGCGAGCATGCCGAACGCGATGTCGCGCAGGGCGCCCTGTACACCTATGGCACCGGCGTCTTTTATGGCGGGCTCGCGATGATGACCAAGGGCGGCGGCCCGGGCGCTTCTATCGCGCATTTGCTGAAATACGGCTATCCGGATTTCAAGCCGCACAAGATCTTGGACATCGCCTGCACCGCAGGAGCCAACACCTTCCCCTATGTCGACGTTTTCCCGGAAGCCGAGGTGTATGCGGTGGATGTCGGCGCGCCGGTGCTGCGCTATGCCCATGCGCGGGCCGAAGCGACCGGCCGAAAGGTGCATTTCTCGCAGCAGAACGCCGAGGCACTGGACTTCCCGGACGAGAGCTTCGACTTCGTGACCTCGAGCTTTTTCCTGCACGAGATTCCGCTGAAATCGACGCGGGCGGTGTTCAAGGAGTGCTTGCGGGTGCTGAAGCCGGGCGGCCTGATGCTGCATTTCGAGCTGCCGCCGGCGGTCGCGGTCGACCCCTATTACGATTTCTACCTGGACTGGGACGCGCGCAACAATAATGAGCCGAGCTATGCCCGGTTCCGCGCCCAGGACCCGCGAGCGCTGGTCCGCGAAGCCGGATTCGCGGCCGAGAAGTACGTGCAGAAGCAGATCTACAACTGGGGCACGTGGCCGGAAGAGACCTTCATCGCCTGTGCCAAGGGCGAGATCGAGGCGCCGATCATTCCCAATGGCGGATCTTGGTTCACGTTCGGGGGGTGGAAGTAGGGCCCCGCGGCGTTTGCCCGCCAGGCGCCACATGGGAAGATGCAGTTGACGTTAAACGTTGATCGTTGTACGCTTAGCGCATGATCAAATCCTGGGCGAACAGTGCTACTCGCCGGTTCGCCCAGGAAAGTAAGTCCCGTTTCTCCGGTTTGGACGAGGAAGCCGCCCTCGATCTTCTAGCGACCTTGGAAGCAGCAACGTCGCTTGCCGATTTGAGCCCGTTGAAATCCGTTGGTCTTCATAAGCTGGGCGGCAACCGGAAGGGGCAATGGGCCATGACGATCAACGGTCCGTGGAGACTTTGCTTTCGGTTCGCAGAAGGGGATGCGTGGGATGTCGAGATCGTGGATTATCACTAAGGCGGAAACTGATGCTTCCTGTCCATCCTGGTCGCATTCTGAAACGTGAGCTGGCGGCGCGTGAGCTGTCGGCTAACCGTCTCGCCTTGTCGCTTCGCCTGCCGTCCAGCCGCATTACCGAGATATTGAACGGCAACCGCGGAATTTCGCCTGAAACCGCACTCAGGCTGGGCAGGTTCTTCGGCAACAGCGCGCGTTTCTGGCTCAATCTCCAGATGGGATATGAGCTGGCCGTCGCAGAGCGCGAGATCGGCGCCCGCGTCGTCGCAGAAGTCGACCCGGCAGCAGCCTGATCAGCTATTCCTCCTTCCTCTCCCTGATTGTGCGGAACAGCCGGTCCAGGAACAGCGCGCGCCATTCGGCGCGTTCGGCTTCGGCATTCGGGTCGGGCTGGTAGGATTCCAGATCGGCGCGGTTGACCAGCTTGGCGTCCTCGAGCACGCGCTCGAGCGTGTCGAGGCGGGTGTAGACCACGGAGAGCTCGGTCGAGAGTTCCAGGATCATTGTCATCAGATGGTCGACGGCGGGATCATCGAAAAAGGTCGGGCGCTTGCCTTTGGAGCGGCGGGGGAGATCGACCTTCTTGCTCATGCTGCCTCCGTGGATCATTTGTCCGTACCATAGTATCGTGAGGGCACCATCCGCCAGCCTGTAGGCGAACAATGCCCGACAGCCTTCCCGAAACTTCCCGCTTGCAGGTCGAGGAGCGTTATCCGCTGCTGAGCCGCCCGATCGTGCTGGGCGGTGTCAGGCTGCGCAACCGGGTGGCGCATGCCTCGATGACGACGCGCTTCGCCAAGGAGCAGCGGGTTACAGATCACCTGATCACCCACCACGCCAGCCGCGCCGACGGCGGGTGCGCGATGATCATCACCGAGCCGCTGGCGATCGTGCCCTGGCAGACCGACGAAACGCATAAGGTTCGCGTCTATGACGAAGCGGAAATGGACGGGCTGAAACGCTGGGCCGAGGCGATCGAAAGCCGAGACTGCCGGCTGCTCGGGCAGATCCAGGATTCGGGCCGCGGCATGCATCATAAGGGCCGCAAGCCTTATTCGTTCAGCGCCTCCGCCCTGCCCGACGATCTGAGCTGGACCGTGCCGCACGCGCTGGAGACGGAACGTGTGGCCGAAGTGGTAGAGCGGATCGGCGCGGCGGCGGACCGGCTGAAGCGCGCCGGATTTTCCGGAGTGGAGATATCCGCCGGGCATGGACATCTGATCCACCAATTCCTGTCGCCGCATTCCAATATCCGCACCGACCGGTATGGCGGGTCGCTGGAGAATCGGATGCGGTTCCTGGTCGAGATGATCGGCGCGATTCGAGCGGCGGCCGGGCGGCCGTTCATCATCGCGATCAAGCTGCCCGGCGAGGATGGCGTCGAGGGCGGTATCGGCGTGGATGAATCCGAGCGGATGGTGCGGGAACTTGTCAAGCTGGGCGAAGTCGACGCGCTGTCCTTCTGCCAAGGCTCGCATCACCGCACGCTCGAGAACCACCTGCCCGACCTGCATTGGCCGCGCATGCCGTTCAATGCGCTGACCAAGCGGCTCAGGGCCGCTGCGGGCGGTATTCCGGTGGCGGCTCTGGCGCGCATCGTCGAGCCGGTGCAGGCCGAGCAGGCACTGGCTGAGGAGGTCGGCGACTTCGTCCAGCTTGGCCGGGCGCTGATCACCGATCCGGCGTGGGTGAACAAAGCCTTCTCCGGCCGGGAGCATGAGGCGCGCTGGTGCGTATCGTGCAACACCTGCTGGGGCCTGATCGCCGAGAAGCGACCGATCGGCTGCGACAACAACCCCCGGGTCGGTACGCCGGGCGAGGCCGACTGGCGGCCGAAGCCGGCAGCAGCCCGCAAACGGGTCGTCGTCGTCGGCGCCGGCCCAGCCGGGCTGGAAACGGCCTGGGTCGCCGCCGCCCGCGGGCACGAGGTCACGGTCTTCGGCGCGGGGCCGAGCTATGGCGGGAAGCTGGCACTCCTGGCCCGGCTGCCGGGCAGCGAGCAGGTGTCGAGCGTCTATGACTACCAGATCGTCCAGGGCACGCGCGCCGGGGTGCGGTATGAGTATGGCGTCACCGCGACCGAGGCGGACATACAGTCGTTGCAGCCGGACTCGGTGGTGCTGGCCGCCGGCGGCGCGCAGGCGTGGCCGCGGATGCTGCCCACCGAATGGCGCGACGAAGGCATCGTGCCGGATATCCGTGCGGCATCCGAGATGCTGCTGGACGGGTTTCCGCGCCAGCCCGGCACTGCGCTGATCTTCGATGCGGACCATACTGCCGGCACCTATGCCGCGGCCGAGCTGATGACCCAGATCTTCGACCGGGTGGTGATTGCCACGCCGCGGCCGCAGATCGGTGCCGACGAAGCGCTGGTGGTCACGCAGGGAATCGACCGCAGGATGGCGATGCTGGGAGTCGAGATCATCCCGCTGGTCGAGCCTTCGGGCGACAGCGCGCTGATCGACGGGGTGGTGACCTTGCGCAACGTCTATAGCGGTCGGACCCGGGATGTGACGGATGTCGCGCTGTTCACCTATTCGACCTCGCGCCGGCCGAACGATGCGCTGGCCGAACCGCTGCGCAAGGCGGGGCTCGATGTACGGCTGGTCGGCGACTGCTACGCCCCGCGCTATCTGCTGATGGCGACCGCCGAGGGGCACGCGGCGGGGAACGCAGTTTAAACCTCCACCAGCTCGATCAGCTCGCCCGCCGCGCCCACGAGGGTCGCGGTGCGGTGGTCCTTGTAGGGCGGCAGTCGCGATGGTGTGGGCGCAGCGATCGGCTGAACCGGGAGGCCGTCCAGCTTCGGGTATTCGAAGGTGACGATCGACATGCCGGCGGGGAGGCCGCCGGGCGGGCGCGGGCGCCGGGTGGCGACCTTCGGGTATTCGTCGATCTCGATCAGCGACTGGCCGCCCAACGGGACCGTGCAGAGCGGGTGCTTGGTCTCTTCCGGCAGGCCGTTGGCGGCCGAGAGCGCGTGAATGCGGGGATAGGCGATCGGGCCGGGCTGGTTGCCGAAGTTGTCGTGGTAGAAGCGCCGCATCGCCTCCATGTCCGGGCCGCCCAGGACGGTGATGAAGCAACGGTCGACGAAGCTCTTTGCCACCGGCAGATCGTGCCCGGGGATCGGGCGCTGAATCCAGGTGAGGTAGAGCATTTCCCCGGCCGGACCAAAGCCCTGCATCGCGCGGATCTCAGGCAAGCCGTCGAGCGGGCGCGGCGGGAATTCGATATGGAAGGGCGAGCCCTCGAGCTTCTGCTGCAGTTCGTCGGTGTTCTGCACGACAATCTCGGTCGAGTTCCAGCCGAACGTGGTGAGCGGCCTGTAGCCGGGGGGCAGGTCCTGCTGGACGAAACGCAGCACGGTGGGCTCGCCGCTTGCCGGCATCATCACGAGCAGCGGCCGGCCAGCCACTGCGGGCGCGTCCCAGCCGGCGGCGGTTTCGGTGGCGACCGTACCGCGCTCGACCACATGGTAACCGAAATATTGAGTATAGGCGTCCTCGACTTTTTTCAGGTCGGCGGCGGTGGTGGTGACAGCGCGGATCGGTCCCAGCATCATGGCCTCAGTCAGCGAAACGGTCGGCGACGGCGCGACCCTTCCAAGCGCCGAACGCGAAACGCTGAGCGCCCTTGGCGGTTCGCCCGGTCTTGCCGCTGTCGACCTGGACCGAGCCTGATTCGATCATCGCGTTCAGCGCTTCCTCGCCGAAATAGGAGAGGCTCGGCACGACGAACTGCAGGTAATCCTCAGCTGCAAAGCCGGCCTTGAGGCATAGCGCTCGCGGATCCTGATCGCGGTAGGTCTTATAAAATGGCTCGTTGTTGTAATAGCAATCCCAGTCCAGGAAGAAGCGCTGATAGGGGCTCATCTGGCTGTTGGGCGGCAATTCCATGTTCAGCATCAGGCCGCCTGGACGCAGCACCCGGCGCGCCTCGGCGAAGACCTTCGCCAGCGTCTTCAGCGATATTTCGTGCAGGAACATCGACGAGAAGACGAGATCGAAGGAACCATCGGTGTAGCGGCTGAGATCGGAAGCATCCATCTGCTTGAAGTGCACGTTGGCACCCTGCATCTTCGCCCGGGCATGGGCATAGCGCAGGACCGGCGCCGCGACATCGACCGCATGAACCTCGGCCTCGGCATAAGCGTGCGTCCACGGCAGGCAATTGTGGCCGACGGTGCAACCGAGATCGAGAATCGCGCGCGGGCGGAAATCGGGGAAGCGGCGGCGGATGTAATGTGCCATCGACCGCCCGATATCGTCGAGATTGTCGCCCATATAGCCGAACGAATAGATCGCCAGCCCCTGGTCATAGAGCGCACCCGCGGTCATGCCCTCGGGCTCGTCTTCGCGAACATAAGAGCCGGGCATGAGGTGGACGTCGACCGCGCTGACGTTGCGCGGCACCTGAAGCGTGGGGTCGAGCTCAAGCGATCCGCCACCCTCAGCCGCGTGCGCCGCCTGGCGCATGCGCGCGGCATTGCGGGCGATGATGGGCCGGAGCGCGCGGTATTTCGCCCCCTGCGCGTGGATGCGCAGCAGCGAATAGTAGTTGAACATCGTGTCGCCGCGCATCGCCTTGTGGATTTCCGGGCCGTCATCCGGCGCGCGGCCCTGCTTCTGCTCGAAAGCCGGCTTGACCCGGGTCTCGTAGGCATAACTGAGATCGCCGGTCAGCTTGTTGACGACGAAGCCGCGCAAGCCGGTGAGGAAGCGCAGCCGGGCGCGGTCATCGGCAAGGAATTCCGGCGCCATTGCGTGCTTGAGCTGCGTGGCTGTCGAAGGCGCGATGGTCGTGGTTCGGGGATGGAGCGAATCGGGCATTGCAGCCTCCGGATTGCCGTGGACAGACAGCGCATTTGTTCGTACCAATTTCGTGAGGTTAGCCGTGGCGCCGGCCCACGGCAAGCTGATCCCGGATGGTCAGGCGGCGACGGCCCAGGTTTCGCCGTCCAGCGGAGTGGCGACGATCGAAAGGCCGGTCCCGATCCTTGAATCCGTCGTCGAGCCCGCCTGGCCCGGGGCCGGATATGCTTGGTATTTCGTCATCCTGCTGATGCTGGCGAACGGAGTCGCGGTGCTGGATCGCATCGTGCTGGGCCTTCTGGTGCAGCCGATCGAGCATGATCTCGGGATCGGCGATGCGCGGATGGGGCTGCTCCAGGGTTTTGCCTTCAGCATCTTCTATGGCAGCCTCGGTATTCCGATCGGCATGCTGGCAGACCGGACGAGCCGGCGCACCGTCGTCGCTGCCGGCACCGCGCTGTGGAGCGTCGCCTGCGCCGCCTGCGGCCTCGCCAGCAGCTTTGCCATGCTGTTCCTGGCGCGGATCGGCGTCGGTGTCGGCGAGGCGACGATCGCGCCGGCGGGCGCGTCGCTGATCGCCGATTACTTCCCGCCGGTGATGCGGCCCAAAGCCTATGGGATATATATTCTCGGAACCTCGGTCGGTACCGGCGCGGCGTTCCTGCTTGGGGCTTCAGCACTCGACGTGGCTGCGCAGGTGCGGGCGGGTGTCCCGGCCCTGGCGAAGTTTCAGGACTGGCAGATCGTTTTCCTGCTGGTCGGCGCACCGGGCCTTGTGGTCGCGGCGCTGTTCCGGCTCACGGTGCGGGAGCCAGCGCGCCATGGCGACGCGGCGCCGAGCAAGCTTTCGCTGCGGCCGCTATTCGCTCAGCTGAGACGGCACCGGTTGGCCTATGGCGGGCTGATGGCGGGTTGTGCGCTCAACGTGCTGTCGATCTATGCGATGCTGGGCTGGTATCCGACTTTGTTCGTGCGAATCCATCATTGGACTGCCGCGGAGATCGGGCGCGATATCGGGTTCTTCGGCGTGCCGGGCGGCATGCTGAGCGCGCTATCCAGCGGGTTCGTCATCGCCTGGCTGATGCAGCGCGGGCGTCGGGACGCCCCGATGCTGCTCGCATTGGCCGTCACCCCAGTGTTCCTGATTGTGGGTGTGGCGTCTTGCCTGATTCCCAACGCGATGGCCGCGTTCATCGCCTTCGCCAGCATGGGCATCTTCACCAACTGGTCCTCGTCGGCGGTGTTGACCGGCTTGAACCAGATCACGCCCAACGCGCTGCGCGGCCAGGTCGTGGCGCTCTACACGCTGATCACCGGCATCGTCGCGGTTGGATTCGGACCGGCCTCGGTCGGGCTGCTGAATGACCGGGTGTTCGGGGGGGCACATGTCGACCGGTCGCTGGCCCTGGTGCTGGCGGTCGCGAGCGTCGCGGGCGCCGCTTGCCTGCTGGCCGGACGCGCCGCCTTCCGCCAGGCGGCGGCTTCGGCGGCGTGAGGCGCGAAGACCCAACCCTGATTATCGGCGGCGGGCTGGGCGGCGCCGCGCTGGCGCTCGGCCTATTGCGGCAGGGCCTGCCGGTGCGCCTGTTCGAGCAGGCCGCGGAACTCAAGGAGGTCGGGGCCGGCCTGACCGTGAGCGGCGGCGCCCTGCGCGCGCTCGATTGGCTGGGCGTCGGCGAGGCCGTTCGCGCGCGGTCGGAGCGCGCGGCGCGCCTGCCCCTGCTCCATTATGCGAGCGGCGCGCTGTTGACTGGCGCCTATGACGACCCCGCCAGTGATGGGGCCGACCCGGTCGACTGGACGACGCGACACATGCACAGGGCGGACCTGCACGACATCCTGCTCGCCGGCGTGCGGGAACGCGATCCGGCAGCCCTCGCGCCGGGGCACAAGTTCGCCGCGGCCGAACTGCGGGGCGATCGGGTCGAGGCGCGCTTCGCCAACGGCGCCGTCGCGCGCGGGCGTCTGCTGGTCGGTTGTGACGGAATGCGCTCAGCGGTGCGGGGGCTGCTGTTCGGGCAGGAGATGCCGCACTTCACCGGCCAGGTCACCTGGCGCGCCATGGTGCCGATGGACGTGGCAGCGCCCTTCATGGGCGCCGGGCGATCGGCGATCTATATCGGGCCAAGGCGGCTGTTCAACCGCTACACAGTCCGGGGGCGGACGCTGGTCAATTGCGTGGCGACGGCGCGTACGAATGTCTGGAGAGGCGAAGGCTGGACCACGCCTTCGACTGTCGCCGAGTTCAGGCAGCATTACGAGGGTTGGCACGGCGACGTTATTGGCCTGATCGAGGCGGCGCCCCCTGATGCGCTGTTCAAATGGGCGCTGTTCGAGCGTGAGCCGCTGCCCGGCTGGACACGCGGGCCGATGACCCTGCTGGGCGATGCGGCGCACCCGATGCTGCCGTTCCTTGGCCTGGGCGCGGCGATGGCGATGGAGGACGCCGTGATCCTGGCGCGGGCGATCACCGCCTTCGGCCCGACTGAGGAGGCGCTCCTGCGCTATGAACGGGCGCGCCTGGTGCGGACCACCGTGATCTTCCACGAAGCCCGGCGCCAGGGCGCCCTGTTCCAGGGCGAGGATCCAGCCGCCTACACGCGGGGAAAGCCGCCGGCGCAGGACCGCAGCTTCTACGAATACGACCCTGCCGTGACGCCGATCTAAGCAGGACGGCTCAGACATCCGCAATCGCCTGCCCGGACCTGACATTATCCAGACCGAGCACCGCCAAGCCGCAAAGCAGACGCGTCACGGGAATCGCGGCCGAGAAAGCCCATTGCCCGCCGACCCAGCCGACGAGTTGGGCGACGAGCATCGGGAAAATGGCCAGGCCGAGGCTGACAAAAGCGGAGGCGACGGCGGCGCCGGTGGCCTCGGGAACCGGAGACAATTCGCCGAGATGAGTCCGCGATGAAGCTTGATTGCCATGGACCTGCTTGACGATCTCGAAGCGCGGGCTTTCCGGCACCAGCCGATAGACCAGGGCCGCGAGCGGCACGACCGCAAAGCCGACAAGGAAGATCGATCGCCAGCCGTAATGCGTCATCAACGGCACCACGAGGATGGAGGCCAGGAACCAGCCGATCGGATAGCCGCACTGAAGCAGCCCGACCATGATTCCGCGAATGCGCGGCGGCGCGCTTTCGGCGATGAATGCATTGGTGATCGGCGACAGGCCGCCGCTGAAGCCAAAGGCGAGCGCGCGGAATACCGTCAAGGTGGCGACCGACTCCGCCAGCCCTTGAACTCCGACAAAAAGACTGGAAAAGGCCAGGCAGACGGCAAGCGCGAGACGCCGACCGAACCGGTCGGCGGCGAGCCCCATCGCCACCGCGGCGACAATCGTGAAGGCGAAGCCGATCGACAGGATGATCGCCACCGCGCGTCTCCTCTCACGAGAGGCGAGAAGCGGCTTGCTTCGCCCCGGACCGGGTTTATAGTCCGGACAAATCGCCGCTCCGAGCCTTTTTGGAGGATTTTATGACCCCCATCATTGTCCTTTTCAATTTGAAATCAGGCGTCAGCCCGGAAGCGTACGAGGCATGGGCGCGATCGACCGACCTGCCGATCGTGCGCGATCTCAAATCGATCGGCAGTTTCGACGTCTACAAGAGCAAGGGGCTGCTGCGCGGCGGCGATGCGCCCTATCAATATGTCGAGATGATCATAGTCAAGGACATGGAGGCGTTCGGCAGCGATGTGGCCAGCGCCACGATGCAGCGGGTCTCGGGCGAATTCCGCACCTATGCCGACGACCCGATCTTCATCCTGTGCGAGAGACTGGACTGAAACCGATGGCGCACTATCCCGAGCTCGCCGGCAAGGTGGCGATCGTCACCGGCGCCGGCCGCCCCAAGGGCCTGGGCCAAGCTATGGCCAAGCGGCTGGCCGCGGAAGGGTGCAGGCTGGTGGTCCATGATCTCGGCAGGGTCGAAGGTGAGATCGCGCCAGACCACGGCGTGGGCAAGCAGGACGAGATCGAGGCGATCGCGGCGGAGATCCGCGCCGATGGCGGCGCGGCGACGGTCTTCACCGGCGACCTGCTGGACGAACCGGTGGTCGAGGCGCTGGTCGTCCGCGCGGTCGAGGCTTACGGACGGCTCGACATCATGGTGAACAACGCCGGCATCGGCTACCTGTTCGGGCCGCTGATCGAGACGAGCCAGGAGCGCTGGGACGCGGTGCTGGGGGTCAATCTCAGGGCCTCCTTCTTCGGCATGAAGTATGCCGCGCGCCAGATGATCAGGCAGGGCACGGGCGGCCGGATCATCTCGATCGCGAGCCAAGCCGCGAAGTCGGGCTTCGCCTTCGCCTCGGCCTACACCGCGTCCAAGCACGGGCTGGTCGGGCTGACCCGCTCGGCGGCGCTGGAGTTCGGACAGCACGGCATCACCGTCAACGCGATCTGCCCCAACCATGTCACGACGGGGCTGGGCGCCTGGCAGAACGAGTACATGTCGAAGGCGCGCGGCCAGAGCATGGACGAGTACATGGCCGCGATGCGCGGCCGCATCCCGCTCGGCCGCACCGGCCTGCCCCAGGATACGGCGGCAGCCTGCGCCTTCCTGTGCTCCGCCGAGGCGGAATATATCACCGGCGAAGCGATGAACGTTTCCGGCGGCGAGGAGTATCACTGAACGGCCGCTGGCTTCGGCAGGAGAAGACGCACCGCTGGCAGGCACAAGTTTGGATGGAAATGGGTTGACAAATGGATGGGGCCTGCCGGGGCAGCATCTCACCGCCGCCGGCAGATACTCTTGCCGGCCCCATCGATCTCGCCAATATCGATTTCGATGTCAAAACGATCACTCAATGCACTGCCATCCAATGCGCTGAATGCATTAGCGCGACCGATGAAGGATGCGATCGCCGCCCAGGTGGTCGGACTTTTCAACGATCGATCGCGGGGGGAAAAGCCGATCAAGAGGTGTCCCCACGGGCTGTTCGGGCCGCGCGCGGTCGCATGGCGCGTTCATGGCGACGTGACCTCGATGATGGTTGGCGGCATTGCGGGACTGTTGCTCCAGATGCTTCACCCGGCCGTGCTGGCCGGGGTGTGGGACCATTCGAACTTCCGGACCGATATGCAAGGTCGGCTACGGCGCACGGCGCGCTTTATCGCGGTCACCACATACGGGGGACGGTCCGAGGCCCAGGCCGCGATCGCTCGGGTTCGCGGTATTCACGATCGCGTCCGCGGGGTGTTGCCCAACGGTACGCCCTATGCCGCGAACGATCCGTCGCTGCTGGCCTGGGTGCATGTGACGGAAACGACCAGCTTCCTGAACGCCTGGATCCGTTACGCCGAGCCCGGCATGTCAGCTTCCGACCAGGACCGCTATTTTGCCGAAATGGCACGGATCGCGGAAGCGCTCGGGGCCAGCCCGATCCCGCGCAGCCAGGCGGAGGCGCGACACCTGATGGATACGATGCGGCCGCACATGCGGTGCGATCCGCGGACGCGCGAGGTCGCCCGACTCGTTCTTACCCAACCTGCGCCGAGCATGATGGCGGAGCCTGTGCAGGCGCTCACCATGGAGGCCGCCGTCGACCTGCTGCCGGCGTGGGCCCGGCGCATGCATCGGTTGCATGGTCCTACGCTTAGCCGTCCCCTCGTGCGTGCGGGCATGTTCGGCGTTGCCCAGACGGTGCGATGGGCGTTCGAGTAAGCGCTAAGCCTGATCTGAGTTGGAGAAAGAATGGTGCCGAAACCGAGATTTGAACTCGGGACCTACCGATTACGAATCGGTTGCTCTACCGCTGAGCTATTTCGGCGCCGGGGCGTCGGGCGACGCGGGCCGCACCTTACGCAAAACAGGCAAGGCGGCGCAAGGCCGCGTTGCCCGGATGCCGGGGGCCGTGCATAAAGCGGCACCTTGACCAGCGAACCCGACATAGTGCCGCCAGACGAAGAGGCCCCGCCGCCGCCCGCGCGGAAGGAGCCGATCCTGCGTATTCCGCCGGTGACCGGATGGCTGATCGCGCTCAACGTGCTGATCCAGGTCGTGCGCCAGTTCCTGCCCCCAGGCCAGGACGATGTCGTGGTCGAGGCGCTGGGGTTCAATACGGCCAACCTCTACCGGCCGATCACGCCACTGGCGGTGGTATCGCTCGTGACCTATCAGTTTTTCCATTCGGGCTGGGATCACGTGGGCATCAATATGGTCTCGCTGCTCGCCTTCGGGCCGGGCGTGGAACGGCCGCTCGGGCCCAGGCGGTTCCTGCTGATCTATTTTCTTTCCGGAATCGCCGGCGCCCTCCTGGAAGCGGCCTTCGCAGCCCGTCTGGGCGATGACCTGCTGATCGGCGCTTCGGCCAGCATCAGCGGCGTGTTCGGCGCGCTGCTGGTCATCTGGGGCATCCATCGGCTTGGGCGCCAGCCCATGGGAATCCTGCCCATGGCCTTGTTGTGGATCGGACTGATGACGATCACGGGGGTGCTGGGGGTGGGCGCCCATGGGGCGCCGGTCGCCTGGATCGCCCATATCGGCGGGTTCATCATGGGGATGATTTTCGGCGCCGTCTTCAGGCCCGCACCCCGCGCGGGCTGAGAGCGGTCTAGGCGGCGGGCGCCACCGGAAGCGCCATCGTGGGGGCAGTCACCGGCACGCGGGGCGCGGCGTCCAGCGATCGTTCATACCAGGACAGCGCCGCCGCCTGATTGCCGGCTGCGCTTTCGAGCGACGACATCAACCGGCATACCCGGCGGTCGCCCGGCATGTCCGGCGCGGAAAGCTGCGCCCGCGCCTCGGCCCAGCGACCGCAGGCGATCTCGGCCTCGGCCAGCGCCAGCCGGCCCTCGACGTTTGAGCGGTCGAGCGCGTGAAGCTTTTCGGCCTGGCGCAGGCGCTGGGTCGCATCGCCCCTGGGCGCAAGCGCGATCCAGGCGTCGGCCAGTGCCTCGGTCGCCCCCTCGGCCCAGCTGCGTGCCAGGATGCGCTCGGCCGCGGGCACGCGGCCGGATCTGGCCAGGAGCCGGGCCGCGAGAATCGCAGCCTCGGTCGATTTGGGGTCGAGCTTGTGCGCCCGCTCGGCGTCGGTCAGCGCCTCGGCGGCCGCTCCGGCCGCCTCCGCCTTCGCGGCGCGCGCCAGCAGCACCCGCGCCAGGCGACCGTCGTCCTGTTCGGACGGGAAGACGCCAAGCTTGGCCGCGTCGGCGAAGGCTTTTTCGGCCTCGGCGTGTGCTCCCGCCCGATCTTCGAGATCAAACAGGTGTCCGGCCACCCAGGGGCTCTTGGGCGCTAGCCGGCGCGCCTCACGGGCGAGGAGCAGCGCCGCATCAAGCTGGCCTTGCCGCTCCTTCAGGCCGATCAACCCGCGCAAACCGATGAGGGCGGTGTCGGGACGCTCGCGCAACACCGTGTACTCGGCTTCGGCGCGATTGAGTTCGCCGGCCAGTTCCGCCGCCTCGGCCGCGGCCAGATGGCCGAGCGCCGGCTCCGCGATCGCCTCTGCCTCGCTGGCATGGCGCAGCGCCTGGGCGCCCTCGCCCGCCGCGATGGCCGAAAGCGCCCGCACGAGCGCGACATAGCCCCGGTTGCGGCGACGGCGGAACCGGAAGCGCCCGATCGCATGCGGCGTCGCACGCACGCTGCGCCACACACGAAGGAGAAGGACGATGACCGCCGCCACAGCCAGGATGATGAAGGCCAGCATGCCCACCGAGGTTTCGACGAGCCAGCCGTGCCACTGGATCGAAACCGGCCCGGTCTGCTGCGCCAACCAGACCGCGACGAGGATGAGGGCCGCGAGCTGGAGAAAATACCAGAGCCCGCGGATCATGGCTGCCCCGGGGGCGCCACAGGGGGCGGTTGCGGTGAAGGTGGCTGGGCGGTCGTCGCCTGAGCGGCGGCTGGCTGGGTCGGGGCTGGCTGGGTTAGAGCTCCGGGGACCTGGCTATTGCCGGCGAGCTGCGCGATTGCCAAGCGGGTGAGCTCGGCCTGGGTGGCGTCGACGGCCAGTCGGTGCTCGGCATCGTGGATCCAGGGCTGCGCGGTCTGGGCCGGAACACCGTCGAGCGCCTGAAGCGCCGCGAGGGCGCCTTTCAGGTCATCTTCGTCGAGCTTGGTCTCGGCACGCGCCACAATCGCGTCGGTGCCGTTTCCCTGAACATCTTCACCGGTACGCCGGACGGAGATCACCGATTCGACATGATAGAGCGCCTGCCGCCACCATTTGCTGCCGTCGCCGATGACGGCGCTGCGCACGATGGCTGGCGCCTGACGGCCGAAGTCGGTCCTGAGATCGTCGAGCGTCGGAACGCCGTCGTCGGCGAAGGGCTGAAGCTGGTCGAGCTGCGCCACCATATCGGTATTGCCGCCGACGAGCGCGCGCAACGCTGCCAGATCCTTCGCAAACGGTTTGGACGTCCGCAGGGCGTGACCAAGTTCGGTCACGCCCAGCACGACCGCCTCGGCCTTCAGCCCCTGCTGGCGCCGGTCGGCAAGCGCCGCCTCGGCACGGTCGAGTCGGCTGCCCAGCTGCCCGACCTGCGTGCTGAGCCGCTCGACCTCGCCCTGGGCTGCCGCCGTACTGGACTGGATGTCGCGGATCGACTGCGCCAGAAGTTCACGCCCGCCGGCGGCGATCTGGAGATCGGACAAGC
Organism: uncultured Rhodospirillales bacterium; assembly: GCA_964631425.1. Taxonomy (GTDB): domain Bacteria; phylum Pseudomonadota; class Alphaproteobacteria; order BOG-932; family Roseiterribacteraceae; genus BOG-932. The sequence goes on from CAZVYC010000049.1 coordinate 16,176, forward strand.
GCTTGGCAAGCTGCTCGGTCTCCGCTGCGCCGGATTTGAGCTCTGCCAGCTGCTGCTCGATCTGGGCCAGCTGATCAGCTCCGGGGGCGCCTGAGGGCGCGGCGGCCGATGAAGCGGCCGGCTGGGCCGTGGCCGGGCGGCTGCTCAGGGCAGCCAGCTGGGATTCCAGCGCGGTGATACGGTGGTCCAGCGCCTCGTCACTGGCAGGCGCGGAGCGGCCTTCAAGCGACGCAACGCGAGCTTTGAGAGGCTCCAGAAACAGCACCCAGGCCGCAGTGGCGCCGGCGATGACGCCCACCAGCACAATCAGCGAGAGTCCGAGCGCGAAACCAGCCAGCCTGCTGCGCCGGGCGACAACCACGGGCTCGGGCCGTGGAGCGGATCCGGGCTCCGCCGGACGGGCCTCCGGGCGACTGGACGGCCCGGGGTCGGTCTGGGCGAGGAGATCGGGCTCAAGCGTGATCCCCTCGCGCGTCGCGGCGGCCAGGATATCGGGATGGCGGGATTGCGGGATGATGCCGCGCTTTTTCCAGCCCTGGACGGTTGTGACCGGCGTGTCGAGCTTCGCGGCCATCGGGCGGATGCCGCCGAACCGCTCGACGATCTGCTCCGTGGCGGACGCCGCGTCACCGTCCATGGGGAATGGTCCTGTCGATGATGGGAAGAAGGGCGAGAACCGACGCGCTATTCGGTCGCACGGCCACGCCGATACGCTTCCACGGCAGGGCCGCGGCACTTGCCGCGACCTCGGCGCTAAGGCAGAACGCCGTAACCGAAGTCACCATCTGGGCTAAACCGGCTTGGTTGATCAAGGTTTCAAATATGGACGCTGTACGTGGGGAAAAAAAGAGTACGTGATCAAAAGTACGGGCGTACAGGGCCTCCTCGAGACGCGCCGAAATTCTAGCGCTCGGCTGGGCGTCATAAATCGCGCAGCGATCAACTTTAATGCCGTCAGGTGCCAGCAGGGTATTGAGATCGCGCGCGACGGCGCGGCCGCTGAGATGAAGAACCGATCCGCCTGGTAGGGAGGAGCTCCGTATCAATGCCGCCAGGGCCGCGGCATCGCCGCCGGCATCGCGGATGTCGGCGAACCCTGCGTCCCGCAGCGCCTGAGCGGTTCGGCCCCCGACCGCGTAGACGGGCAGATCCCGCTCTGGTGCCCGTGCAGCGAAGATGCGAACCGCGTTGGCGCTGGTGAAGGCGAGCGCGGCATAGTCGCGCGGCGCCGGCAAAGGGGCGTCGAGCGGGACAATCGTCATCATCGGCTCGATAAGAGCCTCATATCCAAGGCCGTCCAGTCGCTGCGCGAGCTCCTCGGCCTCTTCGCGCGGCCGGGTGACCACGACCTGGGGGCGCATGGCGGACTACCCGTTCAGCGCGGCGGCCGTGAAGAAATCGAGCGGCATTGTCGCCTTGATCCGCTGCCCGAGCGCTACGCCGAGCTCAGCCGCATCAGCGATCGCAGCGCGGTCCTTGAGTCGGATGACGGCGGCGCCGTCGGTTCGCGCCACGAGTCCGTCCAGCTCGACTTCGTCACCATGCAAACGGGCCAGGGCCGCGATCGGCGTGCGGCACGACCCGTCCAGGGTTGCGAGGAAGGCGCGCTCCGCGGCAACCGCGATGGCCGAATCCCGGTCGCCGATGGCATCGCAGAGCGCCTGCGCGTGGGAGTCGTCGAGCCGGATTTCCAGCCCGATGGCGCCTTGGCAGGCGGCCGGCAGCATCTCGGCCGGATCGAGCGGGTAGTGCGCGACGTCGATGCCCAGCCGCTTCATGCCGGCGACAGCGAGCATCGTCGCGTCGACCTCCCCTGCCGCGAGTTTCGCCAGCCGGGTACCGACATTGCCGCGGAACTCGACGATTGCAAGGTCCGGCCGCTGCTGGAGGAGCAGGGCCCGGCGCCGGGGGCTGGAGGTGCCGACCCGGGCGCCGGCCGGCAGCGTCGCGATGCTGTCGGCCACCGGCGAGAGCAGCGCGTCGCGCGGATCCTGGCGCGGCAGCACGGCCCCCAGTGCGAGCCCGTCCGGCATCCAGGCCGGCAAGTCCTTGAGCGAATGCACCGCGAGGTCGATGCGAGCTTGGGTCAGCGCCTCCTCGATCTCCTTGGTGAACAGGCCCTTGCCGCCGATTTCAGCCAGGCTGCGATCCTGGATGCGATCGCCCGAGGTGCGGATGATCACGGTTTCGATGTCAGCGCCGTCGATCCGGCCGGAGCCGACCAGGAGGTCGCGGACGATGGCAGCCTGGGCCAGCGCCAGCGGGCTGCCGCGCGTGCCGATTTTGAGCGCTCGTGTCATCGGGCCTGTTTACGACCTCGACCCGGCTTGGCGAAAGGGCCTAAAGAAGGCCGGATGGACGGAAATATGCTGGTTCTTGGACTTGAGACAAGCTGCGACGAGACTGCGGCCGCTGTCGTGGACAGCGACCGCCGGATTCGATCGAACGTCGTGCACAGCCAGATCACGGCCCACCTGCCCTATGGCGGCGTGGTGCCGGAGATCGCGGCGCGAGCGCATCTGGATTACCTGGATGCCGTGATCGTGCGGGCGTTGGACGAGGCTGGCGTCACGCTTGGCGAAATCGATGCGGTGGCGGCAACGGGCGGACCGGGGCTGATCGGCGGCGTGATCGTGGGCGTGATGACCGCCAAGGCGATCGCCGCCGCGGCCGGCAAGAGTTTCGTCGCGGTGAACCATCTGGAAGCGCATGCCCTGACCGCGCGGCTGACCGCCCCGGCCGATGCGCCGCTGGAATTCCCTTACCTTCTGCTGCTGATCTCGGGCGGCCATTGCCAGTTGCTCGATGTCGAGGGCGTCGGCCGCTATCGCCGGCTCGGCACGACCATCGATGACGCGGCGGGCGAGGCGTTCGACAAGGCAGCGGCGATGCTGGGGCTGGAATTTCCGGGCGGACCGGCGGTGGAACGAGCGGCCGCAGGCGGCAATCCGGGACGGCTAGACTTGCCGCGTCCGATGCGGGGGCGGCCGGGGGCGGATTTTTCTTTCTCGGGACTTAAGACCGCGCTCCGGCAAGCCGTTGCGTCCGTGCCGCAGCCGATCGACCCGGCCCTGGCGGCGGATTATGCCGCTGCGTTCCAGGCAGCGGTAACGGACGTGCTGGTCGATCGCACCGCCAATGCCATCGCGGATTTCACTGGGCGCCACGGAAGCGGCGGAACGCTGGTGCTGGCGGGCGGCGTGGCGGCGAACCGCGGCATCCGTGCGGCGCTGACCGCTCTGGCGGAGAGCACCGGCCTCAAGATCGCCATTCCGCCGCCGGCGCTGTGCACCGACAACGCGGCGATGGTGGCATGGGCGGGGATAGAGCGGCTCAGCGTCGGCGAGCCCGATACGCTTGATTTCGCCCCCAGGCCGCGTTGGCCGCTCGATCAGCTCGCCGCCGCGGTCGGGGCTAAGGCGTGACGCGGGTCGGGATCGCCGGCGCCGGCGAGTGGGGGCTGGCGCTGGCGGCGGCGGCGCAGCGCGCGGGATCGACGCCGGTGGTCTGGAGCCGGCGCGGCGCGTTCCAGGCGGCCCCGTTCGAAGCGACGGGCGAAGATCGCGCGCTGTCGGAGGTCGACATCCTGCTGCTGACCGTGTCGGCGCAGGAGCTGGCGGCAGTTGCCGAGCGGCTGAAGCCGGCACTGGGCGCCCGTCTGCCGCTGGTGATCTGTGCCAAGGGCATCGCGCGGCCGGATAACCGTCTGCTGGACGCCGTACTAGGCGAAATCCTGCCTGGGCGGCCGATCGCGATCCTGTCCGGACCGACCTTCGCGTCGGAGGTAGCGGCATCGCTACCAACCGCGGTGACGATCGCCAGCCGGGACACGGCCGTCGCTGCCCGTGTCACCGAGGCGCTGGGCAGCGCCACCTTCCGCCCCTATGCCTCGGCGGACCCCATCGGCGTGCAGCTGGGCGGGGCCACCAAGAACGTCATCGCCATTGCCTGCGGGATCGTTGCCGGACGCAAGGTGGGCGAGAATGCCCGCGCCGCGCTGATGACCCGTGGGCTGGCCGAAATGACCCGGCTGGGTCGCGCCATGGGAGCCAAGCCCGAAACCTTCGCCGGACTGGCGGGGCTGGGCGACCTCAGCCTCACGGCCACCAGCCCGACATCGCGCAATTTCCGGCTGGGCCTAGCGCTGGGCCGCGGCGAGAGGCTGGGGGCGGCCCGCGCGCGCATCACCGGGGTGGTCGAGGGCGTCGCGACCGCCGAGGCGGTGGTGACCTTGGCGGCGCGGCACCATGTGGACATGCCGATCTCGACCGCCGTCGCGGCGATCGTCGAGCATGGGGCGGATATCTCGACCACCATTGCAGAGCTTCTCGCCCGCCCATTTAAGAGCGAGACGACGTGAATAGGGCGAGAGACAAATAGCCGTATTATGCAATCTTACCGCCGTCATTCCCGCGCAAGCGGGAATCCGGCGAGGGCCGCGTCTGCGGAGAAATGAGTCTTGTCCACGCTGCCGCGCGTAAAGCTGGATTCCCGCCTTCGCGGGAATGACCGCTATAGGTTAAGCTCATGTGTTCCCAGGCCCTAAGGAGACGAAATGAATTACTGGCTGGTCAAATCCGAACCCTCCAAATGGTCGTGGGATGATCAGGAAAAGGCCGTCACCACCCATTGGGACGGGGTGCGCAACGCGATGGCCACGATCAACCTGAAGACGATGAAGGTGGGCGACCTCGCCTTCTTCTATCATTCGAACGAAGGGAAGGAGATCGTGGGAGTGGTGAAGATCACGCGCGAGTTCTACCTTGATCCCAAGGACGAGACCGGCAAGTTCGGCATGGTCGACGTGACCGCCGTTGAGCCGCTAAAGACGCCGGTGACCTTGGCCCAGGCGAAGGCCGACCCCGCGCTCAAGGACATGGCGCTGGTCAAGTTCTCGCGCCTGTCGGTTCAGCCCGTGACGCCGGCCGAATGGAAGCATGTGGCAAAGCTGGGCGGAATCGCGGGATGAGCCGCTTCAAGCTGCCGCTCGCCGGCGGCTGCCAGTGCGGGGCGCTGCGCTATCAGGTGAGAGCGGAACCGCTCGCGCTCTATGCCTGCCACTGCACCGAATGCCAGCGCCAGAGCGGCGGCGCGTTCGGCATGTCGATGCCGGTACCGCGCGACGGGGTGCGGATCACGGCGGGCGCGTGCAAGACCTGGGACAGGATCGCCGGCAGCGGCGCCACCGTGACCGCCATGTTCTGCCCGGATTGCGGCACGCGGGTGTACCATGAGCCGGCCAGCCTTCCGTCGATCACGATGATCAAGCCGGGCACTCTGGACGACACGAGCTGGCTCGAGCCCATTGCCCACTATTGGACGCGGAGCGCGCAGCCCTGGACGCGGCCAATGCACCAGGGGTTGGTGTTCGAGCGGCAGTCGCCGAACATCGATATCGCGATCCGGGCGTGGCGGGCGCGCGAGAGCGGCGGCTGACATGCTTGCGCGCCTGCAGCGCAATATCCTGGCCGGCATCTTCATCGTCATCCCGATCTGGCTGACGATCTGGGTGATCACCTTCCTGATCGAGCTGTTGATCCGGTTCGGGCTGCCGGTCGCATCGCAACTCGCGGTGTGGATCGCCCCCGCCTATCCAGGGCTGGCGGCGATGTTCCAAGCGGGATGGTTCATCGACGCGTTCGCGTTGGTGGTGGTGCTGCTCGGCCTTCTGCTGCTGGGCATGGTGGGGCGGGCGGTGATCGGGCGCCGGCTGCTCGAAGCGTTCGACAACCTGATGGCGCGCATCCCGCTGGTGCAGTCGATCTACGGCGCGGCGCGCAAGCTGATCCAGACGGTGCAGACCAAGCCCGACGGTGGCCAGCGGGTGGTCCTGATCGAATTCCCCAGTCCCGGCATGAAGGCGGTCGGGCTGGTGACCCGCAGCTTCACCGATCCCGGAACCGGCGTCGAGATCGCCGCGGTCTATGTCCCGACGACGCCAAACCCCAGCTCAGGCTATGTCGAGCTGGTGCCGGCCACGAGCCTGGTGCCGCTCGACTGGACGGTGAACGAGGCGCTGACCTTCATCATCTCGGGCGGCGCCGTTGCGCCGGAGGCTTTCCGGTTTTCGGTTTCGAATGCGCCGATTGCTCCGGCCCGGACTGCATAACGCCTATGGCAGGGGGGCCGCCTTTGCCTGCGCCAGCTCGCGGGCTGCGCCGTCAGGAAGGAGCACGCGCTCGGCGACCTGCCGCTCCAGCACGGCATCGACCTTCGCGACGTAATCGTCGTGATCCTTGTAAAGGCGGCCGAGCTGGCTGCGCGGCAGCGGGTTATCATGCGCATGCATGCCGCAGATGCCCGGAACGCCAGGCGGCGCGCTTCCGGCCGGGGCGTCGGCCGTGTCGGCAGAGATCCGGCTGGTGGGGACGGTCACCCAATAGGGCCTGAGGCCGCCCAGCGCATTGCCGTAGCCATCCTTCCTGACCGTCTGGTCGGGGTTCAGCGCCAATACCGTGCCGGGCGGCGGCGCCTTGCCGGTGCGCAGCCAATCTTCGAGGTTGACCAGTGAAGCGGCCACGAAATCGTCCTTGACGGCGATTTCCGAGATCGGACTGGCGCAATGCGGCGTCGACCTTTCCGCCGCGCCGATCAGTTGGAAGGACGGGGTGAATTGCGACTGGTCTTCCCAGTTGGCATGCGCCGTGCCGGCGATCTCATACCAGCGGAAGCGGACCGGGCCATCGGAATCGGGATGGCGCAACGCCAGTATCTGGCCCGAGAGCAGGTGGGTGATGTCGCCTTCGCTGACGAGCGCGACGACCGCGGCATCGGCCGGCAGGTTCATCGGCCGGCCGCTGACCAGCTGGAAATAGCCGTCCACAACCGGCCCGCCGTCGGGCCGGCGAGCGCGGGCGTGGTGGCCGTGATCGATGAAGGCGGACTGCATGATTCCGGTCAGGGAGGTGCCGGTGGAGATGATCTTAAGCCCGCCCTTCCCGGCGGCGGCGTCGATGAAGCCGAGCTTGCCGAGCGGTCCGTCGGGGCTGCGCATCAGGCCGAGCGTCTCAGCCATAATGTCCCAGCGCAGGCCCTCGTCCGGGATGTCGAGCGCGGCATAGCGCGCGGGATCGTAGGCCTTGAAGAAGGTCGGCAGGTTGGCCTTGGCTATGGTGAAGGCGACATAGACGTCGCCGCGGGCCATGATGGTGCGGGCGGCAGAAGGCCAGAGCGTGGTCCACTCGTTCACGTCGCGCGATGGCTCGACGATGACGTTGCCGCTGAATTTTGCGGGCTCGGCCGGTCTGCGGACCAGGATGCGCGTGGTGTAGGGAATGCCGGCCTTGACCACGCCCTTGCCGCCGGCGGCGTAGAGATTGGCCGTGCCGGTGAGGAAATACTCCTCCTCGACATAGCCCATCGCGTGGAGGTCGTAGACGTTGGGCCCGGAGAGGCCCGGCTGCGCCATCACCGAAGCCATTACCGGCTTGGCGCCGGGCCGCTTCAGTTCCCACTTGGGCAGCGGCGGCACGCCTGGGGGCGGAGCGGGCGCGGTGGCGGGGTCGGCCGAATAGTAATGATCGGCGATGGCGCGGAGGTCGGCCGCGGAGGCTGCGATGATCGGCCCCATCGCGACGACCGCGAACGCTGTGGCGACCCCGCGAGCCAAGGGGCGCGCCGCGGGCCATTTGCCCGGAACCTGGAGCATGTCGTTCCCCCTGTCGATCGCCTCGGCCTGCCAGTGGGTCGGCGGCCGAAGCTCTTTAGCGGGCACAAGATCAGGCCGGCGCGCCGGCGGCAAATGATTTCCATCAGGCCGACCGGATTGCGGCGCCGAGGGGACTCCCGGCGCCGCAAGAGGGTCAGACCTGCGCGGATCCGCCGTCGACGCAGAGCTCGATACCGGTGACGAAACTGCTGTCGTCCGACGCCAGGAAGACCGCCGCCTTGGCGATTTCGTCAGGCTCGCCCAGGCGGCCCAGCGGGACCGTTGCGATCATGCCGGCCTTGAACTGCTCGCTCTCTTCAGGGCTGCTGCCCAGGTTGGTCAGGGCGGGCGTGGCGATTGGGCCGGGGCTGACGGCGTTGACGCGGATGTTCCGGCCCTTGAGGTCCGTGGTCCAGGTGCGGGCAAAGGAGCGGACCGACGCCTTGGTGGCGCTGTAGACGCTGAAGGCCGGCATGCCGACCGACGCCACAATCGAGGCGTTGAGGATGATCGAGCCGCCTTCGCCCATGAGCGGCAGCGCCTTCTGCACGGTGAAGAGCAGCCCTTTGACGTTGACGTCGAAAATCTTGTCGAAATGGTCTTCGGTGATCTGGCCCAGCGGGGCGAATTCGGCGGCGCCGGCATTGGCGAAGACGATGTCGAGCCTGCCC
>CAZVYC010000050.1:0-24316 GCA_964631425.1 uncultured Rhodospirillales bacterium
TAGTATCCGATTCACGCGCCGTCGCGTGTGACTCACGCTCCTCTGCGATCGGATATTAGTAACCCGGCGGGGGCGGCGGTGCGTACTGTGGCTGCTGCTGCGGCGGAGGCGGCGTGGTGGCATACCCGCCGGCCGCGCCGGCGGCGCCGCCGATCAGCGCACCCAGCGCTGCGCCGTGTCCGCCGCCCGCAATTGCGCCTAGCGCCGCGCCGCCGCCGGCGCCGAGAAGGGCGCCACCGGCCGCGCGCTGGCCCGGATCATAGGGATTGGAGCAGGCGGAGATCGAGCCCAGCATCAGCAGCCCAATCGCTCCAGTTCCTAGTGCATTCGCTTTCAAAAGGCGGTTCATGTTGTGCTCCACAGGGGAAAATCCAGCGCCGATAATAACCCACCGCAAATACGTGATGTTCCGTGGACACCCCGATACCTTCGGTGGTTGCGAACGGTTATGGATGAAATCTGTGTTCGGAAAAAGGCAAGGAGGCAGCACCCCAGTTTGAAATTGCGGTGATCCCCTATCGCTTAAGGTTTATTAAACAAATAAAAATGTAATATGGATCTCTTGTCCTGCATGAATGTTGGCTATAGGCTTCGAGTCGGCGTGAAAGGGCGATTCACCTTCCGCTACTCCTTGGATTCCGGCTACTCCTTGGCTTCCGATTGCGATACGGCTTGCGCTGAGGTCGGTAACCAGTGGTAAGGCAGGCCGTTTACTTGGACATCAGCGACAGTCAAGGTCCCGACTCTTTCGCCAATCTCGAAGCCACCATCGCGGGCCTGCGCGAAAAGCTGGCGGCGCGCGACCGTTTCCTATCAATCGCGGCGCACGAACTGCGCAATCCGATGGCACCGTTGGTGCTTCAGGTTGGCCTTCTCCTCAAATCGGCTGAGAGGGGTGAGCTGTCGCGCGTCGTTGAAGGACTGAAGCTGCTCGAGACGATCATCGCCCGGTATGTCAAGCGCGCCAACGTGCTGCTGGACGTGACCCGGCTGGCGTCGGATCGCCTGACGCTCGAGCCGGTCATGATGGATATCGGTGCACAGGTTGCGGAGATCGTCGCTGGTTTCGGTCCGATCGCGGCCAATGTGGACTCGGAGCTGCGCGTGACCGTGCCGGAACCGGTGGTCGGCCGGCTGGACCGAATGGCGATCGAGCAGATTGTGGAAAATCTCGTCTCTAATGCGATCAAGTTCGGACCGGGGAAACCGGTCGCGGTGACCGTCCGGCGTGAGCATGACAAGGTCAGGATTGCCGTCAAGGACCAAGGTCCCGGCATCCCGCCTGAGGACCAGCAGCGCATCTTCGCGCCGTTCGAGACGGTGATCGCTCGCGCCGACGGAGGCGGCTTCGGGGTCGGGCTTTGGGTCGTGAACCGCCTGGCGGCGGCGATGGGCGGTGCCGTTGAACTCGACAGCGCCGGGGGCAAAGGCGCAACCTTTTCAGTGATATTGCCTCTCAACAAAGACCAGGACGAAAAATGACCAGGGCCAAATCTGACGATGCCGCGCCGCTTGCGCGGATGCCGAGTGGGATCGCAGGGCTCGACATCATCCTCAAGGGTGGGTTTCTCACGGGCGGCATCTACATCATTCAGGGGCCGCCCGGGGCGGGGAAGACGATCCTGGGAAATCAGGTCTGCTATGACCATGTGGCGGCTGGCGGCCGGGCGCTCTACGTTACGCTGCTGGCGGAAAACCATGATCGCATGCTCATGCACATGCGCAATATGCGGTTCTTCGAGCCCGGTGCAATTACTAGATCGCTTGAGTATATCAGCGCTTTCCGCATTCTCGAGGAGGAGGGACTCAAAGGACTTTTGACGTTGATCCGTCGCGAAATTCAATCCCGCAAGATCTCCGTGCTGGTACTGGACGGGCTGGTGGCGGCCGAACATACGGCGCCATCGGAACTGGAATTCAAGAAATTCATTCATGGATTGCAGACGCAGGCGGTTGTCACGGAATGCACCATATTTTTGCTGACGAGCGGTCGCGAGGACAGCGTGTCCCCTGAACACACGATGGTGGACGGGATGATCGAGCTGTCGGACGAGAGCTATGGCTGGCGGTCGGTCCGTGACCTGAATGTCCGCAAATTCCGGGGCAGCGCCTATGTGCGCGGGCGCCACGCGTTCCGCATTACGGAGAACGGCATCGAGGTATACCCGCGCACCGAGGCCCGCCTGTCGCAGCCTTCGGTGGAGCCGGCGGAGAAATCCCGGCTCTGCACGACCGGCTCCAAGTCGCTCGACACGATGATCGGCGGTGGTCTCTCGATGGGCTCGACGACGCTGGTGGTCGGACCGACCGGTTCAGGCAAGACTGCCCTCGGTCTGCAGTTCCTCGGCGCCTCTACCGAACGGGAGCCCGGCCTCCATTTTGGCTTCTTCGAATCAAAGCCGCGGCTGCTGAGCAAGTCCGACAGCCTCGGCCTCAAGGTCCGCAAACTGGCGGACAACGGCCTCGTCGAGCTGCTGTGGCAGCCGCCGACCGAGGACCTGATCGACGCACTGGCCGAGCAGCTCCTCGAAACCGTGCGCCAGCGCAAGGTGAAGCGGTTGGTGATCGACGGGCTGGCCGGATTTCAGCGGCTCACGGTCAGCCCTGAACGGATCGCGCCGTTCTTCACCGCGATGGTCAACGAACTGCGCGGGCTCGGCGTGACCACGATCGCCACGCTGGAGGTATCGGACCTGATCGGACCGATCGCGCGGGCGCCGGTGAGCGAGCTGTCGACGATCACCGAGAATCTGATGCTCCTGCGGTATGTCGAGCTGCATTCCAGGCTTTATCGGCTGATTTCGGTGCTCAAGATCCGGGACGGGGACTTCGATCGGACTTTGCGCGAACTGGTCCTGTCGGGCGCCGGGCTGGAGGTCGGGGAAAGCTTCAGTCAGGTTGAGGCGTTGCTCAGCGGCTTCGCTCGGCAAGTCGAAGAATTGAAGAGCGACGGCGTCGTCAGCCAGCCCACGAGTCCCTGATGATGAAGACGATCCTCGTGGTCGACGATGAATTCGGCATCGGAGAGGTCCTCGAGGCGATCTTGACCGACGACGGTTATCGCGTCGTGACCGCGATCAATGGCCGCCACGCGCTGGAACGGCTTGCCGGCAACCGGGTCGACCTGATCCTCAGCGACTTGATGATGCCTGTCATGGACGGCGGCGACCTGCGCGAGGCATTGAAGGCCGACCCGCGTTATCGCGACATCCCCTTCGTGCTGATGTGCTCGTTGCCCGAGGCCGCTATCCAGAACCGCGTGTCGAGCTATTCGGCCTTCCTGCACAAGCCCTTCCGGGTCGGCGACATTTGCTCGATCATCGAAAAACTGCTGTCCTGACCCGGCTCAGGTGGGCCGGCTCGGTTCGCTGAGATTGGCCCGATCCCGGAGGTTCGGGAGTAGCGCAGTCAGAAGCCCGATCGCGGGCAGATAAGCGCAGACCAGGTAGACGAACCGGATGCTGGTCGCGTCGGCCAGCTTGCCCAGTACTGCCGCGCCCAGTCCGCCCATGCCGAAGGCGAAGCCGAAGAACAGCCCGGCCACCATGCCGACCTTGCCTGGGATCAGCTCCTGCGCATAGACGATGATCGCCGGGAAAGCCGAGGCCAGCAGGAATCCGACAATGACGCTGAGCGTGCTGGTCCAGAACAGGCTGGCGTAAGGCAATATCAGCGTGAACGGCAGCACGCCCAGGATCGAGACCCAGATCACCTGTTTGCGTCCGATGCGGTCGCCGATCGGGCCGCCGGCGATCGTTCCCAGCGCGACCGCGCCCAGGAAGATGAACAGATGGATCTGCGCCGCCTGCTTCGAAACATCGAACTGATCGATCAGATAGAAGGTCAGGTAATTGGTGATGCTCGCCAGATAGAAATATTTGGAGAAGACCAGGCTCATCAGGATGACGATTGCGAAGATCGTCTTGCCGCGCGTGAGGCCGGTGGCCGCGTGCGCGACCATCCGGCGCCGTGCTTTGGCGGCCAGATGGTCGCGGTACCAGGCGCCGACCCGTCCCAGGATGGCCATGGCCAGCAGCGCCGCCACGGAGAACCAGGCGACGCTGCCCTGCCCCCTGGGAAGGACGATGAAGGCCGCCAGCAGCGGGCCCAGCGCCGATCCCATATTGCCGCCGACCTGGAAGACCGATTGCGCGAACCCGTGCCGTCCGCCCGATGCAAGCCTGGCGACCCGCGAGGCCTCCGGATGGAACACCGACGATCCTGTGCCGATCAGCGCCGCGGCGATCAGCAGCACGGCGAAACCCTGGCTGCGGGACAGCAGCAGCAGCCCGGCGAGCGTGAAGCCCATGCCGACCGCGAGCGAGAACGGCTGTGGCCTGCGGTCTGCCCAAAGCCCGATGACCGGCTGCAGCATGGATGCCGTCATCTGATAGGCGAGGGTGACGAGGCCGATCTCGCCGAAATCCAGCCCCAGCGAGTCTTTGATGATCGGATACATCGCCGGCAGCAGCGACTGCATCATATCGTTGAGCAGATGGCAGAAACTGAGCGACGCCAGCACGGCGAACGCCGTCGCTTCGACCGGCCTGCCGTCTGATGCCGTGCTGATCTGGGTCACGAATCCTCCGCCGCCGTTTGCTGCAATGCACCGAAACGCTAGCACCCGAGAACCGAAGGCCGCAGGGGGTGAGGCTCATGCCTGCCAAGCACTATGGGCATGCCGGAACGGGGCGGTGCGCGCGTGCCGGGGGGAAGCCGCCATCGGAACAAAACGACGATCGCCCGTGGTTCATTTTCAACATTGCGCTCACGCGCCAAGGAGATGACTCAATGCGGCTTATTCTGATCATTCTGCTGGTGCTGCTGCTGATCGGATCATTCCCGGTCTGGCCGTACAGCACCGGCTGGGGTTACTACCCGACGGGCGGCCTGGGCCTGATCCTGCTGATCGTGCTCATTGTCATGCTTGTGGGATAGCGGTCTGAGATCCCGCGAGCTTCGGCCGATTTCGCGAGTGACCGACATCAAACGTAGGTCGGATAAGCGAAGCGCAATCCGACATTCCGCCGTCATCACCGTTGCCGGGCGCTGGCGCGGCGTTGCACTGCATCGTCAGGGCTGTAATCCATTACAGGTCACGCAACAGGTCCGGCAGATCCCGCGCGCCGTGGAGTATCCGGACGATCAGCGGCGGTCGCCGATCGGCGTTATAAACGATCACGTAGGGAAAGCCCGTCAGCATCACGAACCGATAGGGCTCGTCGGCCAAATCCGGTCGTCGAACGCCGAAATGCACATATTGGCCGATGTTCATCGCCGCCGTGGCCACCGCGTTGCGCAAGGCCCGAGCGGCGATCGGGTTGTCGTGGGCGATCCAGCGCACGGCCTCCAGTAGATCTCGTCTTGCCGCCGGCGATAGCAGCGCGACGCTCACCGCTCGGCGTTGTCGATAATCTCGTCGATTTCAGTCAGCACGCTATCGATAGGGATGGCACCGTCGCGGTCGGCTTCCTGCTCCGCGGCCTGCAGCATCAGACCAAGCCGCTGCCGGCGATCCTCAGCCTCCTGCAAAAGCCGCAAGCCGGAGCGCACGACCTCGCTGACATTGTTGTAGCGTCCGCCTTCGACGCATGCGCGCGCAAAACGCTCGAGCTCGGCGGTGAGATGGACGTTGGTTGCCATGTGGGGTTCTTATGTCAAGAATTGACATATAAGCTAAGTGATGGGTGCGGTTCTGGCAAGCCGCCGGCTTCAGGCGTAGGTCGGATAAGCGATAGCGCAATCCGACATGCCTGCTGGTGCCGGTTGCCGAAACTCCGTCCAACGCACCGCTCAATTCCGCCGCCGCGCCTCCCGCTCCAGATTCTCCAGGATCTGCCGGTCCCACATCTCGTTGGCATAGCTGAGGTCGGCGACCCATTCGAAGCGTTTCGTCATCAGCGGGTCGATCTCGGCGACATCGCGATAGAACTGCTCGTGCCAGCGGCGCAGCTGGTAGATCGGGCCGTCGGCATGGCACAGCATCGGGTTGTCGACCCGTGTCTTCGTCTTCCAGATATGCACGTCCTGGTAAAAGGCGCCCTGCTGATGGCTGGAAATCATCTCGGCCCTGGCTGCGTTCTGCTCGGCTGATAGGCGCGGATCATGCTTCACCATCACGCCGACATGAAGCATGAAGCTATGCGGCGTTATCGGGTAATGGGCGTTGAACAGGATGGACTCGATCGTCCCTTCCGGCCCGTTCCGCCATTGCGGATTGATCATATAGGAAGGGCCGTAATACACGCCCTCCGATCGGAAATTGCCGGGCGCGATGTCCTCGGCCGTGCCGGTGAAAGGCACGCCCGGATCATGCCGCAAGATCGAGCCCTTCGCGTGGAACTCCATATACTGATAGCCGATCTGGCCATCGAAGATGTTCTTGAAATAGGACGGCCCCAGGCGTTTGCCCTCGCCATGCACATAGAAGAAATGGGCGAGGTCCGACATGTTATCGATCAGCTCGCGGACATTGGTTTCCATGACCTCCGATTTCCATGAGACGGCGCTCCAGCCGCCGGCGAACTTGTCGGCAAGATCGGGAATGATGTCGGGGTCCGGCGCGCCGTTCTCCGGGTCGTTCCAGACGAACAGCTGCTGGTTGCGCTCCGTCGTCGGCCAGGCCTGAGTCCGCGCCCGCGGCGGCACGAACCGGGCATAGGGGATCAGCTGGCACCTGCCGTCGCCGCCCCAGCGCCAATCATGGAACGGGCAGGCGATCGCCTCGCCCTTGACCTCGCCCTCCGACAGGTCGCCGCCCATGTGGGGGCAATAGGCGTTGAGGACGTTCAGCTTGCCGCTCTCCCCCTGGAAGACGACGAGCCGCGTGCCGAAGGCATCGAGCTTATGCGGCTGTCCATCCTTGAAGCCGTCAGAAAGGCCGAGGCAATACCAGCCGCGGGCATAACGGTGCGAGGGCGCCGCGGCCTCGATTTTCCGGATTTCGTCCGCATTGTCGGGAATGCCGGTTCGCAGATCGTCCATGGCCGCTCCTTTCGTTTCCCGAAATGAAATATCTCAAGATAGTGGCGGGGGCTAGCCATATGAAATGGAACTGGCGAAAAGCCCGTTGCCCCAGAATTCATTGCCGATGGTGCGCAAGGCACATAGCATCGCGTTGATGCAGATGGAGTTGCCCCGTGTCGACCAGCAAGGCGATCCGCGACGCGGTACGAGAGCGAATGGACTCTCGCGGCGTTCTCGTCCACACAGTCGAGGAATTGCAGAAATTGGTCCAGGAAGGACTGGCGAGCGGCGCCAGTGGGCGCGCCACCATGGACGAGATCAAGGCGGAAGCTCGCCGCAGGCTGCAGGCCAAATCTCTATGCAGGGCTGGTGTTCAGCCTGAGCCGCAGCAAGGGTCATTCCTTCATCTCATGAAATAAACTATCCGCCCCATCTTCCGGCCGCCTGCCGGGAAGTGGTATGGTCGCACCATTAAACGGCCGGAAGCCCGGTCAGCCAGTGGGGAGGCCAGCTTGGACGCGAGCTTCGATTGCGTGATTCGGGGAGGAACCGTGGTCGACGGGACGGGCCGGGACCCGTATGCGGCCGACGTCGCCATAAAGGACGGCCGCATCGCCCAGATCGGCAACATCGCTGGCGCCGGCACGGAAGAGATCGACGCGAGGGATCGGCTCGTGACACCCGGGTTCGTGGACATCCACACCCATTATGATGGCCAGGCCGTCTGGTCGTCGCGCATGACTCCGTCCTCCTCGCACGGCGTCACCACAGTCGTCATGGGCAATTGCGGCGTCGGCTTCGCGCCCTGCCGGCGTGAGGACCACGAGCTGCTGATCAGCGTCATGGAAGGCGTCGAGGACATCCCCGGCGCCGTCATGGCCGACGGATTGCCCTGGGATTGGGAGACCTTCCCGCAATATCTCGATGCGCTCGACGCCAGGCCGCGCGACATCGACACCGCCGCCTATCTGCCGCATTCGCCGCTGCGCGTCTATGCGATGGGCCAGCGCGGCGCGGAACGCGAGCCCGCGACTCCCGAAGACCTCGCCCGCTTGCGCGCGTTGGCGCGCGAGGCGGTCGAGGCGGGCGCGCTGGGCTTCGCCACCTCCCGCCTGCATATCCATCGCACGGCCGACGGCGCGGCGATCCCGAGCTTCGACTCGTCCGAGACTGAGCTCACGGCCATTGCCGACGGTCTCAAGGACGCCGGCAGGGGCGTCATCCAGATGGTCATGGATTTTCCCGACGAGAGCTGGTCGGCGCTCAAGATGCTGCGCCGCCTGGCCGAACAGTCCGGCCGCCCGGCGACCTTCACCATGGGCTCCGGCAACAGCGGCCCCGAGGGCTGGCGCGATGGTCTGCGGATTGTCGAGGATGCGGTGCGCGACGGAGTCGCCATCACCGCACAGGTTTTTCCGCGGCCGATCGGGCTGGTGCTGGGCCACCGGCTGACGGTGCACCCGTTCGCGCTGTGCCCGACCTACAAGGCGCTGACGCGGCTCCCGCATGAGGAGAAGATGTGCGCGCTGCGCACGCCGGAAGTGCGCGAAAGGCTCCTGAACGAGCCGCAGGGCGAGTCGGCCTCGATGCTGGCGCTGCTCGGCCGCTCTTATGACTGGATGTTCCCGCTGGCCGACCCGCCGAACTACGAGCCATCCGCGAAGGACAGCGTGGCCGCCCGGGCGCGCCGCCTCGGGCAGCGGCCGGAGGAAGTCATCTATGACATGCTGCTCGAGGACGACGGCAATGCGATGGTCTATGTCGCGCTCGGCAATTTCTACAACGCCAGGCTTGATTCCGTCCGCGAGATGCTGACCCACAAGGATACGGTGCTGGGGCTGGGCGACGGCGGCGCCCATTACGGGATGATTTGCGACGCTTCCTATCCCACTTTCACGCTCGCCCACTGGACCCGCGACCGCAAGGAGGGCCGGCTGTCGCTCCCCTGGGCAATCAAGGCTCTGGCCCACGATCCTGCCCGCGCGGTCGGCCTCGACGACCGCGGCGTGCTGGCCCCGGGCTACAAGGCCGACGTCAACGTGATCGATTACGACGCGCTACGGCTGAACCAGCCGAAAGTCGTATTCGACCTGCCCGCCGGCGGCCGCCGCCTCGACCAGACGGCCGAGGGTTACGACCTGACGATAGTCAGCGGCCAGGTGGTGTACCGCAAGGGGCAGCCCACGGGCGCTTTGCCTGGGCGGCTCGTGCGCGGACAGCAGCGGATTTAATTCCCTTGCCCCAATGGGGAGAGGGAAGGGGCCCAGCCAGAGGCTGGGAGGGTGAGGGGGCCTGCTGGAGTTACGGACGCCTACACCGGCCATACCACCCCTCAACGGCGCTTCGCGCCACCCTCTCCCCGGAAGGCCGACGGCTAGTTATTGAAGGAGAGAGCAAATGGCAGGCGCAGAAAATTACCGTTTCATCGACAGCGACACGCATCTGACCGAGCCGGCGGATGTGTGGACCGCGCGCGTGCCCGAGAAATGGAAGGACAAGGTCCCGCATGTACGGTGGGTCGAGGAGACCCAGTCCCAGTGCTGGTTCATCGGCGACCAGAAGATGTACGATGTCGGCTCCAGCGCCAATGCCGGCTGGCCGATCCCGTTCCCCAGCCATCCGCCGACCTATGAGAAGGCGCATCCGGCCTCATACGATGCGTCGGCGCGGCTCAAATACATGGACAGCATCGGCTGCTGGGCCCAGGTGGTCTACCCCAATATCGGCGGGTTCGGCAGCCAGGAATTCCTGAAGCTGGGCGATTCCGAGCTGATGCTGGCCTGCGTCCAGGCCTACAACGACTTCCAGCGGGACTGGGCCTCGCCCGATCCGCGCCGCTTCGTTACCATGATCGCGCTGCCGTTCTGGGACGTCGAGGCCTCGGTCAAGGAGATCGAGCGGTCGGCCAAGACCGGCCACAAGGGCGTGCTGTTCACCGCGGCGCCGCAGGATTACGGCATGCCGGTGCTGGCCGACCGCCATTGGGACCCGCTTTGGCAGGTGGCGCAGGATCATGACTTGCCGATCAGCTTCCATATCGGCAGCGGGAATTTCCTCGACGAGGCCAAGGACAACTACACGCCGAAGCGGCTCAAGGCCGACGGCTGGGCTGCGACCTATGCGCGGACCACCACCAACCTGCTGCTGTCGAACGCGATGCAGCTGGGCGACCTGCTGCTCTCCGGCGTTCTGCCGCGCTATCCGAAGCTCAAATTCGTGTCGGTCGAAAGCGGCATCGGCTGGATTCCCTTCCTGCTGGAATCGACCGACTATCACTTCAAGGCCGCGGACGTGGCAGGCAGCCGGCCCGAGTTCACCATGCTGCCGAGCGAGTATTTCCACCGCCAGGTTTACGGCTGCTACTGGTTCGAGAAGGGCGTCTCGGATGAGCTGCTGAACAAGGTCGGCGTGGATAAAGTCATGTTCGAGACCGATTTCCCGCACGTGACCTGCCTCTACGGCAATGTCGACGAAGCGATCGAGGAGGGGATCGGCGACAAATCTGACACGGTCAAGCGCCGGATCCTCTTCGACAACGCGGCCGAGCTTTACAAGATCGATCTGAACTAGCCGATGTACGCAGGCGGAAGACACAGCTTCTTACGCCGTCATTCCCGCCCCCCGGGCCCGGGGGCGGGAATGACGGTGCCTGAGTCGCGCTTCTCAACCCAACCCTCACACTCGCGAGGCTGATTCATGTCCGAGAAAATCGTCCGCATCGGCGGAGCCTCAGGCGCGTTCGTCGACAGCGCCATCGCGGTGCCGCAGCTCCTGACCGTGCCGGGACTGAACTACCTGATCTTCGATTATCTGGCCGAGGGCTCGATGGGCATCTTCGGCCGGATGCAGGCCGCCAACCCGGCCTCGGGCTTCCTGCCCGATTTCGTCGACGTCCATGTCGGACCCTATCTTCGTGAGATGAAGGCCAAGGGGGTCAAGGTCGTGGCCAATGCCGGCGGCCTCAACCCCCACGGCCTGGCCGACCTCTTGCGCCGCAAGGCCGAGGAGCAGGGGGTGACGCTCAAGATCGGGATCGTCGAGGGCGACGATTTGCGCCCGCGCCTGGACGAGATACGGAAGCGCGGCATCCGCGAGATGTTCACCGGCGCGCCATTGCCGGACAAGATCCTCTCCATGAACGCCTATTTCGGCGGCTTTCCGATCGCCGACGCGCTGGCGCGCGGCGCGGACGTGGTGCTGACCGGCCGCGTCGTCGACAGCGCCTTGATCCTGGGGCCGCTGATCCATGAGTTCGGCTGGACGCCCGAGGACTACGACCTGCTATCGGCGGGCACGGTGGCGGGACATCTGCTCGAATGCGGCTGCCAGGTTTCGGGCGGCACCTTCACCGATTGGCAGGACGTGCCGGACTGGGCCCATTCCGGCTTTCCGGTCGGCGAGTGCCGCGCGGACGGCAGCTGCATCATCACCAAACCCGAAGGCACCGGCGGCCTGGTCTCGATCGGCACCGTGGCCGAGCAGCTGATGTACGAGGTCTCGGACCCGCAGGCCTATATCGTTCCCGACGTGGTGGTCGACTTCACGAGGGTGACCTTGGAAGAGGACGGTCCCAACCGGGTGCGCGTCTCGGGCGCCACCGGCTATCCGCCGACCTCGACCTACAAGGTCAGCGTCACCTATGACGACGGCTGGAGGGCGCTCTCGCTTTCCCCGCTCATCGGCGTCGATGCGGTGAAGCGGGCCGAGCGGCAGGGCGCGGCGATCATCGAGCGCACCCGGGAAATGCTGCGCGACCGCAACATGGCCGACTGGCGCCTCACCCACACCGAGCTCCTCGGCACCGAAGCCGGATATGGCGACCGTGCCCGCTCCTACGGCGCCAGCCGCGAGGTGATCCTGAAGCTGGTGGTCGAGCATGAGGACAAGCGCGCCTGCGACCTGTTCTGGCGCGAGCAGAACGCGGCAATCATGAACATGTCGGTCGGCACCACCCTCGGGCTCATTCCCGGCGTGGTGTCGCCCATCACCCAGCATTACTCCTTCCTGCTCGACAAGGCCAAGGCGGAAGCCAAGGTGACAGTCGATGGTGAGGTCCGGGTGGTGCCGGTGCCGACCGCGGGCGGCTATGACCCGGCCCGCACGATCCGCCCCGCGGTTCCCGCCGCGCCTCGCGAGCCGGCCACCGAGTCCCTGCCACTGGTGGCGCTCGCCTGGGCGCGCAGCGGCGAGAAGGGTGACCTGTTCAACGTCGCCGTCATCGCCCGCCGCCACGAGTACCTGCCCTATATCCGGCAGGCGCTGACCCCGGCCGCGGTCGCCGGGTGGTATGGGCATTTCCTTGCCGATCGGAACGCTCCCAAGGTCACGCGTTACGAGGTGCCCGGCATCCACGCGTTGAATTTCCTGGTCGACGAATCGATGGCCGGCGGCATCAACAAGTCGCCGCGCTTGGATTCCGGCGCCAAGGGCATGGCGCAGCAGCTGGTGGAGTTTCCTGTGCCGGTGCCGGCCGCGCTGGCGGCCGCGCTTCAGCCGCGCGCTGAGGCGGCGGAATAATCGTCGAGTGGGGCGGGCCTCCGTGCCCGCCCTCCGCTGCCGGAGGCGGGCACGGAGGCTCGCCCCACTGAAAATCAAAGATCAGGGGAGGTCCGATGATCGACAAAATCGTCAAGGTCGGCGGTGCGGCCGGCGCCTCGATCGACAGCGCCATCGCCGTACCGCAGCTGCTCGGTGTGCCGGGCATGAACTACCTGATCTTCGATTACCTGGGCGAGGGCGCCATGGGCCTGTTCGCCAAGCTGCAGCAAATGGACCCGAGTTCGGGCTTCATGACCGATTTCATCGATGTCCACGTCGCGCCCTACATGGCGGAGATGAAGGCCAAAGGCGTGAAGTTCGTCGCGAACGCCGGCGCCCTCAATCCGCGCGGGCTCGCGGACGCACTCGCCAGGCGCGCCGAGGAACTGGGCGTACCCCTCAGGATCGGTGTCGTCGAAGGCGACGACCTGCGCGACCAAGTGGACGCGCTTCGCGCCGCCGGCCACCGCGACATGTTCAGCGGCGCCCCCTTCCCGGACAGCGTGCTCAGCATCAACGCCTATCTGGGCGGCTTTCCGATCGCAGCCGCATTGGCCGAGGGCGCGGATATCGTCGTGACCGGCCGGGTGGTCGACAGCGCGCTCATCCTGGGTCCACTCATCCACGAGTTCGGTTGGAAGCCGATGGACTACCACCTTCTTGCGGCCGGAACCGCTGCCGGACACCTGCTCGAATGCGGTGCGCAGTCGACCGGCGGCACCTTCACGGATTGGCGAGACGTTCCCGACTGGGCCCATACCGGCTATCCGGTCGGCGAGTGCTACGCCGACGGCACGCTCATCCTGACCAAGCCCGAGGGCTCCGGCGGCCTCTGCTCAATCGGCACCGTCGCCGAGCAGCTCCTGTACGAAGTCAGCGATCCACAAGCCTATATCGTGCCTGACGTCGTCTGCGATTTCAGCCAGGTAACCCTGGAGCAGGCAGGGCCCGACCGCGTGCTGGTCAGGAACGTCAAGGGCTATCCGCCGACCGCGACCTACAAGGTCTGCGTCACCTACGAAGACGGGTGGCGGGCCACTTCGCTGATGCCCATCATCGGCATCGACGCTCCGGCCAAGGCCGAGCGGCAGGCGGCGGCGATCCTGGAGCGCACGCGCGAGATTTTGCGCGACCGCAACCTGCCCGACCTGCGCATGACGCATGTCGAGGTGCTGGATGGCGACGGCAGCTACGGCGCCCGGCGTCGTGGCGGCGCCGCGCGCGAAGCGATCTGCAAAGTGGCGGTCGAGCATGACGACAAGCGCGCCGTGGACATTTTCTGGCGCGAGCAGTTCTCGGCGATGATGAACATGTCGGTCGGCAGCACGATCGGCAGCCTTTCAGGCTTTGGGCGCGCCCCGGGGCCCGTAACGAAGATGTTTTCGTTCCTCCTTGATAAAGAGCGGGTACCGGCGGTGGTCAGCATCGACGGCCGCTTCATTCCGTTCGAGGCCGGCAAGGCGGATGTCTTCAGGCCGGCCATGATCGCCCGACCGCCGGTTCCGCCCGCGCCGGACGATTCGGACCCGGCGACGACCGTTCCGCTGATCGCCCTTGCCTGGGCGCGCAGCGGCGACAAGGGCGACCTGTTCAACGTAGGCGTGATCGCCCGCCGCCCCGAATATCTCCCCTACATCCGCGCCGCGCTGAACCCCGGCGCCGTGGCCGAATGGTACGCGCACTTCCTGGAGCCCGGTCGGGGCAAAGTCGACCGCTATGAGCTGCCCGGCTTCCACGCCCTCAATTTCGTGGTGGACCAGTCCCTCGCCGGCGGCAT
This sequence comes from uncultured Rhodospirillales bacterium, assembly GCA_964631425.1. GTDB lineage: Bacteria > Pseudomonadota > Alphaproteobacteria > BOG-932 > Roseiterribacteraceae > BOG-932. Next base: position 14,282 of record CAZVYC010000050.1, read on the forward strand.
CAACAACTCACCCCGGCTCGACGCCGCGGCCAAGGGCATGGCTCAGCAGCTTTTGGAATTGCCCGTTCCGGTGTCGTCCTCGCTGGCCCGCGAACTGCGGCACGACTGAGGCTCTACCCAGAGTGAGAACTCAGAACCCCTGCATCAAAAAATCGATGGCCCTGACGATCTCATCGTGGTGATCCGCCAAATGTCCGGCGCTGGTGTGTAAAGTTGATTTGGGGACGGCCGCCAGGAACTGTGTCACCATAATCACCTTCTCCCCTTCAATCTCGAAGGACGGGTTCAGGTGTTTTGCCGCTTGCGGCGCATGCTCGGGGCGCAATAGGGGTACAACGATCCGTGTGTTCAGGTAACTGAGAAAATCGCTCTGAACATCGAGCAGATAGTCGCTGGTGTCGGCGATCCGATAGATATCGAATCTTGCCATCAAAACTGTCTGTACCGGGCAAGCGGGAGGCCATGTTTTTCGACATATGCATTCGAGCTTTCCAGCGCCTCACGATTCTCGATCAGCCACTGCTCGGTTTTCTTTCGCTTGATCGCTTCAGCAATTCCACTTTCGGCCGCCTGTGAAAGGTTAATGCCAAGCGCCTTGGCTTCCGCGACCAGCGAATCGCTGAGGGAGACGTTCGTAGGGCGTTTCGGTGCCTCAGGAACACGACGGGATACTGTCGACATGACGGCGCAGCCTTTGTTGACGAGCTTACAGTAGGAAGTATGCGCACCTTAATGCGCATAATCAATGCCGAAGTCTGGTCACCCGAACTTCGCGATCACCTCATCCGCGTACCGCGCGATTGCGTCCTTCTCCAGCTGCAAATCCTTGGTCCCCGGGCTGTAGATCTGCCACGGCTGGGTCATGATCCGGGTCACGCCCTGGTCCTCCAGCCGGCGATAGCCGTCGACGTCGAACACATCCATCGGTGTTGCCAGCACGTCGAAATCGTCGGGTTCGCGGCCATATTCCTTCCGGTAAGCGCGGATCTTCTTGATGCTTTCGACGATGTCGGCGGCCGATTGCAGGTCGGTCAGCCAACCGTCGCCGATTCGTGCGGCGCGCCGCAGAGCCGGCTCGGATATGCCGCCCACCCAGATTGGGATCGGCTTCGTCGGCGGCGGGTTCATCTCGATCCGCGGGAAATCGTAAAACCGGCCATGGTGCTCAACATATTTCCCGGTCCACAGCTTGCGCATCACCTCCACCATCTCGTCGGTGCGCTTGCCGCGGGTCGAGAAATCCTCGTGCAGGATGTCGAACTCGTCCTTCGACCAGCCGACACCGATGGTCAGCACGACGCGATTGTTCGAGATCACCGCCGCCGTCGACACCGCCTTGGCCACCAGGAACGGATTGCGCATCGGCAGCACGAACGCGTTGGTCGTGAACCGTAATTTTTTTGTGACCGTGGCAAACGCCCCCATCATCACGATCTGGTCGGGCCAGTCGGTGAACTCGGGCCAGCGCCGCGAACCATCCTCGGTATAGGGATAGGGGATATTGAGCGTTTCCGGATTCACCGTGTGATCCGACAAGGTAATCATGTCCCAGCCGGCCTGATCGGCCGCGATGGCCAGCTCCGGCAGGTGCGCGACGGGCGTGAACGATCCGGAGAGCACGAATTTCATGACGAACCCAGAGTGATGGAAACCGTGACGGGTAAGGCCCGACTGACTAAGGCACGGTCCGCCCTCCGTCGAGAGGTAATCTGGCGAGCGATCTTCCACAGCGGGAACTTGGACAGTCCGCGGGTGTTCTTAACAGTTGACGTGAGCTTTCCTCCCTGTCCGTAGAACGACAAAAGGCACCAGAAAATGCAAGATCCGAAACCTAATTCGGCCCGTCCCGTCTCCGCTCGATCTCTTTGGGAACGCCGCGCCTTCGAGAAGCGTCTGCTCAGCATCATTCCCGACCTGCGTGCCTTCGCGCGCTTCTTGGCCGGCAATCCCGCCGAGGCCGACGATCTCGTCCAGGATACCGTGGTGCGGGCGCTCAACGCGTACGATCATTTCGACATCAACACCAATATCAAGGCCTGGACCTTCACAATCCTGCGCAACATCCGAATCAATTCCTATCGCAAGCGCCGCTTCGAGGAGCTGGACGAGGCCACGATGGCCATGATGTCCGCTCATGCGAGCCAGGAAGACAGCCTGGAGTTGAAGGAAGTGCTGCGCGCGCTGAAAACGCTGCCGCCCGCCCAGCGCGAGGTGATCACCTTGGTCCGCGCTGGTGGCCTTTCCTACGAGGAAGCGGCCGAGATCATGGGCTGCAAGCTCGGCACCATCAAGAGCCGGGTCAATCGTGCCGACGCTGCGTTGCGCGCCGCGCTTGGCTCCGATTTCCGGGCGCCCCGCCCGGCGCGTGCGTCCGCTGCCGCATCGGAAGAAGCGCGCCCCTGATCTGATCGTACACGGGGTGACCAAAAGGCCCGTCGATGCCGGATGCGGCGTCGACGGGCTTTTTGTCGCCATCCAGGCTTCCATCTCAAAATCAGCCGCCTTTGAGATGGAAGCGTGGTAATCAGCCCCATGGAGGGCGCTGCGGCGCCTCCAGTCCCGGGGAGGAGCCATCATGAGTGCGCTGTCATTCGGTCCGATCGGACAAATCGCTTATCTGACTGAAAATCTGGAGTCGAGCGTCGTGCATTGGAGCCGCTTCGCCGGCATCGGTCCCTGGACCGTGTACAAGAATGTGGTCCTTGCCGGTCAATATCGCGGCATGGAGACCAGCGTGACCATGCATGTCGGCCTCTCCTACCAGGACGAACTGCAGATCGAGATCATCCAGCCGGTGGCGGGTTTGCCGTCGCCTTATCTCGATCCGAACGGCCGGATCCTGGTCGGCGTGCATCACGTCGCCTACATGACCCCGGACCTGCCGCGCGACATGGCGAAGGCGCGGGAACGCGGCCTCCTCATGACCTTCGAAGCCCGGAACGAGGCGACCCATGTCGCCTATTTCGAATCCCCGGCCGAGCCCGGCCTCAGGTTCGAGTTTTTCCAGACCTCGCCGATGCTGCTTGAAGGCTTCGCAGCCGGCATCACCGCGTCACGGAACTGGGACGGGCACGAGCCCATCCTGCAGCAGTTCGACTTCGCCCAGGCCTGAGCCATGGCAGGATATGAGACGCCGGCCTTGCTCCGGCTGTCGGACGTGCCGGCATGGCACGACGGGGCGGATATCATCGTCGTCGGCTTCGGCATCGCGGGCGCCTCAGCCGCGATCGAGGCGCGGGCGGCGGGCGCGGACGTGCTGGTGCTCGAGCGCGGCAGCGGGGTCAGCGGCACGACCACCAATGCCGCCGGGCATTTCTATCTCGGCGGCGGCACGCCGGTGCAGATTGCATGCGGCTTCGACGACACCGCCGAAGAGATGGCCAAGTACCTTACAGCGGTGACGCCTGACCCGATCCCGGAAAAAATCCGTCTCTACTGCGACGAAAGCGTGGCGCATTTTCACTGGCTCGAGGCGCACGGCGTCCCGTTCGACCGCTCCTATTATCCGTACAAGAGCGTCGTGCAGCCGACCCGCGAGTGCCTGATCTGGACCGGCAACGAGAAGGTCTGGCCCTATCGCGACCAGGCGAAGCCCGCGCCGCGCGGCCACAAGGTAGCGTTCGACGGCGAGGAAGGCGGTGGCGCGCTGGCGGTGCATGTCCTGGCCGACAAGGCGGCGGAACTGGGTGCCCGGCCGCTGTACGATGTCCGCGTGCGCGAGCTCGTCGCCGGCGAGGGCGGCCGGATCGTCGGCGTCCGCGCCACGCGCTTCGACGAGGTGCTGTTCTTCCGCGCCGGCAAGGCGGTCATCCTGGCCGCTGGCGGTTTCGGCATGAATCAGGCCATGGTCGCCGAGTATGTGCCCGACCTCTTGCCGCCCACCTTCGTCCAGGGCGGCCCGAACGACGACGGCACCAGCATCCTGCTCGGCATGTCGGCCGGCGGCGCCGTACGCAACATGGAAAAGCCCTTCATCACCTGTCCGTTTTATCCGCCCGAGCAGCTGCTGAAAGGCATCCTGGTCAATAAGCTTGGGCAGCGCTTCGTCGCTGAGGATGCCTACCACAGCCGCAGCGCCGTCATATCGCGCGAGCAGCCCGACGGTGTCGCTTACCTGATCCTCGACTCGCCCATCTTCGCCTATCCCCGCTTCGCCGAAATGATGAACCAGCGCCTCGTCGACGGCTGGGAAACCATCGCCGAGATGGAGGCTGGCCTGGGCCTGCCCGACGGCTCGCTGCAGAAGACCATGGCGGACTACAACAAACATGCCGCACATGGCGAAGACCCGGAATTCCACAAACACCCCGATTGGGTGGCGCCCCTCACCACTGGCCCTTATGCCGCCTTCGACCTGTCGGTCGGCAAGGCGGTCTATACCGGCTTCACGCTGGGCGGCCTGTCGGTCTCGGCTGACGCCGAGGTGCTGACGGAGGACGGCCGCCAAGTACCGGGCCTTTATGCCGCCGGCGCCTGCGCCTCCAACATCGCCCAGGACAGCCGCGGCTACGCCAGCGGCACCTGCATCGGCGAAGCCTCCTTCTTCGGCCGGAGAGCCGGAAGGCACGCGGCTAAAATCCCCTCTCCCGCACCGCAGGAGAGGCAGGGACCCGATCCGCAAGGATCAGGAGGGTGAGGGCGCAGAGAAGCCGGGCACCCTCACCTTGCCATCACTGCGATCGGCTCGTTCCTCTCCCCGCAATGCGGGAGAGAGTTTGTCACTCGACGACGGCTACTCGGCGGCCTTCAAGGCGGGTTTTGGTGCCTTGTAATCGCGCAGCGTCCCCCGAGCGCTTTCCAGCCCGTGGGGAAATCCGCTGCGGTCGCGATACATCCGGACGTTGCCCGCGTTTCGTCCATGGCGCCGGGAAACGCCCAGCGCGGCGACGACGTCGAGCAGTGTCACTCCGAGAACCAGCGCCATCGCCATGCCGACGCCACCCTGGTTTGATCGCCGGCTGCCGAACGCGCTTGTCAGCATCGCGATGTCCAGCCCGTCCCCGGCGACGCGGCTCCATAAGCCAGGTCCTTTTTCCGTCGACAGGGTGAGAGCGCCGCTCGCGATTTCGCGGACGCCGAACGCGCGCACGAGACCCTCGTTACCTTCCGTCCCCAAGGTGCGGGTAATTTGCTTGGGCATCAGGAGTTCCATCAGGCCAAGGCCGATGCCGAACCATCCGAGCGCGCGGCCGAGCTGGTCGGATAGTCCGAGCGAACTGTTACCCGTCTCGAGCACCTTAGGATCACCCTCGGGCCGAGTGAGATTGGAAATATAATTCATAGTCCGCTCCATTCAGGGCTTGAGGACAACCTTGATGCAACTGTCCTGCTTGTCCCGGAAAGTCTTGTACAATTCCGGGCCATCCTGCAGGCTGGCGGTGTGGGTAATGACGAAGGACGGGTCTATCTTGCCGTCCTCGATCAGCTGCAAGAGGCCGTCGGTCCACCGGTTGACATGCGTCTGGCCCATCCGGAAGGTCAGCCCCTTGTTCATCGCCTGACCCATCGGAATTTTGTCGACCAGGCCGCTATAGACACCCGGAATGGAGATGGTCCCGGCAGGACGGCAAACATAGATCATCTCTCTGAGGACGTGCGGACGGTCGTTTTCCAGCATCAGCATCTGCTTGGCACGGTCATAGACCGTATCCGGAAGTGAAAGCGTCACGTGGCTTTCGAGGCCTGTTGCATCAATGCACTTTTCCGGACCTCTGCCGTGGGTCAGGTCGCTCAGACGCTCGATGACGCTTTCCTCGGCGAAGTTGATCGTCGTCGCGCCGCCTGCCTCGGCCATGCTGAGCCGCTCGGGCAGGCGGTCGATGGCGATGACCTGATCAGCGCCCAGGAGAATGGCGCTGCGGATCGCCATCTGTCCGACGGGCCCGCATCCCCAGACAGCGACCGTATCCGTGGGTTCGATTTCGCACTGAACAGCGGCCTGCCAGCCGGTGGGAAAAATGTCGCCGAGGAAAAGTACTTGCTCGTCGGTCAAACTGTCCGGGACCTTGATTTGGGTCGCATCGGCAAACGGGACGCGCACGTATTCCGCCTGGCCACCCGGATAGCCACCTGTCAAATGCGTATAACCGAAGAGCCCCGCCGTGGTGTGGCCGAATACCTTGTCCGCAAGCTTCTTGTTGCGGTTGGTGGTTTCGCATACCGAGAAATTGCCTCGCTTGCACTGCTCGCATTGGCCGCAAATGATGGTAAACGGCACGACGATGCGGTCCCCCTTCTTTAGACGCCCGTTGACGCCCGTGCCGACGTCCACGACCTCGCCCATCATTTCGTGCCCCATGATGTCGCCGGGCAACATTGCCGGAATGAAGTTACTGTAAAGATGAAGATCTGAGCCACAGATGGCGCAACTCGTCACCTTGACGATTGCGTCACGTGAATCCTGTATTTTCGGATCGGAGACCGTATCACAGCGGATATCTTCCTTTCCGTGCCAGACGAGCGCTCGCATCGCGTTTCCTTCCATGGGTGGTCGGCTTTACCGCGACACCGCTCCAGCGATTGGGAGGAAAGCCGCCGCGGACAGCTTCAGTTGGGTAACGGAAACCGCACGACCCAGTTCCGGCGGCTGAAGGAGTTTAAGCCCGGGACAGGTGAACACCGGCTGTCGGCCGGATGACGTGATGAGGTGTCATTCTCCAAATGGAATACCGCGCTGCTTGCGCGGTCGGGGCAGCGATGGTCTTGTGTCTCACGCAACGAGCCGGAACGGACGAATAAGCGGGGAAGTTAGGATGCGCTTCAGGCTGATGGCATCGCTGTCGCTGCTCATGGCACTCGCGGACGCCCAAGCCGCCCCTCCCACTGTTGACGGCGCCGCGCTCTATGCCGATCGCTGCGCCGCCTGCCATGACCATCCCCAGGGCCGCATTCCGCCGCGGTACGTCTTGAACGCGCTCTGGCCGGACCAGGTCGTGCGCGCGCTGACCGCGGGCCCGATGCGCCAGCAGGCAACCGGCCTTGCGGAGCCTGACATCAACGCGCTGGTCTTCTACCTCACCCGTAAACAGGCCGGCGGTCCGCAGCCTGACCCAAAGGCCAATCTCTGCAAATTGCCGCCTGCCCCTATCGATCCCGACGGCCCAGGGTGGAACGGCTGGGGCCGCGATCTCCAAAACAGCCGCTTCCAGCCCAATCCTGGCCTCGCGCCCCAGGATGTGCCCCGCCTCAGGCTGAAATGGGCCTTCGCGTATCCAGGCAGCGAAGCGGTCGGCCTGCCGGTGGTCGTGGGGGACCGGCTCTACGTCAGCTCGGTCACCGGCCGCATCTTCGCGCTCGACGCCAGGAGCGGCTGCACCTATTGGAGCTTTGACGCCGATGCGCCGGTCAAGACCGCGCTGACCATCGGCGCCCTCGGCAATGCCACGCCAATCCGCAACGCCGCCTTTTTCGGCGACATGAGCGGCTCGGTCTACGCGGTGGACGCCAAGACCGGCCAACTGGTCTGGAAGGTCAAGGCCGACTCGCATCCGCTGGCGCAGGTGCGCGGCACACCCAAGCTTTATCGCGGCCGGCTATATGTTCCGGTATCCTCGGGCGAAGAGAACGCGGCGGCTGATCCCGCCTATCCGTGCTGCACGTTCCGCGGCAGCCTGACCGCGCTCGATGCCGCTACCGGCCGGCAGATCTGGAAAAGCTATACGATCACCGAGAAGGCGAAGCCGGCCGGGAAGAACTCGGCGGGGACGACGATCTACGGCCCGGCCGGCGCTTCGACCTGGTCGTCGCCGACGATCGACGAGAAGCGCCGCCGCATCTACGTCGGCACCGGCAATTCCTACAGCATGGTCGAGAACGGCGCGACCGATGCGGTCATGGCATTCGATCTCGATACCGGCAAGCGGCTCTGGTTCACGCAGGCAACCCCGCACGACATCTGGGTGATCTGTCCTGAGCCCGGCAAGGGCAATTGCCCCGCCGAAATCGGCCCCGATTTCGATTTCGGCAGTTCCACGATCCTCGCGACGACGTCCAACGGAAAGCAGGTGATCCTGGCCGGACAGAAAGCGGGTGTGGTTTATGCTTTCGACCCCGACGACAGCGGCAAGATCCTCTGGCGTGCCCCGCTCGGGATCGGCGGCGCCTTCGGCGGCATCGAGCATGGCATGGCGGCTCAGGGCGACAGGCTCTATGCCGCGCTTTCGGATTTCACCCCGACCGTCGCCGTGCCGGCGAACCAGCTCGTCCCGCACAAGGCAGGTGGGCTCACGGCATTCGATATCGCGACCGGTCGGCGGATCTGGAATACGTCCGCCCCGCCGCCGGTCTGCGCCTGGGGTACTGAAAGCTGCTCCGCCGCGCAGGCCGCGTCGGTGGCCGCCATGCCCGGCATCGTCTTTTCGGCCTCGCTCGACGGCCATATCCGCGCTTACGAGGCCGACACGGGTGGGATCGTCTGGGACTTCGATACCGGCCACAGCTTCGACGCCGTCAATGGCGGCAAGGCGACCGGCGGCGCGATCTCGGGCTATGGGGAGACGGTGGCGGGCGGCATGCTCTACGTGAATTCCGGCGGCGGCTATTTCGGACCGCCCGGCAACGCGCTGCTGGCGTTCAGCGTGGATGGGAAATAAAGGTTAGGACGAGAGAAGACGTCGCGTCGCCTCGACAGCCCGCCGCGCCCTTTCCGCAGGGGCAATCCCGGCCTCGCGCAGCGATTTCAGCGGCACCTCGACGCCCAGCGTGACATCGGCCGGCAGCGCGGCAACGAAATCCGCCAGGGGAAATTCGCCTTCGGCCGGAATCTGCCGCTGCTCGAAACCTTCTTTGTCCCACTCCTCGCGCGCCAGCTGCAACGGGCCATCGCAGATTTGCGCATACCCGATCAGCTTCGGGTCGATCGCGCGCAGATCGGCCGGCGTGCCACCGGTGCGGATCAGGTGCAGGATGTCGACCGTGATCCCGGCATTACCCTCGCCTGAGCCGGTCACGAATCGGACCGCATCGTCCAGCGTGCGCACCTTGCCCATGGAGATGAACTCGACATTGACCCTCAATCCATATTCGGCGCCGATCCGGCACAGCCCTGCGAACTTCTCCTGTGCTCGAGCCGGCTCCGGATCCCAGGCGTTGATCGCGACGAGCGACGTTGCACCCAGCTCCGCGCCCAGCGCAACCGCCGGTCGGAATTCCTCCACCGCCGCCTCGGGCGTCAGGTTGAAGCATTCCATGTTGCCCAGCCTGACGCCGGTTTCCGCCATGCGCCGCAGCGTTTCCGCCTTGTTGTCCTCAGTCACAAGCGGCAGCTCCGCCTTGAGCGGCAGCTGGGTCCATAAGCTGACCAGGGGGACGTCGAGCTCGGCGGCGATTGTCACCAGGTCCGGCGGCCCGACGTCGAAGATTGTCAGATGGTCGAGCGACAGCGTTCTCATGGCAGGTTCTCCGCCTCTGCCTTGAGCCGCATCGACTCCAGCAGCACGCGGTCGCGATCGTGCACCATCGTGTCGAGCGACCGCCCTTTGAGCTCGTCCTCGCTGCCGGCAACCAATTCCGCGATCAGCTCGGCGTCGATCGAGACCGGCTTCATGTCGGCCAGCCACTCTTCGATCGCAGGGCCGAGATGGTCCAAGGCGTGCTTGAGCCCCCCGGCGCCGCCCGACAGATGCAGGTTAAGGAACGGTCCCAGCAGCGCCCAGCGCAGCCCCGGCCCGTGCGCGATCGCCGCATCGATGTCGGCGACCGAGGCCACTCCCTCATGCACCAGCGAGAACGCCTCGCGCCACAGCGCCGCCTGCAGCCGGTTGGCGACGTGGCCCTTGACCTCTTTCCGAATGTGGATCGGCTTTTTGCCGACCGCGCGGTAGAAGGCCATCGCGATGTCGATTGCCTGGGCCGAGGTCGCCTTTCCGCCGACGACCTCGACCAGCGGGATCAGATGCGGCGGGTTGAACGGATGGCCGACCAGCACGCGCTCCGGCCGCGCACAAACGGTTTGTACCTCGCTGATCAGGATGCCCGACGAACTGGTGGCGAGCACCACGTCGGGGGCGAGCTTGCGCATGCCGCCGTTGGTCGAGC
>CAZVYC010000051.1:0-24092 GCA_964631425.1 uncultured Rhodospirillales bacterium
GTGGCAAGGGCATCTTAAGCTATCGCTCGTGACCTGTCCGGTCGCGCTCTACACCGCGACCAATGCCGCGGGCGACGTGCATTTCCACCTGATCAATCCGAAGACCAAGAACCGAATCAAAATGATCACGACGGATCCGGACACCGGTCCAGTCAACCGCGCGGACTTGGTCAAAGGCTATGAGTTATCGAAAGGGCAGTACATCCTGGTCACCGACGAGGAGATCCGGTCGGTGAAGCTCGAAAGCACCAAGATGATCGATATAGAGCAGTTCGTTTCCGTCGACGAGATCGACCGGATCTATTGGGATCACCCCTATTATCTTGCTCCCGATGGCAAGCTTGCCCAGGAGCCATTTGCCGTGATTCGCGAAGCGATGGCCCGTTCCGGCCACATCGCGATCGGCCGGGTGGTCCTCTCAACCCGTGAGCGCGTCCTCGCGCTCGAGCCCCGCGACAAGGGAATTCTCGCCTATTCGCTGCGCAGCGAGGACGAGATCCGAAAACCGGACGAGAGCTTTGGCGGGATCACCGTTGAAAAGCCCGACCCGGGCATGGTCGAGATTGCGGAGAAGATCATCGCCCAGATGGAGGGGCCGTTCGATCCCGGCAAATTCACCGACCGTTACGAGGGAGCATTGAAAAAGCTGATTGCTGAAAAGCAGAAAGGCCATGAGGTCGTGGCGTCCGAGGAACCCAAGGATACCAACGTCATCGACCTGATGGCGGCGCTCAAGGCCAGCTTGCAGGGGAAGGGCTCCGGAAAGGCAGCGCCGGCTTCCCAGTCTTCGAAGACGAAACCGGCGACTAAGGCGAAAGCCGCACCCCGCCGAAAGGCGGGCTGATCGCTAATCCTTGCCGCCTGCCTTCACGAAGGCGCGGCGCGCGATTTCCACCGCACGTTCGCGTAGCTTGCGGTCTTCCCGATAGGATTCCTGCGCCGCAGCCTCGTCGTTACTGAGTTCAGCCCTGCGGCGCGCGAACTCCGCTTTTCGGCGTTCCCAATCGCTGTCGAGGCGGTGCAGCGAGGCCTCAGCCTCATCGAGGTCGGATCGGTCCGGCGGCGGCTCGGGCTTAGGCGCCGGCTTGGGAGCGGGCTTGATCCTTTTCGCGCCCTTCGGGATCACCGGCGCCTTCGGCTTGATCCTGGGTTCGAGTTCAAACGGCGCGTCGGATCCGATGGCGCGCCGAAGTGGAATTTCCGGATGAGCAAGCGCCGCTTTCACTGCGTCAGGGTCGTCGGTAACGCGGGCGATCCCCTCGGCGAAGAGATTCTGGCGAGAACCCCAGGCGCGCAGCGCCGCGCCCTGATTGGGCGCCGCGACGACGGAATCATAGAAACCGAACGGCGCTTGATAGACCTTGAGCTTTCGTGCCCTGGCAGGTGGCATCAGCGCAACTTCGCGTGGTCGAGCGGGTTCCTATTTCCCGCGGGCCGTCGCACGGATTTCTTTCGCGACCTTCTCCTCGTCGAGGCCGCTCGTCGGATGGCCATAGCCGGAGCTGCTCTTACCCATCAGCCGATGTCATAGATGATTGCATCGTTATCGTCCTCAGTGATGTCGGTCGCTGCGCTGACCGCATCGTCGTGCCGTAACCCTTCAGATTTAGTCCATTTCGCGGCGGTCGAACACCGTCTCGCCTGATGCCGATTCGTTTCAGTGTCGCCAATGTCGGAAAAACGCCCTCCAAAGTCACAGCGGCTGTGCTTGGCCCATTGCGGTTTTCCGGCGCCGGCGCGAAGACTTACGACTATGTCGAGGCATTCGCGCTGGACTGGCCGCCAATCTTGCGACGCTGACGTCACGCTGATGGCAGTGTTTGTACAATTCTGCACAAAAGCCTGAGACACGAGTTATTTATCACGAGACGACGAACTTAGCATGCAGACACACGGATTTTTAGGCGAAAGCGACCTATCTCGTCTGATCGCGGAGCTGGATTGGGCCGCCACCCCGATCGGGGCGATCGACGATTGGCCCGACGTCCTGAAGTCAATGGTGGCCCTGATATTGCGGTCCCAGTTACCGATGACGATCCTTTGGGGTTCCGATGGCGTCATGGTTTACAACGACGCTTACGCGGAGATTGCAGGGAACCACCATCCGGCGGCGCTCGGGCGCAAGGTTCTAGAGGCGTGGCCGGAGCTCGTTGATTTCAACGAGCATGTGTTAAAGACGTGCCTGGCCGGCGGAACACTGGTCTATACCGATCAAGAATTTACGACCTGCAGGCAAGGAAAGCCCGAACAGGTTTGGATGAATCTCGACTTCTCGCCGATCGTCGATCTCACTGGCAAACCGGTCGGCGTGATTTCCGTCGTAGGAGAGACAACCACCAAGCTATCGGCCGAAAAGTGGCTCACAGCGGAACGCGAACGATTACGCCAGATGTTCGAGCAGGCGCCCGGTTTCGTCGCCATTCTGACGGGGCCGGAACATGTCTTTGAACTGGTGAATCCAGCGTATCTACGGCTCATCGGGCACCGAGACATTCTCAACCAGCCGGTCAGGAGGGCGTTGCCTGACCTAAACCCCACATTCTTTCATGCACTGGATAAGGTTTACAAGAGCGGAGAACCCTTCAGCGGCGTAGCGGTCCCCGTGTCGTTTAAGCGACGTGGGACTAACGCTGTTACGCGTCAGTATATCGACCTCGTGTTCCAGCCTGTATTTGGCCCCTCGGGAAAAGTTTTGGGGATATTCGCGCAAGGCGCGGACGTCACTGCGCGCGTAAAGGCCGAGCTCGACGTGCGCCAGCGCGAAGAGCAATTCCGAACGCTCGCGCAGGCCGTTCCAAATCATGTTTGGACAGCCTCGGCCGCCGGGCAGGTTGATTGGGTGAACGACCGATTCCGGGAATACACACGCGCGAACATTCCAGACTTCGACACGGCAGGATGGGCACGACTGGTCCATCCCGAGGACATCGACGATGCGACGGCACGGTGGAACCACGTCGTCGCCTCGGGAACGGCGCATGAAATAGAAATGCGAATCCGGCGTCACGACGGCATCTATCGCTGGTTTCTCGTCCGGGCGACGCCTCTCGTCGATGAAAATTCGGCGGTGGCTAAATGGATCGGAACCAATACGGATATCCATGAGCGCAAGCTTGCTGAAGTTGAACGCATGCGCGATCTCGATCGGCTGTGGAATCTGTCCCGGAACCTGATGATGACCTTTACCTTGGACGGGGTGATCTCGTCCGTGAATCCGGCATGTATCCGGTTGATCGGGGGAACCGAGGCTGACCTTATTGGACATCGGTTAAGCGAATTTTTGCATCCCGACGATCTGACCCGTACAGCGGCCGAGATCGTCAAGCTCACGCAGGGGATTTTCACCAAGACGTTCCAGTGCCGAGTCAGGCGCAAGAATGGCAGCTATCGCTATCTGGACTGGACAGCCGTTCCCGATGCCGGGCGCGTCCATGCCGTGGGACGCGACATCACAGAACAAAGGGAAATAGAGGATGCTCTTCGGCAGTCGCAAAAGATGGAGGCACTCGGTCAGCTGACCGGCGGTATCGCACATGACTTTAACAACCTCCTTCAAGCGATTTCGGGAAGTCTCGAGATCATGAGGGAGCGGATCCGCCAGGGGCGTGCCAGTGAAACGGAGCGCTTTTTGGATGCGGCAGAGACATCGGCAGACCGGGCGGCTGCTCTCACCCACCGGTTACTAGCCTTCGCTCGCCGCCAGCCGCTGAGCCCGCGGCCCGTTCAGCCAAACCCGCTCATATCAGCAATGGGAGATTTGTTGCGCCGCACTCTTGGAGAGGCAACGAGGCTCAATCTACAGCTTGATCCTGAAGTTTGGCCCGCACTATGCGACCCGAACCAACTGGAGAGCGCAATTCTAAACCTTGCCCTCAACGCACGAGCTGCAATGGCTGACGGCGGAACGCTTACCATCGCGACTTCCAATGTCTCGGTCGACGACCTGGCGGCGCTCCACGAGCGAGAATTGCAACCAGGTCAGTATGTCTGCGTTCACGTCACAGACACCGGTACCGGTATGACGCAAGCCGTTCTGGAAAGAGCTTTCGAACCCTTTTTTACGACCAAGGCGATGGGCAATGGAACCGGTCTTGGATTGTCCATGGTGTATGGTTTTGCGCGCCAGTCGCGCGGCCACGCCACGATTGGCAGCGAGTTCGGCAAGGGTACGACCGTCAAGCTGTACTTGCCGCGCGGCGATATCGAGGATCGCGGAGAGAATTTGCTTCCGGAGGTACGAAGCATGCATCCCGCGGACGGTGAAACCGTGCTCGTGATCGAAGACGAACCCGTGGTCCGCGGGCAAGTCGTCGACGTGCTGACGGAACTCGGCTATCGCACGATAGAGGCCGCTGACGGACCTTCGGGGCTGGAGATTCTGCAATCCGACCAGCATGTCGATCTGTTGATTACCGACATCGGACTGCCGGGAATAAATGGTCGGCGTGTCGCCGATATGGGGCGTGCTCTGCGTCGCAAGCTAAAGGTGCTTTTCATCACTGGCTATGCGGAAGACGCGACGAACCCGAGTGAGTTTCTCAAACCTGGAATGCAACTCATCACCAAGCCTTTCCTGTTGAGCGATTTGTCAGCGCGAATCCGGGAGCTGCTTGGTTAGAGCCGGATGCGATCCGACCTGACCGCATCCTGCTTAGCGCCCAGCCCGATCTCGGTATTCTAGAACGAATAGCTGACGGTCCCCAGGAATTGCCTTGGCGAGGTGAACTGCTGCGACGTCGTGAAGGTCCCGTACGGATCGGTGTAGCGGGAAATGACGCCCGCCTTGTCGAACAGGTTGCTGATGGTGAACTGAACCGTCAGGTTGCTGTCGTTCGGAATATACTCGAAGTTGAGATTGACGAGGCTGTAGGCCGGCACCGTGTCGATCCCCGGATGGTTGTAGATGCGCTGCGAGAAGGTCCCGCGATAGACATAGGAGATGCGAGGCGTGAAGATCCCCGACGGGATGATCGTACCGTCGGGGATTGAGAAGTCGTAGGACAGCGAGAGCGAGCCCAGAAGATCGGGGAGCTTGGCAGGCGCCTTGCCGTTGAGATTGACGCTGGCTGCTTCTTCGGCCCTGAAGCAGGCGGGGTTGAAGAATGCGCCGCCGAACATGCAGGCCGGCACAGTCGCGATCAGATGCTGCTGAATGGTCGAATCGATCGTGTAGTAGTCTCCCGCGATTTCTCCGCCCAGGATCGAGAGGCTGGCGTCGGCGTGCAGCTTCTGCTGCATGCCGGAATAATGCGCCTCCCCTTCGCCGCCCCAGACGTGGACGGACGGGATGTTCTCGATGCCGCCGGAGAACTCTTCGGGGTCGGTGGCGATGAACTGCATGTTCCGGTAGATGTAATAGAATCCGGCGACGTTGAGGCTCAGCGTTTTGTCGAGGAACGTATTCTTCGCACCGAGCTCGAACGCCGTGTTGGTCTCCGGGTTGAAGGTCGGGGTGGCCAGCACCGCCTCGTGGTTGTAAGCGTTCTCGGGGTTGATGCCGCCGGGCTTGTAGCCGCGCGAGAAGCTGGCATAGATCATGTTCTCCGGCGTCAGGTCATAATCGAGCTCGGCGCGCCACGTCGGAATCAGATCCCAGTAATTGATATATCCTTCCGTGGGTGGGTTTGGATAAGTCGAGAACTGGATGGTGTCCACCCTATAGCCGTCGTAATTGACGCGTACGCCGGCCGTAAAGCGCAGGTCGTCAAAGATGTGATAGGTGCCTTGGGCGAACCAGGCATAGGCCTGCCGGGAAACCCGAACGTCCTGCCCGAACACCAGATAAGGACCTTGAACCGGTCCGGGATTAGTCTCAAGGTTCGGCGACAATGCCAAGATAGCAGGCGTGGGCGCACTGCAGGTGAAAACGGACGCGCTCGGGCATTCGAACTCGGCGACGTACTGCCGCGTAAACCCGTTGAGCAGGAATACGCCGGTGTCCCAGTCGAAGTTCGTGTCGCCGTTCGACAGGATATCGAACTGCTCGTTGAAGCTGCGCAGATGCGTGTTCCACCCCGCCACGTCGTCCCACGTCCCGATCAGCGAGAAGGCGCTGCGGGAGCTGTCTTCCTGCTGAACGTGCTTGAGGTATTGATAGGCAGTGACCGATTTCACCGTGAACCACGGCAGGTTCCATTCCAGGTTCAGGTGGGTGAGGTTGGTGTTGAGCGCGAAATGCGCGGGATAATCCTGCGATACCGTCCACGGATCTGGATTGGGATCGTTAATGTTCTTCTGGGCCGCGCCGTTGAAATCGGAGCTGTAGAACTCGGTCGTGATCGTCGCCTTGAAGTCGTCCACCGGCTGCCACAGGATCGCGACCTTGGCGCTCATATCATTGGCGTCGTCGAGATCGTTGCTCGGCAGCAGCACGTCCTTCGTGAAGCCATCATGGCCGTAATTCTGTCCCGACAGGCGCACAGCGAACTTGTCGCCCAGCGGGATATTCACCTCGACGCGCTCGCGGTGCAGGTTGTAGTTGCCGAGCGTGACGTCGCCGGCGCCGCTGAACTCGTCGAGCTTGGGCTGCTTGGTGACCAAGAGGATGGCGCCGGCAATGGCGCTCTGGCCGTACAGCGCGCCCTGCGGGCCGCGCAGCACCTCGATATGATCGAGGTCGAACAAGGTCTGGTCGAGTGTGATCGAATTGGTAAGATACGCCCCATCTTCGAAGATCGCGACACTGGGAGTGGTGGTCGGCTCGTTCTCCGGCGTCTCGAGGCCGACGCCGCGGATCGTCACGATGGTCTCGTAGCCCGAGCTCTTGGTGATCTCGAGGCTGGGGACCCGGCCGTCGATATCGGCCAGGATATTGATGTTCTCCTTCTGAAGCGTATCCGCCTGGATCGCGGTGATCGCGAGCGGCGTCGTCTGGATGTTCGTCGTCCGGCGCTCCGCCGTCACGACGATCTCCTGAAGCCCCTGCTCACCGCTCGACGTAGACGCCGCACGCTGCGCCCAAGCTGGCGTCAGATTCCCCGCAAGCACAAGCAGCGCACAGGAGGAGAAGAGTACACAGCTGACATGAGACCGCAGGTTTGCTGACATCACAATTCCCTCTATAAAGGTTGAACTGATATCGCTTGTTAGCCCCTATACTTACATGTACCCCAACTTCTTGTACGAGGGGAGGTAAAACGTTCGGCGGCGCCAATCCGGTTTAGCGGCCATACAGCACCAGTTCCAGCACAGCCGCCAATTCGCTCGTCGTCTTACACGACGTGGGGGGCACTTATAGGCATGGCGCCGGTTCTATGCCGTTTGCCCAACATGCCCAGTACGGCGACGTCAAAACCAAAACTCTTGTACCGCATCGTACAACAAGTTGTCGATTGAAAGTTGACTTTAATTCGCGCGCACACGGCTTCGCGGGCGCTGTCGTGCAAGAATTGCCGGGAGGTATTGTTGTAATGTCCTGACGCTGAGGAGGCGCCAATGACCCCCACGGAACTCGCTTTGATGGAGCTGAAGGGCATCCATCTGCCCCCGGATGACAACAGGCTCCCTGATGTCGTGCACCCGCTGGTCCGCACCCATCCCGCGGATGGGCGCAAGGCGCTCTGGGTCAGCACGGGCACCACCCGCGGCGTGGTCGGGATGCCCAATCCCGAGGGGCGCGATGTTCTGCAGGAGCTGGTCGCGTTCGCGACGCAGGAGCGGTTCGTCTATCGTCACAAGTGGCGCGTCGGCGATGTTCTGATCTGGGACAATCGCTGTACGCTGCACACGGGAACGCGGTTCGACCTCTCGCGGTATCAGCGCCACGTGCACCGCACGTGGGTTAAAGGCGAACGGCCGTTTTGAGGCAGGCGGCCGTGCAGGGCGAACAAATCGCGTAATTCGCCGTAATTCTGACGAGGCTTCCGATATTTCCGAGGAGTGAGCATTGATGACCTACCGGACCATTAAAGTTACCCGGCTCACCCCGATCATCGGCGGAGAGGTTTCGGGCATCGATCTGACGAAGTCCCTGTCTGGCGAGCAGGTTACCGACCTGCATCAGGCGCTGGCCGACCATCTGGTGATCTTCTTCCGCGACCAGCCGCTCGACTTCGAAAGCCACAAGGCGCTGGCGCGGCACTTCGGCGGAATCCACATCGCGCCAAGCACCGCGCCCTGGCGGGTGCCGGACCACCCCGAGGTCACGATCATCCATGCCGACAAGGATTCGAAATTTGTCGCCGGCGAGGATTGGCATTCGGACATGACCTGTGATCCCGAGCCCCCGCTGGGCTCGATCCTCTATCTGCACACGGTTCCGGAGACCGGCGGCGACACGGTCTTTTCCAGCATGTACGCAGCCTATGACGGGCTGTCCGATCGGATGAAGCATTTTTTGGAAGGACTGACCGCAATCCACGACGCGGTCGTCGGGTTCGGCGGGATCACGCCCGAAGGCATGAAGCTTCCCAGGTCCACGCACCCGGTGATCCGGACGCATCCGGTGACCGGCAAGAAGGCGCTGTTCGTCAACAAGGGCTTCACCACCCGGATCGAGGGGCTGCCCAAGGATGAGAGCGCCGCGTTGTTGTCTTTCCTTTTCCAGCACGTCCAACGGCCCGAATTCCAGTGCCGGTTTCACTGGCGTCCGCATTCGGTTGCTTTCTGGGACAACCGCCCGGTCCAGCATTCCGCGATATGGGATTATCGCCCGCATACGAGATCAGGCTACCGGGTGCAGATCAGCGGCGATCGACCCTTCTGAAGCGCGGTTACGCCTGTTCCCTCGATCACAGCGGTCGACCGTTTCTGTTGACGAGCCGCCGATGGGCTCAGGTCCGTGGTGGCGGACATAGTCCTGGGGATTGCGGCCCGCCTGGTGGGGCGACGCCTACCGCAGCTCCTGCTCGGTCCATCCCTGCTCGGCGTGAGCGGCGCCGACATCCGGCTCCAGCGCGCCGATCCTGGTCAGGTCCACTGCCAGCATGCCGTCCTCCGCCGTCGTCACGGCGTCCGCGTAGCGCATGCCGAAGAGCAAATCTTCAGGGACGTAGTTGCGGATCTCCTGGACCGTCGCGGCGAGGGTTGGATCGCGTGCGTCGATCGTCACGAATATGCGCGCATCCGCGGCGATCGCGCGCGCCTCGTCGTAGCCGTGCAACGGGCTGCGTTCGTCCAGCACATGCATGAGCGTCCAGGAGAGCGGAAATACGGGAATGTGCGCCCGTTCGAGCCTCAACTCCTGCGCGCGGCGAAACACTTTGCCGTCCGCCGTTCTCTCGGAGAGGAGGACGTTGAGCTTCGCTATCGCATCCGTCAGCATCGTTGCTCTGCCGTTGCCGACGCGCACCATCAAGGTCGGCTTGCCGTTATGCATCGCCACGACGGGATTGGCGGCGAAGACCATCTTGGCGCGCGGACGAGAGAAGCGGACGAAAGTAAGGCCGGTCAGGATGGCGGTGAACGCGAGCCCGCATACGATCTCGCTGCCGGCGACCACCCGGCCATAAGGCGTCGCCGGATGCATCTCGCCATAGCCGACGGTCGCCAACGTCTCCATGCTGAAGAAGAATGCATCCCCGAAACTGCGCGGCTGGGCGTTGGCAACCGACCCCGGCACCAGCCAGAACAGGGTGGCGAAGACGAGATTGGCGGCCAGATAGAGCGCCAGCAGGGCCGCGAGGAACTGCGGCCAGGTCAGCGTGACGGCGAGGTGATAGGGATCGCGCAGATCGAAGCGCGAAACACCTTTCTTCTCGTATTCATAGGATCCGAGACGGACGCGTGCACTCCTTCCGGGGCGCACGTCCTGGAGACGTGTGTGAGGGCTTCGCTGGGCGCGCATCAGGCTTACCATACAGCCCTACTCAGTTCTCGTCCCCGCCGCTGATCATGTTTCGACGCCGATCCGCCTGGATGGTCCGCTTCTGAGACAAAGCCGGTGAACGCGGTGCCGCCCGGGGCGGCGGATTGTAGTTGTAGGATCGGCTACGACATGCTGGTCTCATGTTCGCTGGCGCCCCGTGACTGCGATGGGGCATGGGCTTGCTGTAATACCTGTTCGATATCGGACCCTGAGGAACGGTGATGCGGCGTGAATGGCTGGTGCTGATCGCGGTCTCGACCGTCCTGCTCTTCGGTTCCGGCACGACGTTTCCCTCCATGGGGATTCCCCTTTTCGCGATGATGAGGGAATTCCGCTGGTCGGAAGCCGCGGCGGGCGCCGCCTTTCTAGCGCTGGGCCTGGTCTGCGCCGCCACGAGCCTAGCGCCGATGGCCCTCATTCCCCGGATCGGCGGACGATGGACCGTCGTCGCCGGAACGGCGCTGCTCGCGGCGGGATTCTTCCTCGCATCGACGACCCGAACCCTCGCCACCTTCTACGTCGCGGCCGCGATCTTCGGCTTTGCCTTCTCATTGGTCGCCAACGCCTCGGGCACCTATCTGATCGCCAGCTGGTTCAAGACGCGCGCGCCCCGAATGATCGGGCTCTACATGATGGTTGGCTCGCTCGGCGGCGCCGTCCTGCCGCCTGTCGCGGGGGCGCTGGTTGCGACCGGCGGCGGCTGGCGCCTGTATTGGGTGGCGATGGCGGCCATGGCGGTTCTCGTCGCCGGCGTTTGTGCCCTTTTGATCCGCGAGCCGCCGACCGCGTCCGGTTTGGAGCCGGCTGGTAAGGCGGCCAAGGTTGCTCACAGCGCGGGGTGGGGCTATCGCGTATTCCTGCCGACGCCGCAATTCATGATCATTGCGGCCGCCATGGTGGCGACGCAGGCCTGCACCATCACGGTTGCGGCCGTGGCCGTGCCGCACTTTACTGAGCACGGCTGGTCCGCCGGTTACGCCGCCGAGATACTGGGCCTCCAGGGGCTGGTCGGTACCGTCGCGACCGGCATCTCGGGCTGGCTGACTGAGCGGTTCGAGCCCAAGCTGATGCTGGCATTCGCATTGCTGGCCGAGGCGCTGGGAATGATGCTGCTCGCCTTCGCTCATGCGCTCTGGATGACCTACGCTTTCGTGCCGATCTTCGGGATCGGCTGGAGCGTGACCTCTCTGGCGGTCGCTGTCCTGCTGATCCGCTATTTCGGCAGCAAAGGCGGAACCGCCGCCTTGTCGACGATCTGGCTGCTGGCGGGCTTCTCCACCGCCGGCCCGTCGATCGCAGGGCTGGTAGCCGATGCCACCGGCAGCTTGGTCGCGCCCCTGGCGCTCTTCGGGCTGCTATTGCTGCCGATCGCCTTTGCCGCCCTGGCGATGAACGCGGTTCGCCCGGTGGTGCCGGGCGGCCTCGAACCGCGACTTCAGCGGGAATAACGGGGCAGGCTAAACGGGGCCTGTTCGGCTGTCGCGCCAAGAACAGCCTGACGCATCACTATCGTATCCTCTCCGTGAGTATCGTTGAAATAGGGGATGCTCTATCCTATGGATCGGCCATGAGCGGCAAATCCCAATTCCACGGCAACGATGCCAGCCTGATCGCGGCCTGGTTGACTGCGCGCTCAGTTGCGCGTGACCTCCCGCTTCCGGTGCCGGACCGCGGCGGCTTTCGCGTTGACACGAATTCCGAGACGGAACTGCGGCGCTGGGTATTTCCTCGGATCGTAGGGGGAATGTCCGAACTCGCGCATGAGATCTCTACGCCTCGCCACTTCATCAAGCTATGCGGCAGCGAAGAAGAACTGAGCGCCGCGGTACCTGCGCCTTGGCAGCTCCAGCCCGTGAGGTACGTGATGGTCGCGGGTTCGACAGCTCCAAATTCGCGAGCGCTGCCTGATGGCTACAGGATTCATACCGAGCAAGGCGGGCCCCGGACGCACGTTCGGATCGAGGCACCTGATGGTACCCTCGCAGCAAGTGGCTATGCGGCGGAAACGGCAGACGTTTTCATCTATGACCGGATTGAGACGAAGCCGGCTCACCGGCGGCTGGGCTTGGGCAGGGCCATCATGGTGTCCTTAGGAGCCGCGAGGACGTCGCAGTCAGTGCCGCAGGTTCTCGTCGCGACCGAGGATGGCCGCCAGCTCTACACGAGCCTCGGATGGTCGCTCTACTCCCCTTACGCGACGGTGACGATCCCGCAATCAAGCTGATGACACCGCCGCCCTTGATGTCGTCGGAGGGCGAAGCCAGAGCTGTTCCATTGTCTCCAGGCTGCGCCCCCTGGTCTCGGGCACGAAGCGCCAGACGAAAAGCCCGGCGACGATGCTGACAGCACCGTAGAGCCAATAACAGAAGCCGTGATTGAACCAGGTATTCAGGAAGGAGCTCCCGTCCAATACCTTGAACGACCAGGAGACCACGAGATTGGCGATCCACTGCGCGGCGACAGCGATCGCCATCGCCTTTCCCTTGATCGCATTCGGGAATATCTCGGCCAAGAGGACCCAGGTGATTGGTCCCCACGAAAATGCGAAGCCGGCAACATAGATAATGATAACCACGAAGGCGGTGATGCCCAGTCGATCGGTGGCGAACAGGCCACCGAGCGTGATCATCGCCGCAGCCAACACCACCGCGCCGCCGATCATCAGCGGTTTGCGTCCGACGCGGTCGACCGTAAAGATGGCGACCAGGGTAAACGCCACGTTGGCCGCGCCGACGAAGGCAGTCTGGAGCAGCGCCGCGCTGTTCGAGCGCCCCATGTTCTGGAACATCAATGGTGCGTAATAGAGCACCGCGTTGATCCCGACTGCCTGCTGGAACACTGAGAGCAAGATGCCGATGAGCACCAACAGGCCGCCATAGGCGAAGAGCCGATCGCGATACTGGCCGAGGCCGGCCTTAATGTCCGCCAGCACGCCGGGCGCCGCCTCCCTGCCCTCGATCGCGACCAGCAGGGGCAGTGCCTCGGAATCTCGCCCAGACATCACGAGCCAGCGCGGCGTCTCCGGCACTAGGAACAGCAGGACGAGAAACAGGGCAGAGGGAATCGCCTCGGAAGCGAACATCCAGCGCCAGCCGACACTGAAAAGCCAGTGCTCGTCGCCATGCCTCGCGATCCCCCAATTGACGAAATAGACTCCGACGATGCCGAGCACGATCGCCATCTGATTGAAGGTGACAAGCTGTCCGCGACGCTCCCGCGGGGCTATCTCGGCGATGTAGAGCGGCGACAGCATCGACGCGACACCGACGCCGACGCCCCCGACGATGCGGTAGAAATTGAACGGCCAGATGGCGCGCGGGCCCATGCCGTCGATAGCAGTGAGGAACATCTCCGGCACCGCCGAGCCGATCGAGCAAAGGAGGAACAGGGTTGCCGCCAGCATCAGGCCCGCGCGACGGCCCCAGCGATCGGCAATCCAGCCCGCGGACGCGCTGCCTAGCACACAACCGAACAGCGCACTCGACACGGTCAGTCCCATAAGCGAATTGCGGGCTGTTTCCGACAGGCCGAGCGGCGCGATGAGATGCGCCTCAAGGGGGCCGATAGCGCCTGAGATGACGGCAGTATCGTACCCAAAAAGCAGCCCGCCCAGCGTGGCAATCACTGCGATCATTGGCACACGCCTGGATATGCGCATGGCTTCCCCCTTCTGGTTCACGACACGGTTCCGCTGTTTCGGCTTGGTTTCGTCAGCTGGGACAGGTCGCATCGCCGGCAGCGCTCTCGAGCCTCAGATCCGTGAAGGTCATTCCGAACCGGCCCGCGGTCTCGATTTCGACCGGCCGTTCGACGTTGGCAAGGTCGGCCCCCGCATCGGCGAAGCAATGCAGCTTAATGTGGAGCGTGGTCCAGACGCTGGGTTTGGCATCGCGGACCAATCCGGATATGTCCATCGAAGCGCCGCAGGATTTCCCACATCTCAGCCGCCAGACCACCGGGCCAGTGGGCGGGATGTCGACACGCAGGTGCAGCGCGATGGCCATATCGCCGTTGGATTGTCGCCGTAGATCGACCGAGGGGCCGGCGATCGCGATCGTTCCGCGCCCGCTGCCGTTCCACACCACCGACTTGGCATCCTCCTGGCTCTGCGTGTCCACCGAGCGGATCTCCACTACCCGGGCCGGACTGGTCTGGCGCGCCGCGTTGACAGGTTCGGCGCCATCAGGGTCGACCGCGAGAAGTGACCAGGGTACGGCGGCGTGTCCGGCGGTGAAATAGATGTTGTGGTTGATCCGCGTCGCAGACGTAATGCCGGATTCTTCAGGCAAGTGCGGCATGCTCACGCGATCGCGGTCGGTCAGCCCGTAACCGAAAGCGAAGAGCGGATCATAGCCCGGCTGGCCCTGATCGAGCGGCGATTGCGTAGCGGCACGCGGCCAGGAAAAGGGCAGCTTACCGGTGAAATCGTAGCGTATGGCGCCGTTCGGCGCGCGGATCAGCAGGTCGGCAATGCCGGCCCCTTCGGTGCCGGGCAACCACGCGGCGACGAAGGCGTCGGCGGCGTTGAGTTCCGGATTGACCCAGAGCGGCCTTCCCGACAGGAACACCGCCACAACCGGAATGCCTTGCGCTTTCAGCCGTTGCATCAGTGCCAAGGCGTGATTATCCGCCGGGGCGAATTCGATCGTATCGAGATCGCCCTGGAATTCTGCGTAGGGGTCTTCGCCGAATACGACCACCGCGGCGTCCGGTTTGACGTTGTAGGACCCGTCAAGGCTGAGCAAGGCTGTGCCGCCGCCTTGCTCGACCGCCTGCTTCAGCCCGGCATAGATCGAGGTGCCCTGAGGGAAGTCGGCATTGGTATTGCCGGTTCCCTGCCAGGATATCGTCCAGCCGCCTGCCTGCTTCGGAACGTTGTCGGCCCCGTCGCCGGCGACCAGCAGCCGGATGCCGGGCCGCAGCGGCAGCAGCCCCTTCTCGTTCTTCAGCAGCACCAGCGATTTGCGTACGGCTTCGCGGGCGATGGCGCGATGAGCGGGAGAGGCCAGCTCATCGAACTTCCCGGCGCGCGGCCGTCCGGAGGGACGCCCCTTGTCGAGCAGGCCGGAAACCGCCTTGACCAGCAGGATGCGCCTGACCGCGTCGTCCAACCTGGACATCGGGATCTCGCCCGACCGCACCTGTGCCAGCGTGTTGCGATAGAGCTGCTTCCAGCTGTCCGGCGCCATCAGCATGTCGAGTCCGGCGTTGATCGCGGCGGCGCAGCTGTATTTCGTGCAGCCGGGCACCTGGCCGTGGGCGTTCCAATCACCGACCACGAACCCCTCGAAGCCCTCCCGGCCCTTCAGCACGTCCGTCAGCAGTCCCCTGTTGGCAACCAGCTTAACGCCCTGCCAACTGCTGAACGATGCCATGACCGTCAGCGCACTTGCCTCGATCGCCGGTGGATAGCCGGCGCCATGGATGGCGATCAGATCATGCTCGCTGGCCGGGTTGTCGCCCTGGTCCTTGCCGTCCTGCGTGCCGCCGTCGCCGAGGAAGTGCTTGGCGGAAGCGATGACATGCGATCCGGTCATGAAATCCGGCGAGCCCAGCCGTCCTTGCAGTCCTTCGACCATCGCTCCGGCATAGGAACTGACCACCGCCGGGTCCTCCGCATAGCTCTCATAGCTCCGGCCCCAGCGGACATCCCGCGCGACGGCAAGCGTTGGGGCGAAGGCCCAATCGAGGCCGACAATAGCGACCTCGTCCGCGGTGGCGGCGCCGATGCGACGGACGAGGTCGGGGGCGCGCGCCGCGCCCAGTCCGACATTGTGGGGAAAGATGGTCGCCCCGGGGATGTTGTTGTTGCCGTGCACCGCGTCGATGCCGAAGAGCACCGGCACCGGCGTGTGACCCGGCCGTTTCTCCGTCGAAACCCGATAGAAGGCGTCGGCGAGCGCCAGCCAGGCGGCCGGCCGGGCGCGGTCGTTACCGCCGGGCCCTGAATCGCCGCCTGCCAGCACCGCCCCCAGTGGATAGGTGCGGAGATCGTCGGGTGTGATGGTAGAGATATCCGCCTGGATGATCTGGCCGACCTTTTCCTCGACGGACATCGCCGCCACCAAGCTCGCGACGCGGGCGGCGACAGCCGGCGACGCGAGCGGTGGGGGCTCAAGCTTCGGCCACAATTCAGGATGGACGGCACCCGGAACCGTCGGCGTATCCGCCGCAAGCGCGGTGGGCATGGCGAGCATGCATTGGAGCCAAGCGCTGGCGGCCGCGACGAGGCCAAGCCGTTTCCGGCGCATCGGGCGGCATCGAAGAGCCGGCGTCCTGTCGGTTGATGCGATCACAGTCTCCCCCCGCCCTGCCATCGGGCTATCGCCCTTGCGGCGGGAAGCTTTGGGCTATTAAGACAACGCTGTCAACACCAAGCACGCACATGTCTGCGCTGCAGTCGCTTATGATAAAGGTGTCTGGCCAAGGCTGTATGTCGCTCGGGAAACGCCGATTGATATCGTTATCATACCGCCCTAGACTGAATGCGCCGGTTCGCATGTAGGAATTCGGGGCTCGTGACATCTTCCGGACGAAGGGCCGGGCGAAAGGCGACAGGAAGGGCGCGATGGGAAGGCTGGCAGGGGCGGAGGCGGTTGGCTCGATGCAGTCCCAACCGGCGCGGCTGCCGCTCATACGGAAGCTCGGCTTCGGTATAGGCGATTTCGGGCTCAATCTCTATTGGCAGGCGATCAACCTGTTCCTGTTTTATTTTTACACCGACGTCTTCGCCATCTCGACGCGGTGGGCCGGTATCATCTTCCTGCTCGCCTCCGTCTGGGACGGGGCAGCCGACCCGGTCTTTGCGATCATCGCCGATGGTCGGACCAGCCGCTGGGGCACGTACCGCCCCTATCTGCTGTTCGGCGGCTTGCCGCTGGGGCTCTGCTTCGTAGCGGCTTTCTCCTATCCCGGCCTGGCGGGCGGCTCGCTCATCGCTTACGCGCTAGTCACCCATATTGGGCTCAGGACAGCCTATACGGTAATCAATATCCCCTACGCAGCCCTGTCCGCACGGGTTGTCGCCGATCCGAGCGACCGTACCAGCATGGTCGGCTACCGCATGCAATTCGCCTTCCTGGGGGCGCTTACCGTTTCCTTCCTGTTGCCGGTGCTGGTGCGCGCGCTCGGAGCCGGCGACGTGGCGTCGGGTTATCGCGCCGCGACCGCGATCATCGGCGGGCTGTCGACTGTCGCGTTCACCCTATGCTTCCTCGGCACCCGCGAGCAGGCCGGCCTGCTCGCGCCAGAGGCGGCGCGGCGCATCTCCTTGCGCGGCCTGGGCGCGGACGCGCTGGCCTTCCTGCGCCTGGTATCGCGGAGCCGGCCGCTGGTCCGCGTGCTGATCGCGGTCGCGCTGTTCTCGGCAGCCAACACCGTCTTCAACAAGAATATCTTGTATCTGTTCAAATATCAGCTTCATCAGATCGATCTGCTGCCGTACGTCCTGCCCCTGACGGCGATCGCGAATCTGGCGGCGATCCCGCCCTGGGTGGCCGTGATTCAACGGTTCGGCAAGCGCAACGGCTGGATCGCGGGCTCAGCGATCATGGCGTCGGGTCTGGCCGCGCTTTACGTCAGCCCCAGCGACAACCTCCCCGCCGCTCTTGTGCTGCTGGCGGTCGTATCGATCGGCAGCGCGGCGCACGCCATCTGCATCTGGTCCCTGTTGCCGGACGTCGTGGACGACCTCGGACGCCGTTTCGGTCGGCGCGACGAAGCAAAGGTTTTTGGCCTTTCCTCTTTCCTCCAGAAGATTGCGATCGGGATGAGCGCGATGGCGCTGGGCCTCCTTCTGCAACGGATCGGATTCGTCGCGAACGCCGGCCAGTCCCCAGGAACGCTTCAAGGTCTGCACGCAATCATGTGCCTGCCGCCGATCGCCTGCCTGGCATTGTCGGTCGTCGCCATCTGGCCTCTGTCCACCAGCGATGAGCGCCACGCCGATTGACTTCGAGCGTAAAGCCCTATTGTTAGGATAGCGATGTCAGACACCATGCGAATTGACCTGGACACAGACTGTGCCGATCGTGATGGACCGTAAACCGACGATCACCGATGTGGCCAAGCTGGCCGGAGTGTCGATCAAGACCGTTTCGCGCGTGATCAACGGAGAGCGTTACGTCACGCCGGACATGCAGGAGCGCGTGCGCAAGGCGGTCACCGAGTTGGGATTCCAGCCCAACCTGTCGGCACGCAGCCTCGCCGGCGACCGGTCCTGGCTGATCGGCCACCTGTATGGCGATCCGAGCGGCACGTATACCGCGGAGGTGCAGGCCGGGCTGCTCAACCGCTGCCGCGAATACGGCTACCATCTCCTGATCGAGGAGATCGATTATCACAGCCCCGATGTCGAGCAGCGGTCGAGCGCCCTCATCAACCAGCTCCGCCCCGACGGGGTGGTGCTGACGGCGCCGGTCACCGACAATCCGATCGTTCTAGGCGTGCTTGCGGCGGCGCACGTTCCCTATGTCCGAATCACGCCTGAGCAGGAGAACGATGCCTCACCATCCGTCCGCATCGACGAACGGCAGGCCGCCATCAAGCTCACGCAGCATTTGCTGTCGCTCGGGCACCGCCGCATCGGATTTATCAAAGGATCGCCGAACCATGCGGCGACCGAGCTCCGATTTTCCGGTTTCAGTGCGGCAATGGCCGAGGTCGGCCTGGCAATCGAGCCCGATCTCGTCGAGAAGGGCCGCTTCTCTTACGCGTCTGCCGTACCTTGCGCCCGCCGGCTGTTGGCGCGGCCGGATCGGCCGAGCGCGATCTTCGCCAGCAACGACGAAATGGCGGCGGCGGTGATCGCGGTGGGGCACGAATTCGGCATCGCGACGCCGGAAGAGCTGTCGGTCGTGGGGTTCGATGATACGCCGATGGCGCAAATGCTATGGCCTGCGCTGACCACGGTTCGCCACCCGGTATCCGAAATGGGGGAGGCTGCGGCCGACATGCTGTTCGCGATGTTCGCCCGCAAGGGGCAGGACATATCGGCCGAGCCGCCGCCCACGCCCCACCGCGTTCTGCCGTACGAGATTATCATCCGGCAGTCGACCGGTCCTGCGCCTAAAGGCGTTGCACCTTCGGCGCGCGCGGCACGGTAGAGGGAAGGGGGCCGAGGCCGTTGGCGACGATGTGATCGACGAGCGCACGGTGCGGCGGCAGATCCGCCGTGGCGCGTTCGGAGACCTGCTGGATCATCTCGAACTCGTGCCGCGCTTCTCGCCCGCGCGGATAGAGGGCGCGGGCGCCGGTCAGGTCGGTCCTGAACTCCATGCCGTAAAGTACGAACTGCCAGCTCGACGGCTGAAACATCTCCCAGTCTGCGATGAAGTCGAGCCGATGCGGCGGCCGACAGCGCCACATGGCAAGCCGGTCGGCGAGTGAGGCCGGAATCGTTGCCGGGTCCGCATTATCAATCCAGAAGCGATGGTCGGTGCGCCTGGTCAGGCAGTAATGCATCTTGATGAAATCGACGATCCTGCGATAGCGCTCTGCCATCGCTTGGTTGAACTGTGCGGCGACCCGGTCGGTATCTCCATCGAACGGGAAGAGGTGGGCGATGAGGTAGGCCCCCATCTCGATCAGGCCGATGCCGGTCGATTCGAGCGGCTCGAGGAACCCGGCGGACAGGCCGACCGCCACGCAGTTCCGTACCCACTGTGGATCCCGATAGCCGACCTGGAACCTGAGCTGCCGGTGCGGCAGGTCGCGGCAGGCGGGACCGACATAGGCGCGCAGGATCTCCTCCGCCCTTCCGTCGTCGGTATGGCGGCTGGAATAGACATACCCGACGCCCCGTCGCTCCTGGAGCGCGATGTCCCAGGTCCAGCCGGCCTCGTGCGCGGTCGAGATCGTGTAAGGCGGAATCGGCGCATCCGGCCGGTCATAGGGCACCTGCAGCGCCACCGCCCGGTCGACGAACAGCGTGTCGGCGACGCTGCGGAACGGCGCGCCGAGCGCCCCGCCGATCAAAAGCGACTTGAACCCGCTGCAATCGACATAGAGATCGGCGGACAACGCCCCGTGCTCCCGGGTGATCACCTGGGCGATGGCGCCGCCGGCGTCGAGCTCCACCCGGTCGACGGTCGCCAGCACCCGCCTCACGCCCATCGTCATTGCCTGCTCGGCCAGCAACGCGGCAAAGCGCCCGGCGTCGAAATGGTAGGCATAGTTCATCGGACCCCGGTAATCCGGGTCGGTCGGGCGCTTGGGACCGCGCGCCCGGTCGGCCACCCGCTTTTGCATGGTCGCAGCCGCGGCGAAGGCGACGCCGGGGCCTGCCTCGCCCAGCAGCCAGTAGGGCAGAAGCTCCGGCCCCTCGGCGCGCTGGTTCGGTTGGTTGAACGGATGGAAGTAATGGTCTGGGCCCGGAGCACCGGGCGGGCGCACCCAGTGGGGAAACCGGATGCCCTGCTTGAAGGTGCCGGTCGTGGCGCGCAGGAACCGCGCTTCGTCGATCCCGATCGCCGCCAGGGTATTCTTGATGGTGGGAAAGGTGCCTTCTCCCACCCCCAATATGCCGATGTCGCTCGACTCGACCAGCGTGATGCGGATTCCGCCCTCGACGCCGGCGCCGAGGAAGCGCGCCAAATAGGCGGCGGTGAGCCAGCCGGCCGTGCCGCCGCCGACGACGAGAATTGAACCGATCCGTCCCATGCGATTCTCCCCCCGCGAACGATTGGCGCGCCTTCCTCACCCCTGTTTTGATGACATTCTAGGCGATTATGTCAGCGCTGTCATTAAATATT
Source organism: uncultured Rhodospirillales bacterium (assembly GCA_964631425.1). Lineage (GTDB taxonomy): Bacteria > Pseudomonadota > Alphaproteobacteria > BOG-932 > Roseiterribacteraceae > BOG-932. Next base: position 20,557 of record CAZVYC010000051.1, read on the forward strand.
GACAACGCTGTCCAGAGCACGCATGTTTGGCCCGCCAACGAATGCCGCAGCTTGCGGCTCCAATGACAGCAGGGGGAGCGCGGGATGAACGACAGCTTGAAACATTGCACCCGAGCGGCGGTCGTCGCACTACTGGTGGGTGCCCGCGCCGCCGCCGCGGCCGACGCCGACAGCGGCCAACTCCAGGAAATCGTCGTGACCGCAACAAAGCGATCGACTGCGCTGGAGTCGACCCCTGTAGCCATCACTGCGCTCAATGCCATTCAGCTCGAGCAAGCGCATGTCCAGAACATTCAGGACGTGACACATCTCGTGCCGAGCTTCCAGGCGACCAGTGAAGGTGATCACGATGTCATCACCCTGACCTTGCGCGGTATCGGAAACGACAGCGCGAAGACCGAGTATGCCGATCCGGAGGTCGCAACTTATGTCGACGGCGTCTATGCGCCGCGTGCGGAAGGCGCGACCACCCTTCTGTTCGACATGAGCAGCATCGAGGTCCTGCGGGGACCGCAAGGCACGCTGTGGGGCCGCAACGCCACGGTCGGCGCCGTCAATATGCAAACCGCCAAGCCGACGCTCGACGAGACTTACGGATCGCTGGAGATCGGCGGCGGCAGCTACAGCCGCTTCGGCGCCCGCGGCGCGCTCAACCTTCCGGTCACCGATACCTTCGGGCTTCGGATCGCCTTCGCCGAAGAACGCCATGACGGCTATGTCGACTATCAGGCGCCACCCAACCCCTCGATTGCCAGCCAGCAGGCGGCGCTCGCCACCTACAATGCCGCCAATCCGTCCCATCCGCTGGCCTTTCAGCCGATCAATGCCAATCTGTTCGTGCAGTCCGGCAACAAGTACAATGCGCAAGACCAGGCGGCGATCCGCATCAGCTCCCTATGGGAACCGACCGATTCACTGCATTGGGTTCTGTCCTTCGAGTACTTCCAGGATCGCGGTACGCCGGACATCAATCTGCTGCAGACGCCGAGAGCGGGTTATTCCTTCTGGTCGGCACTGATCGACACTGCACCATACCTGCATCGCGACAGTTATAATTTGCGCAGCAGGGTCGATTACGACATCAACGACTATCTGGCGTTCGCCTATATTGCCGGCTTCGGCTGGTTCGACGGCTCATCCGATTTCGACCAGGATGGCGGCGCCATCGCGCCGACCAGCTTCGCCACCGGCGGCAACGATCAGGAAGACCGCACGAACTTTTCGCATTATTTCAATTATAGCCAGGAGATCGAGCTCAAGTCCGCCGGCAATCACGATCTCGACTGGATCCTCGGTGCCTATTATGGCCATGAGGACAATTCGATCCGGTTCGACATCAACATCCTGAACGGCACGCTTCAAGGTCCGATCAACTGGGGCGGCTCCTTCGTCCAGCCGAGTGAAACCGTGGATTCCGAAGCCTTGTTCGGGCAGACGACCTATCATGTGACCGACACCCTGCATCTCACCGGCGGCCTGCGTTATACCTGGGACGCCCGCGCAAACCATGGCGGCCTCGGCATCGGCTATTGCGGTTCGACCTGCGGCGGGCCGCTGGCTCCCAACGAGAATGCGCTGTCGCTCGGCTGGACGCCCTATAGCTTCAATACCGGCAGCGGTTCATGGAGGAAGCTGACCTACCTGGCGCGTGCCGATTACAACATTACCGACGACGTGTTGGGTTATGTCAGCATCTCGACCGGTTACAAGTCGGGTGGCGTCCAGGATGGCGGCTTTCTCTACAATCCGGAGACGCTGACCAATTACGAGGTCGGGCTCAAGCTGAAACTGTTCGACAACCGGATGACGCTCAACAACGCATTCTTCTACGAGGATTTCAAGGATTTCCAGTTCAGCGCGCCAGTCACCAACCCGGACGGCACACATGTGCTGCGCACCTCCAACGCCGAGGGCGCGACTGTGTATGGTTTCGAATCCGAGCTCGCCGCCAAGGTGACGCCCGACGACACTGTGTCGCTCTCGGCGTCGCTGCAGCACACCAAGCTCGGCCATCTGATTGCCGGCAGCAACGATTATTCGCTGCCTCCCTGCTCGGTGCCCGGCATCGGGACCTGTCTCGACGTTACCGGAAATACGCTGCCGCACGCGCCGACCCTGGCGCTGCAGCTGATCTACGACCACATCTTCCATCTGTGGAACGGCGGCACGCTGGTCCCGCACGTCAGCACCCATTTTGAGACGTCGAGTTGGCTCAGCGTGTTCAATCTGGGCTCGGGCGACCGGCAGGGTTCCTATACGCGAACCGATCTTGGGCTGCAGTACAACGCGCCCGGTGCGACGCGCTGGTCGGTCGAGGTCTTCGTCCAGAATCTCGAAGACGGGCGGATCAAGACCAACGCTTCCAACGCGTTCGGCCCCTGGCAGGCCGAATACCTGCCGCCGCGCACGTTCGGCGCCAACCTCAAGATGGATTTCTAATCGGGCTCGGGGCCAGGATTGCCCGAGGACGGAGGGGACATGAGCAGCACGTCGCGTCGGCCTGGGATTGATCGTGCTGGGCACGGTCCCGGCGGGTTCGACCCGCTCCCCGCGCGCCAACCGCTCCCTCCAGGTGAGATCCGGTCGAACAGTCATGCCCGGAGGTCCATTAAACCGGATCAGAACGACTCCGCTGAGCTGGCGTGACGAAACGACACGATCGTGGTGGCTCGAAGGGGCGTCCAGCATGAGCAAGGAACTGCGCTTCGCGACGGCATTCGGCGACACGGGTGCAAGCATGACGACCGGCGGCCCGGTATCGACGATCGTCGTGTTCGGCGCGACGGGCGATCTTGCGCGGCGCATGCTGCTGCCGTCGCTCTACGGGCTGGACGAGGATGGGCTGTTGCCCCCGACACTGACGATCGTGGGCACCGCCAGGAACAGCCTGGACGACGACGCCTTTCGCACGGCGGCGCGCGGAGCGCTGGAGAAGTTTGTCGAAGCCGACCGGCTGAAGCCGGAACGCGTTGACCGTTTTCTGCGCCGTCTGCGCTACGTGTCGGTCGACGTCGCGGAGCCGGGACGGTTCGCGGCCTTGGCGGAGGCGATCGGGCCGGCAGAGCGCGGTCTCGCGCTTTTCCTGTCGACCGCCCCATCGCTTTTCGGCGTGACCATAGCAGGACTGGCGGCGGCCGGGCTGGCGGGCGACACGGTAAGGCTCGCGCTGGAAAAGCCGCTCGGCGACAGCCTCGATTCCAGCCGGGCGATCAACGACGCCGTCGCGGCGGTCTTTCCTGAGCAGCGCACCTTCCGGATCGATCACTATCTGGGCAAGGAGACCGTGCAGAACCTGCTGGCGCTGCGCTTCGGCAACATACTGTTCGAGCCGATGTGGAATGCGGGCGGGGTCGAGCATATTCAGATCACGGTCGCGGAAACCGTAGGCCTGGAGGGCCGGGTCGGCTTCTACGATCGCGCGGGCGCGCTTCGCGACATGGTGCAGAACCATATGCTTCAATTGCTCGCCCTCGTCGCGATGGAGCCGCCGGCCCAGTTCGATGCGACATCGGTGCGCGACGAGAAGGTCAAGGTGC